>USSA01000192.1 GCA_900557255.1 uncultured Prevotella sp.
TGCAAACGAGAACAGAGCTAAGCTTGCTTAAGCTTTGTCGAGTGCAGCCTTTCTTGAATCACGATGCAAAGGTACGGCAATTTTCTGATACTACCAAATTTCACCCTGCAGAGTTATGTTAAACGGATTTAACACTTCGGGCGCATCCGGTTAATCTTGCCAACTCATAATTTATCGTGCGAGAAAACTATGTGATGTAAAAAGTTTCTCTATGCTTTCTCATCCCGAAATCAACAGGAAGCAAGAAATCCATCATCATCCACCGAACCCATTTTCACCCCAAAAGCGTGACAGTTGTGACAGTTGTGACAGTTTTCAGCGCCTACCCCCACCTCCCTCTCTTTAGAGGTAACTTATTATATATATAATTATATATATAATAAGTTAAATATAATAATAACAATTTGAAAGCAGCCCGAGTTCATATACCCCTCCCCTGAAAACTGTCACAACTGTCACAACTGTCACAACTGTAACGCCTCTCTTCTTCTTCTCCCTTCTCTCCTCCTTCATCCATCTTTGTAAAGAAATCACCTACCCATCTCCATCCCCCCGCCCCATCAGTTTGCGGAGATTATCTGGCTTATTCTCCGCAAATTTGCGGAGAATAGACAATAAATCCCCCAAAAACTTGCATGAAAGAGAAATATTTCATATATTTGCAGAAGAAAAGCTGCACTCGGCAATTTGAAAGCAAGCTTTCATTGCGCTCATTTGCATTTTCTTTGCAAAAGAAAAGAAGAAGAAAAAGAAAAGATATGAAACAAGGAAACAACAGAATACAATTACCCCTAGAAGAAATCAAGCTCGCATTCGCTGCTTCATGCGTTGAGGGAGCTGCAAGAAAGCTCGGGGTACCATATATTGAAATATACGATAGAATGAGAAAGGTTGATTTAATCAACAAATTCATTCTGCCCCACTACGATACGCTCCACACCGAAAGTCGAGAGTATCTTATAGAAGATGTCATTGAGTGTCTAACTAATTGGGAGAAGAAAGACAGATGAAAATAACAGTTTATCATGGAGCTACAGAAATTATAGAAGCTCCACTTAATCATGTTGGAAGACCAAGGTTAGACTTTGGCCAAGGCTTCTATGTAACCGATTTAAAGAATCAGGCAATCAAATGGGCTAAAACCATAGCCGAAAAAAGAGCAGCACAACCCCTACTCAATATCTACACTCTGGATAGGGATGCTATTCTCGCAGAAACTCGCTGCAAGATATTTACCGCATACGATAAAGACTGGCTAGACTTCATCGTGGGCAACAGACGGGGCGAAAACCCTGCCAGAGATTACGATTATGTAGAAGGAGGTATCGCTAACGACCGAGTAATCGATACCGTAAACCTATACATGACAGGTTTTTACGATGCAGAATCAGCCCTACAGCAGTTAATATTTCATAAGCCCAACAATCAGATTTGCTTACTCAATCAAACTCTCATCAATAAATACTTAGTATATAATGGAACAGAAAAAATATAAACAGATCAACACAAAGACACCTGAGATTCAAGAAATGATTCTCAGCTATCAGATAGGTGGCGTAGCATACGAACTGTCACAGCGCCTGGAAATATCTCCAGCTCTGGCTCTTGATCTTTTCTATCGCAGCAAGACCTGTGCCCAACTCCACGATAAGCGCACCGGCCTGTATCTCATGAGCAATGGCTACATCGCCGATGATTTCATTTACGAGAAGCAGAGAGGGTACTAAGCCGCAGTTTTATATCTGAGATACCTTACCCCACACGCCCTGTAGGGGCAGAAACTCCTAGCCCAGGGTAACACCCTGGGTATAAGCGCAATCCGCCTTGCGCCCTGTAGGGGCAAAAGCTTAATGTTTTGTCTGGAGTTTTAAAGCTTTTGCCCTTACAGACCGAAAAGATTTGCGTATTTTCTAATATTTCCACTAAAAAGATTTGCGTATTTTCTAATATTTCCGCTAAAAAGATTTGCGTATTTTCTAATATTTTAACTAAAAAGCAATCTAAGAACGTAGTACACTCTTCCTTATGTACTCACGTTGCAAAGATACGCTTTTCTTTCGTAACTTCCAAGAAATTAACTAAGAAAAATTCTCTAATTCTCTAATTCTTGACGAAAAACGAATCAAGCACTTGGTATAATTTTAAGAATCAAGAATTTTCATTCTTGCTTGATGAATTTTGAACTGACAAATCATCACCATAACCCGTCAAATACTCGTTTTAATACTAAAAAGAATAAAATAACCACCTAAATATTTGGAAGTTACAGGAATATTGCTTAATTTTGCAGAAGAAAAGCTGCACTCGGCAATTTGAAAGCAAGCTTTCATTGCGCTCGTTTGCATTTTCTTTGCAGAAGAAAAGCTGCACTCGGCAATTTGAAAGCAAGCTTTCATTGCACTCGTTTGCATTACAAACATTTTAAATTATATAATTATGTTAGGAATAAATGCACCAAAAGTTTTAGCTAAAGGCAAATACGCACAAGCCGTTCGTAAAGCCGCTCTTGCATCCATCGGTGCAAAAGCAAAGAAAGACGATACCACAAAGACATCAAATTATCCATATAAATTTGAGTGGAATTTAGAATGAATTTAGAAGAATATAAAATAGAACTTTTATCAGACTTTGATGAGTTGATAAATTTCTATACAGGAAAAGACAAAATGGATGACTTTCTTCATAATCACTTACAAGATTGTGAAGAGAGTCATTATTGTAAGACATTTTGTGTCCGCTTAAAAGCAAACAACACGATTGTTGCAATTTTCGCCTTAGCATTCGACTCTGTTGACATTGATTCAGATGATTTTGATGATATGCGTATGGGGGCAGCAGGAACCGATTTGCCAGCAGTAAAAGAAACATTCCGAGAACAATTCGAACAAAAATATACTTATCCCGCTTTAGAAATTGCCTACTTAGCTATTGAATAAAAATTTCAAAGTTTACACCTAGGTTCAGCCTTAATTGAAGAAATAGCTTCGATGGCTAGAAACCAAAGATATGCCGGTTGCGTCTTCTTGACTGTAAGAGCTTGGCATACCTCTGATTATAGCGCAGTAGGTTTCTATGAAAAAAATCAATTTGCAAAATTGACTCCAGTTCCCCAAATGGATGTTTGGCCAATGTACAAAACAATTTGGCCGGAGGAATAACCCCCTACACGCCCTGAACCAACGGGCACCGGACGAAGGGAATTGAAAACCACCACAATTTCCAGGCCCACTCCATAGAAGATCTTCCAGAGGATTATCTCCCTACCGAAGATTCTTATTATGAATTTGAGCCGGAAGATGTGAACAAAGAGAACTTATCCATAGCAGAAATGAGCGGCAAGAAACTCGACTGGTTCCGCAAGGTCTGTGCAGCAGTACTGTAATCACTTTTTCCGATTGTTGACAAATCGTCCGCAACTTGCGGACGAATTCACAGATAGCACAATAGTCATTGATATTCAACAAGTTGCAGTCAACAAGCAAAATCGTCAACAGCCTGTAGACGATTTCAAGATGCTTTTTCCCATTCCTTGGGATCATCATCGCCGTATCATCGACAAATGCAAGGATGATATGAACAAAGCCTTGTTCTTCGTAAGAAAGACTTGGGAGAACAATTGGGGACGTGACGCTCTTCTCAACTGGTTGATACCGACCTTTATGAGCGTGACGGCAAAGCCATCACAAACTTCCAATCCACGCTCCCTGCTGTGCAGAGTGACTTAGCGCAACAGATAACAAAAGACCCTTATCAGATCATACAAGGAACCGATGGGAATATCAGAATATCAACTATCCAAACTCTTTCCGAAAGACTTTAAGTCTTCTATGCCGACTAAAAGGTTCGACCACTTTAAAGCGGATTTGCAATCCGCAGCCGTAGGCTTTTCATATTGATATCTTACGTGTCAATCCTTAGTCTCCTTTATATCAGAAAGCGTTGCTTCAATATCTTCGATTGTAGGCAACTGGCTTTGTATGTTTTCAGGCATGAGCTTAGACAACTGATATTCGGAGATGCCTATTGGCTGATTGGTTGATTCAAGAGCATATTGAGCCATCACATTGTTCTTGGTTTTGCAGATAAGCAATCCAATTGTAGGGTTGTCAGTAGGCTTCTTTTTTATATGATTTACAGCACTTATATACATCCCCAACAGTCCCAAATGTTCAGCTTTGAATTTTGTAATCTTCAGTTCTACGACAACATAACAGCGCAGTTCCAAGTGATAGAAAAGCAAGTCGGGATATACAGTGTCTCCCCCTACTTGTAGAGGAACTTGACTTCCAACAAAAGCAAAACCTGTACCCAATTCAAGCAAAAAGCGTGTTACATTTTGGGTAAGTCCTTGCTCCAATTCTCGCTCCCGATACTCACCGTCAAGTGTGAGGAAATCGAAATTATAAGGGTCTTTCAATGTTTGTGCTGCTAATTCGCTTTGAGAATCCGCCAGCAGCTTGTTAAAGTTATTCACAGCCTTTCCCTGTCGCTCATACAGATTAGTGTCAAGGAAATTAAGCAGAACAGCACGACTCCAACCATTTTCTACGGTCTTATTCAGATAGAACACAGCACGGTTAACATCCTTACATTGCGATATGATATACAGATGATGCCCCCAAGGAACGGAGAAGAATACGTCCTCGTTTATTTGGGCAACAGGTTGTTGCCCATGTCCTTTTTGTAATTGTGCAACAACTTGTTGCACAATTATATTTCCTTGATTATAAAAGAGATACCATTGCCTAATGTATTGTAGATTCCTGTATGAAAGCCCTTTCATATCTGGAAACTCCGCCATAAGTTCACGGCTCAATTCTTTGAGCCAGCCATCGCCCCAAGATGCAGATTTCTGCTTTTCACAGATGTCTGCACCCATACGCCAATAAAGGCGGAGCAATTCTGTGTTAACCTTGATTGCCGCCTTAACCTGTGCATGGCGTATATCTTTCTTCAACTGCGAAACCCAACTTTTGAACTCGCAGTTTCCTGCCAATGTCATATTTCCTGCCATATTATATGTCTTTTTTAATGATCGATTTGAGCATTTCCGTATTCACTTTGGCAAATCCATATTATTGATTTCGTCAAGTCTTTTCTGGTCAAGCACGCCCGAATCCCAAAGTTCATTCAGAGATTCAT
>USSA01000193.1 GCA_900557255.1 uncultured Prevotella sp.
CGCCCTTAAACACATGCAAAATATCACTTTAAGCGGTATTTTAAGAGAGAGAGCTTCACTTTTTCCTCAGTTTATACCTCCAGAGCTTACTACTTCCTCAAAGAATTTGCTGTCAGTTCCAGAAGGCTCTGCAGATAATCATCATCAGTATCCTTCTTCATCTCATTCAGCGAAGTGGCGCAGAATTTCTTCTCGTCGGCATTCAGCAACTTGCCATAGCCCTTACAGAGCTTGAATATCTTGTTGGCTACACCCGTCTGGAGGGTACGCCGAGTCACCTGATTTCCGAGATAAGGGTATAAATCCTTGGCATTCTTAAAGGCAGCGCGAAGCGTATTGAGTTGCATCATAAACTCTGCCGCATCCTTTGGAGGAGTCACATCGAAATAATAACTGCCAGCCAAACTCTTGTTAAACTTGAAGTTCTTGCCCAGCAAGACAAGAGAATCCAGACTTTGAACAGACGGTTTCGTATAAGAGAATGGCTGCGTATAAGAGAATGACTTCGTATTGGCGGATGGCTTCTTATAGGTTTGCGGATCCTTGGAGTAGAACTTATATACACTGCCCTTTACCGAACGATCCATTCCCTGATACCATACCAAGGCATAAACATATCGCATGGTAGAATCCTTGCTGTCGCGGAAATACTGCAGGTTATAGTTGCGGTCCTTGTGAGTACCAAACTCGTAGGTCATGGAATTGTTATTGCCATATCCCACCCGATTCGTCTCAATGCTGGCAGACCCCGCTTTCTTGGTAAAACTAATATAAGCGAGGCGACTATTGCTCAATAAAGCCTTTTGAAAGGTATCCACCATTTTCTGCTTTCTCTCAGGAATAGCGAACTCAAATCCTTTCATCATACCTATATTGTAGGTATTCATCGTGGAAGAAGTAACGAGGTCGTCTTGCACCAAATCCTGTACGAATTTATCAAAAGCCTGGTCGATAGCCGGTATAGGCTTCTGGGCATGGCAAGCCGAAGAGAGCATCATCAGGCAAGCCACAAATGCTAATTTAAAAATTGTTTTCATATTCTTCTTCTTTTTAATTGTTTCTTGTTAATAAACCTCTTGGTCACCACTCACATAGTCCTCATCATGCACATTCTCATCGCTTTCGAACGAGGCACTGGCAATTTCGGCATTGAGCGACTGGGTCTGAAGAGCATCGACGAGATAGAGTTTGAAGAACATTTCGTTCTGCTGTGTCTCCATCTCCCGGAGATGCGCATCAGCAAGCTTTTCCGGCTCTGCCAACAAAGAATCGGTAGCAATATTCTGAGCTATCCAAAGCTTTGGAGGAGCTGGAGTAAACTTATGCTGACGATATTTCCCTGGCTTGTGCTTCCTTGTCTTGGGAGATACTGAATCACCCGATTTTTTTATCTTTTCAGGCATGGAAAGATTGGCATCTGTCGATTTTTCCTCGTGGACAACAGCAGAATCAACATCCTCATGAGTCGTTCTGCCATCGAGTTGAGCCATCTTCGAATCGTCCCGATGCCTTGTCTGTTGACCTATCCGAGGAATGGCAATCACAAAGAGCAGGGCGATGGATGCAGCCATACCTATCGGCAACCATAGGCGACGCATTCGTGCCTTAGTCTTCGGATGAGTATCTTCTACATGATTCTCTGCCTCATAGTCGAGGGGCATCCCCTCATCGAAATATCCAAACATCAGCTGATATTCCTTCAAGTCATCGCTCACATCGGGATGCTGACGAAACCACTCCCCTAGCAGAGCCTCCTCTTCCAGAGAAGTCTCACCAGCCATAAATCGGTCGAGCAACAGTCGTATGTCCTTTTCTTTTTCGTTCATATCCTATTTCCTCTTTTATTGATTATACATAAGAGCTATTGACATCTTTTTCTGATTTCCTGCAACATCTGCTTTCTTGCCCTCGAAAGCAAGACAGATACAGATTCTGTGGTGATGCCCACGATTTGCGCTATTTCCTCAAAGCTTTTCTTCTCTACCTGTCGCAGATAAAGCACCTGATATTGGTTGGAGGGCAGCGCCTTGAGGCGTTTTTGCAGCCACTGTTCGTTCTCCGAGTTTTCCACTTCCACATCGGGCAGCGCATAGTGGCTAGGCGACTTATCGAAAGGCTGGGCATCTATCGAAATCATCTTCCGCTTGCGAAAGAAGTCGATGCAAAGATGCTTGGCTATGCAGCCCATCGAACCTTTGGCATGAGCAGCAGACTGAATGTCTTCCTTGATAGCCCAGAGCTTGAGCATCGCATCCTGTGCGATGTCCTCAGTCTCTTCGCTGCCAACGCCATAACCCTGACTGATTTGCAAGGCTATCTGCCGCAACTGCGGAACGATATGGATGAATTCATTCTCTGTCATTTGCTCTCTATTGTTTTATTTGTTCAAAACTACAACATAAACGGAAAAGAAGTGTTTTTCTTAATGGGATTAACCTATATTAACAAGAAAGCCAGGCAATAACGGTTGCCAGGCTTTCTTATTTTATAAAACTGCAAATTATTTATCCAAAACATTCAAGTTCTGATAGAACCAGACATTCATCTGGTTGGCACCACGATGATTCCAGGCATAGTAAGGAATCAGAGTGAGCTTCTGATTCTTGACAGAAACGGTGCCGTCAGTAGTCTGGTCGAGCACCTGAGAAGAGGTCTGGATAGCCTTGACAGAAAAGGCAGGAGCACCCTTGGTCTCTGTATTCTCGATACTGTAGTTATCTACCAGCGAGAATGCAGGCTTCTTGGCCATGACGGCACGGAGCACTGGCTCGTTCTGATTATCCACAGCCTCAGCGCAATATACCAATGGTCCACGCTCTACGGCCACCTTGCCCTTATCATCAGCCACCTTACCGTTAGCTACAACTGTACGGATAGGCATATCAAAATGGATGCGGATTACATCGCCCTTCTTGATGTTCCTGACTGGGAGATAACCCTTGTTGGCATTGAGATCAGCCTCTACAGCCTTGCCGTTTACGGTTACTGTGTAAGCAGGCTTCTCTGCATCGCTATACTTGTAAAGGTCGCTAGGTACTACCTGGTTGCGAACCCATCCAGGAATACGGACCAGGAGGTTGGCATTCTTCACACCGCTCTTCTTCACAGCAATCTTGATGTCGCCGTTCCAAGGATACTCGGTAGTCTCCTCCAGAACCACATCCTTGCCATTCACCTTGATGGTAGATGTATTGCCGGCAAAGAGGTTTACGTAGATGTTGTTGTCCTTCACACCATAGAGATAACCCGGCACAGAAGGGATGAAACGGCTCAGGTTACTTGGGCAGCAGGCACATCCGAACCATGGCTGGCGAGTCTTGGTATTGTCAGCATTGAAGGCATACTTGCCGTCGCTTGACAATGGGTTAGGATAGAAGAATCTACCACCATCCATGCTCATACCCGAGATAACACCATTATATAAGGTACGCTCCAGGCAGTCGATATACTTGCTCTCGCCGTGAAGGAGGAACATGCGCTCGAAGAGATAAACCATAGAGATGGCTGCACAGGTCTCGTTGTAGGCTGTCATGTTTGGCAACTCATAATTCTCGCCAAATGCCTCACCTGCATGACGGGCACCTACACCACCTGTAAGATAATACTTCTTGCCGATGATGTTGTTGAAGATACGGTCGATGACCTTCATATAGGCAGAATCCTTGGTCAGGGCAGCCACATCGGCTATACCGGCATACATATAGCCGGCACGAACCGCATGACCTACCGCCTCTTTCTGCTCCAGGATAGGAGCCTGGCTCTGAGAATATGCGTTGCGGATATGAGTCTTGCCACGATAGTCGAGCAGATACTTAGCCTCATCCAGATACTTCTTCTCACCGGTCAGGGTATAGAGACGAGCCAAAGCCATCTCTGCAATCTGATGTCCCGGAACGATGGTAGCCTGTCCTGGCTTAGGACCTACCTCCTTTACCACGCAATCAGCATAACGCTTGGCGATATTCAGGAACTTGGTGCTTCCGGTAGCCTGATAGTGAGCGCAGGCTGCATCAACCATGTGACCGAGGTTGTAAAGCTCGTGGCTCAAATCCTCATCCTTGACCCAACGCTTATTTCCTGACCACTGGTGTGGATGCTTTGGGTTGATGGTACGGGCTGTATAGAGATAGCCGTCAGGCTCCTGAGCAGCACCTACTACATCGAGTACGCTGTCGATATAAGCCTTCAGTTTCTTATCTGGATAAGTCTGGAGAATATAGCTGGCACCTTCAATGGTCTTATAAACATCAGTATCATCGAAAGAGAAGCCCATAAACTTGCTTACATCCCACTCCTTGGTGTTCAAGCCCGGATGGTTAGGATGCTGCAGGGTATAGGCAGCCATCTCGAAATTCTTGTAACGGTGCTCGCTCTCGCACTTGCTGAAAGCCAATGGCACAGTTACCTCGCGGGCAGCCTTCAGACGGGCACCCCAGAAGGTGTTCTGTGAAATCTTCACACTGGTAAAAGGAACCTGAGTAAAAGGATAACCATTACTCAATGTCTTTGCATTCTTCGCCATGGTTGGCACAACTACAGCTGCCGAAAGCAAAACTGCTGAAATTAATCTCTTCATTTTTCGAATAGGTTTTATTTAATTTATATTATTGTTTGTCATTTCGGTTGCAAAGATAAGAAAACTTTCCGACTATAGTGTATAATAAACAATAAAAAATAGGTAATTATCAGTTAAAAAACTGTCAAACACCTATATTTATATTATATTTATCGCTATTTCTTGTTACAATCGTTTTTTTATCTTACCTTTGCAGCCAAATTAGAAATACAATAATATATCAAATATGAATCATCTTCCATACCGTGCCATCGCCCTTGATCTGGATGGCACCCTGACCAACCACGACAAGGTGGTTACCCCGAAAACCCGCGAAGCGCTGCTCCAGGCAGAAGCCGAGGGTGTTGTTATCATCCTTGCTTCAGGCAGACCGACCTACGGCATCGAACCGGTGGCAGAATGTCTGGAACTGGATAAGCGAGGCGGATACATCCTATCTTATAATGGCGGCAACATCGTGAATGCCAAGACTGGCGAAAAACTCTTCGCCCAGTTCCTGCCTGATGAAGTGATGAGGGTGTGTCATAAGTCTGTGACGCACCCTTTTTTTGTGTGTGTTTCTAT
>USSA01000194.1 GCA_900557255.1 uncultured Prevotella sp.
GAAGTTACAAACTGTAAGAGAATTAAGTCTTAAATTTATTTAGTGGACACTAGTGTTGTACGCAATATAACAACAATACGTTTAAGGTCACAAAATGATGAAGTCGTAGTTACCCTCCTGTAGAAAGTCGAATAATGTCTATTCGTGGAATCAAATTATGATAGATAGAGACTTGGCTGAACTTTACGGAGTGGAAACTAAAAGATTAAACGAGGCTGTAAAACGTAATATAGAACTCCTGATTTTAGAATAAGAATAAATCCATACACAAAGGATTTTACACCAATCGAAAAAACTCATAAAGAATATGACAGACTTGGTATCACAATATATTAAGAAAGGACTACATAGTCTTTATTACGCTTTTTATGTTATAATAGAAGGAATTTTTAAAGTAAGTCATTCATGGAATCCCATAATCAGCATTGCGGGAATTATATCGCTTTTAGTAGCACTTCCACTAATTAGCATAATTAGATTGCTATTTCTATGCTGGATGGATCTTGATATTCCTGTGAATACTGCAACAATAATTTGCATAATTATATGGAATGGTTTATACTGGTTGACATATCATTATTATTTTCCTGTATACGAAAAAATTGAACAAAAATTTCAAAAAGATAGTATGTTGTCCAAAATAGTTTTTGGGATGTTTGCGATTGCAGTTATTTGTATATCAATCCACATCAATTGTTGGCTATCAGAGCTTTATCTAATAAAATGGAAAAGCCTATGATAATCATCATCTAAAATAGGAAGGTGCGTCACAGACTTATGACACACCCTCTTTTATAATAGTAAAAATACGCTTTATGAAAATTGTTACTTTTTGTATATATATAACTATTTGTTTTCTAATTATTGGTTGCAAAAAAAGTACTTCAACTATTAGAGACAACGCCTATGATTCTGTGGAAAAATATGAAACAGAATTAGAAAAATTATGCTTAGAATCGCATAATGGTTCTGTAACATATTCAATAAGAATAAAAACAGAAGACTTAACTAATGATTATGAGTACAAGTATTTAGGTTCATTAAAAATTAAGAAAAATAATTTTAAAGTAATACAACAAAAAATATTGTCAGGTCAGTATCAAGATTCACAAAGAGCGGCAGTTTCTATAAGATTGTTCTTAAAGGGAAAATTATATGGAGAATTTACCGGATTGAACAACTTTTACAAGATTAAAATTACATCAAATACTCTTTGTTTATATAATTATGAAACAAAAAGTAGGTCTATATTTGAACTAAAGGATTCTATACCAAATCTATTGTTTTTCCCTTATAATGATAAAGACAGTCTATCAAGTGGAGACATTTTTTATTTTAATAGGCCTTAAATCCGCACGTCGTAAACACAAAATCCCCTTACCCCATAAAGCGACTTGAGGTAATACGCTGGTTTAACCCAAAAAGCATGGTCTTTAACCAAAGTCTGTCTTGAACAGGTTGGCATAAGCATAGTTGTCTGAGTAAATGTTCAATACATGCCTACGTGATGTCTTAATCCATTTTGGAAGTTACGTTCATGTCATCGAAGATGCGTTCCCTGCCACCACAAAGATATACGCACATCAGAGAGCGTAGAATCTCGCTATATTGATAACCAAACATAGTGCATCTCAATCCCAAGGTGGAATCTATGGTTTGAGCTAAAAGAGCATCAAATTGCTCCATAATCGAAAAAATTCCCCCAAAAGGAGTGAGTTTCTCAGATTTTATTTGTAGTTTTGCCATGTCATTCAGAATTTTGTTTGTTTTTATTTTGCAACACTAAGATAAGTGAAATTTCTGACATGGCAAAATCCTGAGCAACTTTTTGTTGCTCAGGGTATTATAAAAGTTAAAATTTATAGTGTTGCGGAATTAAGGTATATGTCTCGGTTACCCATCCATAGAAGTTCACAACTCTCAGATTTCGGAGTCTATCTGAAGACCGTCATCTCTCGGACATCGGCATCTTCAGAAAGATACGCCTTTTCTCATACCGACGATTATTATTTCTTTGGCTTCATAGAGGGTGGGCAATGCTGTCTGAATATTGATTTCGAGGAATACACTTTCGGGAAAGGAAGTCTGGCTATCATTCTACCCGGGCAGGTGCATCGTATCATCGACGCTTCCAATCTTTCTGCAAAATTTCTGGTTGTCGACTCGGTATTGGTGGATAAGGAGGAAAAACGAACGCTTGAGAGATACGGTCGCCCTCAAATACAACTATCCGACATATCGGAACAGAAACTATTATTATCACTTCTTGACAGCAAACTGAGTGGCATGGAAAATCCATCTGCCAAAGCAGTCGTTCAGCGACTGACCACCGTCATTGTAGGGTTAGTCGTGGAGAACATTGTAAATGCAACGATAGCTCAATCCAAATTGCAGGGGACAGTGACCAGACACAAGGAAATAGTATGGGAATTTCGGGATTTGTTGGAAAGCAATATCCGAAGCAAACGTTCGCCATCATTCTATGCCGGGCGGCTGAACATTACCGTTGCCTACCTGAATGAAGCTGTAAATTCTGTTCTGGGGACAAGTGTGAGCCACCATATCCAAAACGAGATTATTTTGTTGGCTAAACGTCAATTGGTCTATACTACAGATTCCATCAAAGAGATTGCACATAGTTTAGGCTTTAACGATTACTCCTACTTCACACGGCTGTTTACCAAGGTTGCAGGCGTTTCTCCCACGCTCTTCAGAAGGACTTACCACGAATAGTGCTATCATTACCGTTGTCCGTCTATTGTGAAAGCTTGTATTTCACCGTACCTTTGCAGCGAAATTTATTCACTTAAAAAGAAAGGATTATAAGAATGAACAACGCTGTTAATATTTTGCGAGAAGGAAGTATGATGAAAGCCCTGACAAAGTTGGGGATACCTATTGTCATCGCAATGCTGATTATGGCAATATACAATGTGGTAGATACTTTTTGGGTTGCACGTCTTGGAACTCTTCCTGTCGCCGCTGTATCGGTTGTTTTCCCTATATCGTTGTTATTTCTTGGGATAGGACTGATGTTCGGTGTCGGAGGCGGAGTGTATATATCCCGTCTGTTGGGAGCGAAACAGGTTGTCAAGGCAAGTCAGGTCGCTTCCGTCTCAGTGATAACCTCTGTGATGTTGGCAGCTCTCATTGCCCTTGTGTGCAATGCGTTCCTGCCGGACATCCTACTTTTCATGGGAGCAAACGAGGAGATGATAAGTTTGGCAGAATCCTACGGCAGGCTTTTTATCATCAGTTGTGTCATAGGGACATTGAATGTGTCCATGTCCAATATCATTGTTTCACAAGGTGCGTCGAAGACATCTGCGTCGGCAATGATCATCGGCTCTATCGTTAATGTTGCATTAGACCCCTTGTTTATATACACTTTCAATTGGGGTGTGGAAGGTGCTGCATGGGCAACTATTCTTTCAAGAATCATCACGACAGCTATTTACATCCGTTTCCTTACGAAAGCAGAGGTAAAAGTATCTCTTGCCTTGTTCGCTCCCACGATAAGAATATACGCAGACATCATTAAGATTGGTATCTCTATGCTCTTTTTGCAACTACTCCAGACCCTTTCCATCTGTTTGTTGCAGAAAGCCGCTGTGAAATATGGGGCAGAGGCTGTTGCGGCTGTGGGTATCGTCCTGAAAATCGTCACATTGGGAACAAACGTGGTCTTCGGATTTGTAAAAGGACTCCAACCTATGGCAGGCTATAACTACGGGGCAGGCAATTTTCAAAGATTAAGGGAAGCGGTGTGCTGTTCTCTGATACTCTCAACCTCGTTTTGTGTGCTCTGGAGTATTCTTATAGTCATTTTTACCTCTCCTATCATCAGTTGTTTCGGTAAAGACGAAACAATGCAGGAAATAGCAAGAATTGCGCTTAGAGCCAATACGATTATGTTCTTCACTTTCGGATTCCAATTTGTGTATTCCACACTATATATGGCAATCGGAAGAGCAAGGCAAAGTCTTCTGCTAAACATCGGACGGCAAGGTTTGTTTTTTATCCCTATAATATTGCTGCTTCCATCGTATTGGGAACTAAATGGAGTGCTTTATGCACAGCCTATTGCCGACGTCTTTGCAACTTTAATGACACTGTTCTTTGCTGTCCGAATTCATAAGGAGATAGGTCATAAATCACATCTCACAACAGAGAATCTGC
The DNA here is from genome assembly GCA_900557255.1 of uncultured Prevotella sp. The sequence goes on from USSA01000194.1 coordinate 4,180, forward strand.
AATGTTGAACCATAAAAGATATGATCCTCAAATCCGCAACCTATAGGGTTTAGTGGGATTTTGCTTGCAAAGCGTCAAAATTCATTTTATTGTACATATTTCTTGCACAACAGAAATGTCGCAGACACAAAATCCCCTTACCCCAGTAACCTCAATTCCGTTAATTCCGATTGTTGTTTTCAATAATTCAGCAGAGTTGAAAGTTCATGTCAGTAACCATATAGTTGTAAACAGATGTAATTTAAATTGGGCAATATCCCAATATCATGACATTATTCTAAATGCTACACAAGTAGATAGAATTATCAATACTATTCAACGATATTACACAATAGCTGACAAGGAAGAAATAAGACAGCACGAACATAATGTTCACGACAGGCAATATAGAGCAAAGAGTTTAATAAGGCAAGGCGTTTGCCCGCAATGTGGTGGTCAGTTAGTTTTACGCAAAGGAAGATATGGCTCTTTTTATGGGTGTTCAAACTATCCTAAATGCAAGTTTACACTAAATAAATGAGAGGGGAATGTATTAAGTTTATTTCCCTCTCATTTAGTTTAGTTAGTTTCCAGAAACTTTATTTTGAGCTTTTCATAGCACGTTTTATGCGATTTGATTCTTGCAAAAGCTTATTGGCTATACTATCTTTATAAGTAGCCATTTCAACCATTTCATGATGATGGCGAATAGAATCCTCGTAGGCAGCAACACGATTTCTTACATCATCTATAACTTTCTCATCTCGGCAAACAGAAAAATGCTTTTCGATGTAACTAACATTCGGGTCATCGGATGGAAGCACCATCTTCAATGCCCTATACTTCAAATCTGCCTCCTCCCAATCTTGGTGCTCTCGCCATTGGGTGAGATTGCCCCAAATGGAAATGACAAGAGATAGA
>USSA01000195.1 GCA_900557255.1 uncultured Prevotella sp.
TCTTCTTTTTATGAGATAAAAACTTATCTCATTCTCAATCACTTATAAAAAATACGTACTTTCTATAAGGCAAACTTTATGGTGAAAACACATCCGCCATACGACTGGTTCTCCTCTGGATAATATTCCAAGAGCCAGCCATTTTCTGCACTAGTAAACGCCTTATCTGCATTATCCATTGCATCTTGTACTCGCAAGGCAGCATCCTTGTCGAAGATTTCCTCTTGATCTTTCAGACAAGACTGAAAGGCGAACATCGGCAAGAGGAGCAATATATATATGAATAGTTTCTTTTTCATATTCCTTTTATGTTAAAGTTATTTCACACTAATATCTGTCAAATCAACTTTGCCTGCAGCCAAATCTGCCTGACGACGAAGAATCGTATCACGGAGTTTGTCCATATCAATACCCCAGGAATCCTTCATGTAGCGCTTAACGATATCAAGTTTGGCCTGCAGAAGAGGTGCACCGTTCTCTCCTGCCTCAGCCATCCATTCATCCCACAGCTCCTTAGAGTTGGTTACATATAAAGACATCATCTCTGCAAAATCCTCCGTATCAGAATGCTGAGCATAAGCAGAAATAAAGCCTCGTTCCAAGTAACCCACATTAAAAGGTTCTTTACTCCAGGAATCTGCGACATAAGAATTACCGGTAATCAACTTAAACTCAGCAGAATATTCTTTAGTCTGATTCAGGATATGGGTAAACTCATGATGAATCGTCTTAAAATAGTAATGGTTCAACGCAGCAGGACTACTCTTGTATGTATCCAGATAATTAACACCCGTCAGCAAGATTTTCTTGCCGCTTTCTGCAGTACCTAAGATAATAGTACCATTGTTACGATACTCCCACTCACCGATGGTGAAAATCATCTTAGGGAAGTAGTTACGTGTAAAATCGATACCGGCAACCTCATCATAAGATTCCAGACAGAGATATTTCACCAGATGTGCCATCTCGATGGCCTGGTTTAACTCTGCAGGAATGGTATAATAGTTAGCATCGGTCTCTTTATACTCATAACGATACTTGAACTCCAGATTATACGGATTGACAAAATTGGCAGTGAGCCACTTGTCAAATTCATTGACCTGCTTCTTATCTATCGTAATTACGCTCTCGGCATTCAAGTCATCTTCTGAACAGGAAACCAAGGCTGTACCTGTAGATACCGCAAGCAAAGCATATAATAAATACTTTTTCATTTTCTTTCCTTATTATTGTTAATAACTTGGTTCTTCCTCACTACATTATTCTGTAGGAGTTGTAGCAGTTGTTGTTTTGCGTGGATTAGCAGGGCAACCAGCATCTCGAACCTTCTGTGGTATCTGGATGGCACGGCGTTCATCATCCTTCGTCAAGACATCAGTCTTCACAGCTGGCAAACCATTTGCACTCATGGTACGACGAATGATTTCTATACCATATCTCTTGATATCAAACCAACGAAGACCACCCTCCATGGTTTCAATACGGCGGAAGTTTAGCATACACTGAAGCATGCACTCCTGTGTGCTACCCTCAGCATCAATAGAGAACGCAGGATTCAGATGCTTCTTAATGGTAGAATTAATTCCCTTAGGATCATCATCGGTAACCGTATAAGAATAAGGTATGTCCTTGTAGAATTCTGTGATGTTCTCTGGTGTAAGTACCATGTTGGTCTTCACCATATTCTGCATCCAGAGTGTCAGATCGGCTGCAGCCTCATCATACTTCTTCAGCATGATATAAGCCTCAGCACGGTTGAGCAAACATTCGTCTGTAGTAAATGTGGTAATCACTGTACGCTGATAACCTATCTGTGCCACAGGATCAGAAAACTCAAACTTATAAGGCATCTTCCAGAAGATAGTCTTATCAAGGTTGGTTGCAGAATATGTCTTCATGCCGGAATAGAAAGAAGCACTGCCCCAAATATTTCCAGCCTGACCATCCTCATGACTTGCAACATACGAACCATGAGCATATTTTGAGTAAACATCGTAAGGACCAAAAGCCAAACCTAAGCTACTTACAGCCGTATTAAGCATAAGATTACAGTTTACACCTGCATCAATATACTGATTAGTAACAGCCACATAAGTCTGCGTCATACCAGCAATGGCTTTCCAGTCACGTAACATGGTCTTAGGCTGACTTCCCAGACACTTAGTGGCATATTCTACAGCCTTGTCCCACTTTTCATAATACAGGTAGAAACGGGTAGCAAAAGCATAGGCTGCACGAGTATTGAAATGATACTTAGGCACCTCCAGATGAGAATCACCTACCAAAGGTAAAGCCTCCTGAATATCCTTATCTATCTTTTCATAAGTTTCGGCTACAGTACCACGAGGAGTCTGTGCCATCAACTCACTCGAAGTCTTACTAATATACGGAATACCTGCATCTTTCGTACTGGTCTGAGAGTTATAAGCCTTTGAGAAAAGGTTTACCAAAATAAAATGATTGTAAGCACGACAGAGCAAAGCTTCTGCCTTTTCTTCCTTCAGCGAAGTTGTGGTGGCACCACCCATCTCTTCAATACCATCAAGAGCCAGATTGGCATTGGCGATGGCATTATAGCTAGCCTCCCAATAATCCTCAGGAGAATCATTGTTACCCTCTGTTACATCCTCCCAGGCGTATACCTGATCAACGAAGCGGTCGGTATTAGGATTCGACTCTCCATAATTATCAGAATTATCAGACATAAGTTCTGTAACCAGCGCATATGTCTTGTCGGGATATGCTGAACTCAAGATGCTCTTTACCTTTTCTTCAGTGTCTATTGTCGTACGGTTGTCTGGCAATGTATCCAGGAAATCATCGCATGATGTAAACGATGCTCCCGCAGCAAGTACCATCAACACATATAATATTTTCTTCTTCATACGTTTTTCTTCCTTAAAAAATTAAATACCCAAGTTCAATGTCATTGTAAACTGACGAGCCATAGGAACGGCAACACCACCCGTATTGAAGAATTCAGGATCCTGACCATTCAGCTTCTTATCAGCATAAATCAAGAAGAGGTTAGTACCCTGCAATTTCAATGACAGATTGCTTAATCTCAAAGCTGAAGCCCATGCCTTAGGGAATTCATAGCCCAAAGATATTTCCTTCATACGGATAAAATCGCCCTTAGCAATACGCTCTGTTGAATAGTTATATGCATTATAAGCATACTTCAAATTGGTATCCATCTTGTTCTGAGTCTTACTGGCGATAACAGGAACCGAAGTTCTGTTCTCGTCACCTGGCACTGCCCAACGATTCTTAAACTCCTTAGGAGTAGAAGTCAAATCATCATATTCATTACTGAAAACAGGATCCAGACGAACTACATTACCAAACGAATAAGTAAGGAAGACATTCAATGTAAAACCTTTATATTTAAAGATATTACCCAAACTACCTACATCGGTTGGATCTACACTACCCTCATACTTCAGATATTTCAAGTTCTCAGGATCTGATGACTGGAAATAGATGTCACTTACTGTAACATTACCATCCTGATTGATAAAGGTAGGAAGACCTTCCTTGTTCAAGCCCATAAACTGAATAGAGAACAAACTTCTGACAGGATAGCCCTCCTGAGCGAAACCTGTACCAGAAACCAAGTCAATCATACGTTTACTTGTCTTCAAGTCTGTAACCTCATTATGAGTATGAGAGTAAATAAAGCTGGTTGACCATGTGAAGTCCTCTGTTTTGATATTGGTAGTATTCAAACTAAGTTCCAAACCACTAGACTTCATGGAAGCGATGTTACCATAACGCTGTACCTCTCCAGAAAGTCCCCACGTATTGGCAAGACCAATCAAATCGTAGTTGTTACGCTTATACCAGTCAATTGCCAAATTGATACGGTTATTCAAGAAACCAGCCTCCAAGCCAATATTCAACTCATGCTTCTTCTCATAAGTCAGATCACTATTTGCAGCCTCTTTCTGATACAAAGCACTTTCCTTTACACCTGCAAAAGGACGCCAAGGAACAGTACTGCCTATCACTGCAAGAGAATTGGTTACAGAAGGACGGTCACCAGTCAAAGAGTAAGAAGCCTTTAATGTCAAGTGAGACAAAGCTGGCTCAAGAGCCTTAAACCAACTCTCCTCATGAGCATTCCATGCACCGGAAATATTCCATGTAGGCATCCAGCGGGAAGAACGGCTCTTACCCAATCCATTGGTACCCTCATAACGAACAGTACCATTCACTGTATACTTTCCTTTATAAGAATAGGTAGCATTGCCAAAGAAGGCTGCACTACGCTGGTGCTTATTTACCAAAGTATAATATTCAGAGTTATCCTCTACACCTTTTTTAAATACCTGATAAGCATAGTTGGCTATCTCTCCCATACTATACTGCATACCCCAACCACGGAACCATGTAGAATGACGGTCGTTACTGTTGGTTTCCATACCACCATAGAAATTTACGATGTGATCTTCATTGAATACATCGTTATAACTGATGGCAGCACGCATATCCCATCCAAAAAGACGGTTGTCGGTGCGCTCATAAATACCACCATTAGGCAATACTGAGACTGGCAACGCATAAACATCATCTGGATCGGTATAAAGAAGATTATTATTTTTACGGATAGTTGATGTAGCCATCGCACGATAAGCTAAAGCCTGGTTTGAACTATCCAAAATATAATGTTCCTGTGAAGTAGCAGAATATTTCACTGCACCCAACAAAGAGAGTTCTACCTTCTTGATTGGCTTGTAGTTAACACGTCCCTGCAAACGGAAATCAGTAACATTCAAATCCATATAGTTACTTTCCAACTCATGGAAGATATTGAAATCAGCATAGTTGCGGGTATAATACAGAGTAGGATCAAGCGCACGAGATGTGTTCAACGCATAAGAATATGGGTTGATATCGAAATCACGCTTTACCTCACCAGATACAGCATCAATAGAACTGCTCAATGTACCAGGAGCCTTCTGCTTACGATATGATGCATTACTGATCAAGTTCAAATTCAACTTATCTGAAATATGAGTCCACTTTAAAAAGTGGTTTCGTTTAAAAGTTTAACATACATTCGT
>USSA01000196.1 GCA_900557255.1 uncultured Prevotella sp.
GGAATGGTGCGATGAGTGACTGGAATACAGTATTCGTAGAGGTTCCTCTCGGTACCTTCAACCCAGTGAAGACCGTGAACAATCTGCTCCGCGACCAGCATCAGGCTGTAGAGGGTGGTATCAAGCACGAGCATCATCACGAGCACGGAGAGGGCGGTTGCTGCGGTAAGCACTAATCTACGATTCCGTATATCTCCGTTGACAAGATATAAACACAATAAAGGCTCAGTTCCCGGTTTTATTCGAGGATTGAGCCTTTATCATTGAGCTAATAATGTGTCTGCTAAAAATTATAAGATGTTCTGAATCAAATAAAAATAGCCTTTTGCTTCTGTTCTGCTAAAGGAAAACTATCTGATACAAAGGATAGGAATCCTTAGCAGGAAGTTCTTAGTTGTACCAAATTTCTCCACCTAATACTGTTGGATACTCTTCAGCTGTTGTTCTTTCTACAGGAGCCGCAATTTCTACGAACTCACCATACTTCTTTACCTTGTTAATGTTCATAATTTGTAGGTTTTGTTGATTTATTAATTATATTACGGATTGGTATCTATTAAGGATACTGATCTTTTTTTTTCTACGCTGCAAAGTTACACAAAAAATGAAACGCAACAAGTTTTTTTGCCAAAAAACTATCGATATTTAACCTACGTTAAATGTTTCCTGCATATTTCCTGCAATACTATTCGGTTTTGTAGGGTAATTTTCTTTGTTTCGCTAAATTACTTATAATGAGCGAGTAAATGACAGTTTGCCAATCTGTAGTTTTATCGTATACACTATCGGAAGACTGTCATTTACTTTATTGCTTCATTATATGGATGAAAATTTCACCTTATATTATATAGATATTTCACCAGCCAGAGATTCAGTCAGTTTTTCTCTTACCTTTTTGTTGTCTGCATATCTTCCCTGCAGATACATCATCTTGGTGACCATAGCCTCTACAGTAGAATCGTATCCGCTTATCACATGAGCAGTTTTCAACTGGAAGCCGGCTCCGTAGCGTTCCATCTCTACACTGCCCGTAAGACATTGGCTAATATTCACGATGTTTACTCCGCGATGGGCAGCCTGATCCAGAAGACGCATGATCCATGGCGTGTGAGGAGCGTTGCCCGAACCGAAAGTGCGCATCACGATGCCGCGGAGGTCTGGTGATTCCATCACGTGGCGCACAATGTTATCCTGGATACCTGGGAAGAGGCTGAACACGATGACGTTTGGATCGAGCTTCAAATGTGGAACCATTGGCTTTCTGTAATCCGGCTTAAGAATATGATGGTCGTGATATTGGAAATTGATTCCTACATCGCAGAGGTGAGGGTAGTTGAATGATTCGAAAGCATGAAATCCCTCGGCATTGATCTTGATGGCACGGTTACCGCGAATCAGCTTGCCGTTGAAGAAGATGCATACCTCGGGCACCATCGGGCGTCCTTCGGCATTCTTGGCAGAAGCAATCTCAATGGCTGTCATCAGATTCTCCTTGCCGTCGGTTCGCAATTCACCGATAGGCAGCTGGCTACCTGTCAATATTACAGGCTTGGTCAGATTCTCAAGCATAAAGGACAAGGCAGATGAAGTGTAAGCCATTGTATCGGTGCCATGAAGGATTACGAATCCGTCATAGTCGTTGTAGTTGTTGGATATCATGCTTACGATTTCTGCCCAGCGCATTGGATCCATGTCGCTGGAATCGATAGGTGGGTCGAATTTTCGTACATCGATTTCTGCCTGAATGAGCTTGAATTCGGGCATGGAAGAAACGAGGTGATTAAAATCAAGGGGTTCCAATACACCTGTCATCGGGTCCTTTCCCATACCGATGGTACCACCGGTATAGATGATGAGAATCTTTGGTTTTGCCATTTTCTTAGTTTCTTTACATTTTGTCACGTTATCGGATGCAAAGATAATGAAAATATTTGTTTCTCCAAAACTTATTGGCTAAAAATGTATCTGAATTTTACAAAGTGTTACGAAATATGGGTAGAAAAGCAGATGAAAACTTCAATATGTCAGCATTTTCGGTCTTAAAAGCCCTTAATATAAAGAGGTATTAGTAAAGTTTAGCAAAATAAATGCATTTTTATTCGCTTGTTACAAAAAGAAATCGTACTTTTGCAGGCGATTTAATAAAAATACTAAGTTGTTATGGTAAAAATCACATTCCCAGACGGATCTGTTCGTGAGTATGAACAGGGCGTAACTGGCTTACAAATCGCCGAGAGTATCTCACCGGCTCTCGCTCGCAACGTTGTATCTTGCGGTGTTAATGGTGAGACAGTAGAGTTGAACCGTCCTATCAATGAGGATGCAAATGTAGAACTCTACAAGTTTGAGGATGAGCAGGGTAAGCACACATTCTGGCATACATCTGCCCACTTGTTGGCTGAAGCTCTTCAGGAGCTTTACCCAGGCATCCAGTTCGGTTTCGGTCCAGCCGTAGAGAGTGGTTTCTTCTACGACGTAATGCCAGCCGAGGGTCAGGTGATCTCAGAGAATGATTTCGCCAAGATCGAGGCTAAGATGATGGAACTTGCCAAAAAGAACGAACCTGTGGTTCGCAAGGAGGTGTCTAAGGCTGATGCTCTCGCTGAGTTCAAGGCTGACGGTCAGACTTACAAGTGCGAGCATATTGAGCAGGACTTGGAGGATGGTACCATCACCACATATACCCAGGGTAATTTCACCGACCTTTGCCGTGGTCCTCACTTGATGAACACTGGTCTTATCAAGGCAGTGAAGATTACAAGTGTGGCTGGTGCTTTCTGGCGCGGTGATGCCAAGCGCGAGCAGATGACCCGTATCTACGGTATCAGCTTCCCTAAGAAGAAAATGCTCGATGAGTACTTGGTAATTCTCGAAGAGGCTAAGAAGCGCGACCACCGTAAGATCGGTAAGGAGATGGAACTCTTCATGTTCTCAGAGCGTGTAGGTAAGGGTCTTCCTATCTGGTTGCCAAAGGGTACACAGCTCCGCCTGCGTCTGCAGGAGTTGCTCCGTTCTCTCTTGAAGCCTTACAACTATCAGGAGGTTATCTGCCCAGGTATCGGTGGCAAGAGTCTTTATGTTACATCTGGTCACTATGCTCACTATGGCAAGGATGCATTCCAGCCTATCCATACTCCAGAGGAGGATGAGGAGTATATGCTGAAGCCAATGAACTGTCCTCACCACTGCGAGGTCTACGCTCGTAAGCCTCGTTCTTACAAGGATCTTCCTTTGCGTATTGCAGAGTTCGGTACTGTATTCCGCTATGAGAAGAGCGGTGAGCTCCATGGTTTAACTCGTGTTCGTACATTTACTCAGGATGATGCACATATCTTCGTTCGTTCAGATCAGGTGAAGTCGGAATTCGAGAATGTAATCGACGTAATCCTGAAGGTATTCAAGATCTTCGGTTTCGAGAACTACGAGGCACAGATTTCTCTCCGCGATCCTAAGGATACAGAGAAGTATATCGGTACTGATGAGATTTGGGAAGAGAGCGAGAATGCTATTCGCGAGGCTTGCAAGGAGAAGGGTCTTGAGACACGCGAGGAGGTTGGCGAGGCTGCCTTCTATGGTCCTAAGCTCGACTTCATGGTAAAGGATGCCATCGGCCGTCGTTGGCAGTTGGGTACCATCCAGGTGGATTACAACTTGCCAGAGCGTTTCAAGCTGGAATATACCGCTGAGGATAACTCTAAGAAGACTCCTGTGATGATTCACCGTGCACCATTCGGTTCATTGGAGCGATTCACAGCCGTTCTCATCGAGCATACCGCCGGTCACTTCCCATTGTGGTTGACTCCAGACCAGGTTGCAATTCTTCCTATCTCTGAGAAGTTCAACGATTATGCCCAGAAGGTACGTCAGTACTTCGACAAGCAGGGCGTTCGTGCTTTGGTTGATGACCGTAACGAGAAGATTGGCCGCAAGATTCGCGACAACGAGTTGAAGCGTGTTCCTTACATGGTCATCGTAGGTGAGAAGGAGAGTGCCGAGGGCTTGGTATCTATGCGTAAGCAGGGTGGTGGCGAACAGGCTACCATGAGCATGGAAGAGTTCGCTCAGCGTATCAATGCCGAGGTTGCAGAGCAATTGAAGGCCGCTGAAGAGTAAAAATGAGATATAAATCCGCAGGTTTCTTTGGAAATCTGCGGATTTTTTTAAAATAACCCACTGAAAATTTGGTGGTTTCACAAAATAATCGTAACTTTGCAGCCGTTTAATCAAAAAGACAAAAAAGAATATATCGAATAGTTAATGAAAAATGACAAAATGAAAAATCAGTACCGCGTAAACGACCAGATTCGTGCACGCGACGTGAGAGTAGTGAGTGATGGTGGAGCAGAAGTGATGCCAGCACGTAAGGCGTTGGAGTTGGCACGTCAGCAAGAGCTTGACTTAGTCGAGATATCTCCTAATGCGCAACCACCAGTTTGCCGTATAGTTGACTATTCTAAATTCCTTTACCAGCAGAAGAAGCATGCAAAGGAAATGAAGCAGAAGCAGGTAAAGGTGGAGACCAAGGAAATCCGTTTCGGACCTCAGACTGATGAGCACGACTATCAGTTCAAGCTCAAGCACGCTATGGAGTTCCTCAACGAGGGTAACAAGGTTCGTGCATACGTTTTCTTCCGTGGTCGCTCTATTCTCTTCAAGGAGCAGGGTGAGGTTCTTCTTCTCCGTTTCGCCAATGATTTGGAAGAGTACGGAAAGGTGGAGCAGATGCCAAAGCTTGAAGGTAAGAAGATGTTCCTCTACATGAGTCCTAAGAAGGCTGGTACTGCAAAGAAGAGCCAGCAGAAGATGGACCGTGAGAAGCGAGAGGCTGAAGCTAAGGCTGCTGCAGATGCAGAGCGCGCTGCTAATGCTGAGAAGAATGGCTTGCTCGCCAATGCTAAAGGCGGCGATAGCCTGAAGAAACTCGCAGAAGGAACAGAGAATTAAGAAAAAAAAGATGCGTAACGCCCTGGTATATGCGTTGCCATCGCTATAATAAATAACAATTTAAAATTAAAAGTAAAAATGCCAAAAGTAAAGACTAATTCCGGCGCAAAGAAGA
>USSA01000197.1 GCA_900557255.1 uncultured Prevotella sp.
ATACCATATCTCAAGTAAGATACACCTGTACTGCGCCAGGAAGCGTAAACACCATTGAGAGCAGTCTGAGCAGAAGCAGCATCGGTAATATAATTCAAATCGGTTACCACATGGTCTGGTTCCATATCATCGATACTGCCTATCAAGTCACACGATGTGAATGTGAGCACTGATACTGATAGTAACGCCAGAAATTGATATCTTATATGTTTCATAATCTTCGTTTCTTTGAATGAGTTAGAATTGCAATTTAAGACCGAATGAGAACGAACGGCTCATTGGATATACATCCTTGGTCTCGGTTGTCTTGGTAAAAGCATTTGTGGCTGCCATATCTGGATCCAAACCTGGCCAATCGGTAATGGTAAAGAGGTTGGTAGCGGTAAAGAACACCGATGCACCACTCACATGCAAGCGCTCTAACCATGCTGGCTCAAAGGTATAAGAGAGCGTGATGTTGCGCAAACGGAAGTATGAGTTGGAATATACATAGCGGTCGTTGGCCTGGGTGTTGGTATCGGCACTAGGCATCCACATCAACTTAGCATACTTGGCATCTGTGCGATCCGGTGTCCAGGTGTTGCCATACATCTCGCGCAAGATACTCATACCGAGGGCTCCACTAGCAGATTCATGCATCGTGCTGTAGTAGGCATCACCACCTAACTGATACTGGAAGAGCATAGAGAGCGTGAAGTTCTTATATGACAAGGTATTTGACCATCCACCGAATACCTTTGGCTCTGGGTTGGCAATCGCCGTACGGTCGGCCTCTGAAATATAGCCATCACCATTGGTATCTGCAAACATGTAGTCACCTACAGCAGCTCCATTCTGATAGAAACCATATCCCTTGGCCATAGCCTGTTCATTCAACTTACTAATCTGATCCTGACTCTGATAGATGCCTGCCACTTTATATCCCTTCACGGTTCCCATCGCATGACCTTCCATGTAGAGATCCTGGTGCATCATGTCGAGGGTTGAACCATTGAGCTTGGTTATCTTATTTCTGTTGGATGAGATACTGAGCATAGTGTTATAGGTGAAATCCTTGGTACGAACCACATCACCGCCGATAGAGAACTCAAAACCATTATTGGTAAGATCAAGAATATTGCTGTAATAGGTGCCGATACCAAACTCCAGGGCGATAGGAGCTGGAGCAAGCGCACCATCAGTCTTACGGTGATAGATATCAAAGCTACCGTTCAGTCTGCCATTGAATAAAGTAAAGTCGACACCAGCATTATACTCGGTTGTCATCTCCCACTTGATGTTCTTGTTTGGATAAGTAGAAGCAAGGGTGAGTCCGCTCTGTCCGCCATACTGATTACCATTGAAATACTGGATATAAGAAAAGTCTGATACGTTGGTGGAACCAGTCTTACCCCAACTCAAACGGAACTTCAGATCATCAATATCTCTTACAGATTCCAGGAAAGGCTCATGATTGATGCGCCAAGCCAGAGAAACTGCAGGGAAAGTACCGCGCTTGTTACCCGGTCCAAATTTTGATGACTCATCGGAACGAAGACTGAAATCAAGCAGATAACGTGAGAGGAAATCATAGCTCAAACGACCATAGATAGAATTAAGACCACTCTTGGAATAAGTCTCGGTTGGCTTATTGACGGTGGTTGCAGAACTGGCATTGTTCAATACATCATCGTTAGGGAAACCACTATAAGCCTGGTCGTGTTCCTTACTCCAATACCTGTCGGCACTATAACCAACCATCACGTCAAAACGATGAGCTTCGGTAAGCGTGAACTTGTAGTCGGCACGGAAATTGATAGAAGTATTGGTGTTGCGATAGTTGCTCTCAGCCAAGGTTGATGTTGGCTCCATACCCAACTGTTCCGGGAGTGTAATCTTTGGCGAGAAATAACTGTTGCTGAAGATGAATCTGGATATATTGGCATCAGCATGAAGAGTCAATCCCTTGACAGGCTTAATATCAATATAAGCATTGCCAGAGAACTGATCATTTTCATACTTCGTCTTGCGCTGGAGTTTAGCTACCGCATTGGCATCATTATAGGTATCGGCATAAAGACCGAACTTATCTACACGCTGGAAGTTGCCATCCGCATCGCGTACAGCCAAATCCGGACGGGTCATCCATCCGTCATTATCATATCCCAAGGCAGGATCGTTGCTTCCACTCTTGCGTGAAGAATAGGTATAATCGAGCACACCTCCCACGGTGATGTATTTGTTGATTTCAGAATCTATAGAGAGTCTTGCACCATATCGCTCCATACGGTCATTGAGTAACAGACCTTCCTGGTTCATTCCGTTGAAAGAGAAAGAATAGTTGGTTTTGTTGCTTCCACCTCTGACAGCCACATTATACTGATGTGTAGGTGCATTTTTGTTGATTACCTCATCTGCCCAGTTGACATTATCCTTGCCATAAAGACTCTCATTAAGACCATTATAGGTATAAAGACCCGTTTCTTCATTGAGCGAAACATTTCCATACTGGTTAAGAATATAATCAAAACCATACATACCTACCAATGAACTGCCGTCATTCATGCCGTCTACGGTATTGCGCAGAATCTCGTCCTGCACATTCTTGTATTCAGAAATGTTCAATGGCTTATAGTTCTTGATAGGATTACTGAACGAGAAAGTGTAGCCGAAATCTACCTTGGTCTTCTCATTGCGCTTTCCGTTCTTGGTCTTGACAATAACGACACCATTGGCTCCACGTGATCCATAGATTGCAGTAGCTGCGGCATCTTTCAGCACGTCGATACTCTCAATATCGTTTGGTGAGATATTGATGAGCGGGTTGATGCCGGTATCCTCCATAAAGGTAGGAACGCCATCAATGACATAAAGAGGCTGGTTGTTGTTACCCTTACCTGATTTAGGATAAGGAGATGTAATACCACGGATGTTTAACTTAAGAGATGAACCAGGCTCACCATTTGCGGTAGTAGCCAATACGCCCTTTACAGTACCCTGAAGAAGACCATCGAGGGTTGGTGTGGTAGCAGCCAACTTGCTTATCTGTTCCTGACTCACGGTAGAGATAGCCGTAGTTACATCCTTACGACTCTTACTTCCGTATCCGATAACTACGAGATCATCCAGCGCTACATGATCCAACTCGAGCATCATGTTCTGCTCTTTTACACCACGAAATTCAATACTCTTCGATTTGTAGCCGATGCTGGAAAATACAATTTTAGGATGCGCCATAGATGGAAATTCCAATATGTAGTTACCATCAGCATCAGTGATAACGCCATAGCTTGTACCTTCGATCTGTACCGTGACACCTACCAGAGGATTTCCATCAGAATCAATCACTCTTCCTTTTACAAAGGTATGACCTTTTTCTTGCACATTTTCAATACCAGCCGCAAAACTAGTTTGAAATGGGGGGGGCAGCCTGCACAAAGTTGGCTGAAGTTGCTGCCAAGAAAAGCAACAAGCTTTTTTTCTTCTTCATAATAACTGAATGTTAGTTAAACTTCATGTTCATTGTGCAAAAGTATAAAAAATATCTAAAACTATAGCATAATGTTATACAATTAACTTATTTTTTACACATATTCTTGTACTTTCTCCTATTTTTCTTACATTTTCCTAGTTTTTAAGTCTTTTTCTCTAAAAAATGCTATCAGTAAGTGTTCAAATCAAACAAAGTGTATTCTGTTCTCCGTGATACATTATTTAAAGAGGATCCCATAGCTTTTGTGTTATGGAACCCTCCCCTACTCTACTTAGAGTATCATTTTTTCATATTCCAGTCCGAAGACATCCGCTACGGCCTTGAATACCACCTTTCCATTTACGATATTCAAACCCCTATACAGGGCTTTATCCTCCTTGCAGGCCCTTCGCCAACCCTTATCAGCAAGCGCCAATGCATATTTCAGCGTAGCATTGGTCAAGGCTGTAGTAGAGGTATTCGGCACAGCACCAGGAATATTAGCTACTGCATAATGAACGATTCCATCGACCATATATGTCGGATCAGAATGTGTGGTTGGATGCGATGTCTCGAAACAGCCACCCTGATCGATTGCTACATCAACAAGTACTGTTCCTGGCTCCATCAATTTCAACATATCTTTCGTGATAAGATGCGGCGCCTTATCGCCTGGTACGAGCACACTACCCACAACGATATCCACATCTGTCAATTCTCTACGAATATTATGCTCGTTGGAATAAAGCGTGTGTACATTGATAGGCAGCTCCATCTCTAACTGACGAAGACGAGGCAAACTGATATCTGTAATCCATACATCAGCTCCCATTCCTGCAGCCATTCTTGCTGCAGCTTCTCCTACGGTTCCGCCGCCCAATACCAAAACCTTGACGCGGTTCACACCAGGTACACCACTCATCAGTTTCCCTTTTCCTCCCTTTGTCTTCTGCAGATAAAAAGCACCATTAATAATGGCCATTCTTCCAGCTACTTCACTCATCGGAATGAGTAAAGGCAAATGGTGGTTGTCTGTTTCTACCGTCTCATAAGCCAGACAGACAGCACCACTCTTGAGCATGGCATCGGTAAGTTCTTTGTCACAGGCAAAATGGAAATAAGTGAAAACAAGCTGGTCTTGATGGATAAGTGGATATTCCTCAGCGATAGGCTCTTTCACCTTTACAATCATTTCCGCCTCACGATATACACTCTGAATGTCGGGTAAGATTATGGCTCCTATCTTTTCATACGCTTCATCAGCAAATCCGCTGTTCTCTCCAGCCGTATGCTGAACCATCACTTCGTGACCATGTCTAATGAATTCAGCTACTCCTGCTGGTGTCATTCCAACACGGTTCTCATTGTTCTTAATCTCTTTTGGAATACCAATTTTCATGATGTTATAGTTTTAAAGGTTCGACATCAGTTTAACTCTGTAAAGATACTGAAAATTTCAATAGGTTGTACGCACTTAGAGGAAAAATTAACATATCTTATATAAACTGTTCCTGTTGAATATACGTATTTTAGTTTATTAGGCAATTAGACTAAACTA
>USSA01000198.1 GCA_900557255.1 uncultured Prevotella sp.
GTGCGCAGATGTTTAACAAACCGGATACCGACCGTCTTCATCCAAACGATGCCGGCCACTCCCGCATGGCAAAGACCATCATGCAGCAGCTCTCCTCCCTGCCTTGCGACTTCTAGAGAAGGGGCAGCGGATATAGAAAAGTGTATTATTTCACCCCTATTTTATATTAAAAAGTGTAATTTTTCGCAGGAGTTTGCCTATGTTTTAGGTAAGCTCCTGCGTTTTTTGCCTATGTTTTAGGAAAGTTTTCATATAAGTTGCCTATGTTTTAGGAAAGTTTCACTATATTTTTGCCTATGTTTTAGGAAAAAAGAGTAACTTTGCAGCATAACTTAAAGAGAAGGAAAAGTTATGATATATAGACAATTAACAGAAGAACTCCAGAAATGGAGTGAAAGAGACAACAGGAAGCCATTGGTTTTACGAGGCGCAAGACAAGTTGGAAAGACAACATTGGTCAATGAATTGGGTAAGAAATACGATGTATATATCAAACTGAATCTAGAACAAAGCTCAGATGCAGAAATCTTTACCAAATCAGACAATGTAAAAGAGATATATCAATACATCTGCCTCAAGAAGAAAATAAAGGTAGATGAAGGTAAGCGTACTCTACTTTTTATTGATGAGATACAAAACGAACCAAAAGCAGTTGGTCTGCTGAGATACTTCTATGAAGAGATGCCTTGGTTGCACATCATAGCAGCAGGTTCCAGACTTCAAACCCTCATCAAGCAGCGCATTTCTTTCCCTGTGGGAAGAGTGGATTATCTATCCCTCCGTCCGTGCTCCTTCTTGGAATATCTCGATGCTATAGGTGAAGACCAATTGGTACAAATGGTGAAAGAAGTCAGTGTATCACCTCTATATCACGAGATGTTACTGAACCATTTCAATCATTACACTTTGATAGGTGGTATGCCTGAAGCCTTAGTGGAATATGCCAAGACTCATAACCTAACCAAGTTAGCCCCTATCTATCGTTCACTGCTTGATGGCTACAATGAAGATGTAGAAAAATATGCTCGTAATGAAAACCAAGTAAAGGTTATCCGCCATCTGCTTACACATGGCTGGGCAGAGGCAGGACAATCCATTACTTTCGCCCGATTTGGAGGTAGCAACTACACAAGCAAGGAGGTACATGAGGCATTGGAAGTGATGCAGAAAGCATTCTTGCTCAATTTGGACTATCCCGTCACATCAGTGAAAGCCCCAGCTGTACCAGCCATAGCAAGACAACCCAAGCTAGTTTGGGTAGATACGGGCATCATGAATTTCTCCGTTGACATTCAGGCAGAATATCTGCAAGGCAATTCTCTCTTGGATGTATGGAAGGGACATGCTGCGGAACAAATCATAGCCCAAGAGCTGCGCATTGTTTTGGATCGCAACTTCCGCAACGAGCAATATTACTGGGTAAGAGACAAAAAGGGTTCTTCAGCAGAGGTAGATTTCGTTTGGCAACATCACTCACAGATTCTCCCGATAGAAGTGAAGTCTGGCACAAATGCCCATCTTCGATCCCTCCACTCCTTCATGTCTCAGCCTGATGCCCCAAGCATTGCCATCCGCATTTGGCCAGGAGAATATAGCATAGACGAAGTGGTATCCCCTACAGGTCATCCCTTCCGCCTTATCAATCTTCCCTTCTATTATGTGGGGATACTGGATAAAATATTGGAAATAGTATAATCCAAGGCTATAAAACCAGAAGAAGCCACATGATTAGCCATAAGATAGCCGTCCATCAGCTGATTGACGTGTGCACAACACGTGTTGTGCATGTGCACATCAGCTGTTGAACGAGCGCACAACAGCTGTTGTGCGACCGACGAACCTATATCTTCTGAAGACATCCCCTAAATATTCCAACGACTTCTATTATATCTTTTACTTGCAACTCAAAGGCGCAAAATATCCTTAACAGAGAAGATTTTGCTGATTGCATCAAAGGAGAAGTATTGATCATCCATTATCATATAATCCTCCCTCTGCTTTTTGCTCATATTCTTTATCTCGGGAAACATCTTTACAGGAACTATCACCTCTCAACCATCGGTCAAGAAAACTGCCATTGCTCCACGTTTCACATTGAAATCTAACTTTTTGATTTCTAAAGTTGTATCTTTATATTTGCACATAATAGACCTCCCTTTATTTTATTGTTTTTATTCTAATTTTCTTGCCAGCAAAGACATCGTCAATCATTCTATTGAATTCATCCCAATGTTTATCTATAGCTTCAATAATCACAGCTTCTTCTGATGCCGACAGTTCAGACCAAGCTATCTCTATTTTCTTTTGTCCATTCTCTTCTATCCATATCTTAGCTACAGTATGTCCTCGATGAGACTTCTTGCTTCCACGTTTTACCACATAGATATGCTTTCTGTTCTCACTTGCATCAGCAGGGAAAACAAAAAAGAATGAAACACTATATCAATGCCAGTTTGCCCATCTTATATTTTTTATATTAAGCCATGGCAAATATACAAAGAAATATCGAAATATACACATTTTTTGGATAAATATTTGGTATATTGATAAAATAATCGTATTTTTGCCACAAAAGAAAGCAAAGATGCTGAAGGGTAGTAGATTCTATACCAAGGCTTTAGATGCTACAAGCATACCTACCATTGAGGGAGAAACAAAGATCATTGTGGAGAATGATGACAGCATACATTGCGGACATCAATTGCAGCAAGAAGGATATAACCCTGTGGTGCTCAACCTTGCCAGCCGTCGCAACCCTGGCGGTGGCGTACGGATATAGATAGAATTACAATCATCAAATAATCAATGAAATGAACGAAGCATATTCTGAAAACTTGTCATTGATTACTGAATATAACATATAACATAAGAAATAAAAAATATGAAACTTAACAAAATCCATCATGTAGCCGTAATTTGCTCCGACTATGTGAAATCCAAGCATTTCTACACTGATGCGCTAGGAATGAAGATTATGAGTGAAAACTATCGTAAGGAACGTGATTCCTGGAAAGCTGACTGCTGGCTTGATGACAACTATGTCATCGAGTTATTCTCCTTCCCTAACCCACCAGCACGTCCTTCCTATCCGGAAGCAGCCGGTCTGCGCCATCTTGCTTTTGAGGTAGATGATCTTTCGGATGCAATTGATGAACTTGACAGTAAAGGCATCGCGCATGAGCCTATACGCACGGATGAATATACTGACAAGCGATTTGTATTCTTCAGTGACCCAGATGGTTTGCCGATAGAATTGTATGAAAAATAAAGATTCCGTTTAATCGTATTTGAAAAAATGCAGCAAATAAACATCCAATATTACAACTCGCCCTGCGGAGAGTTAATTCTGGCATCAGTGGGTGATGATTTGTGTCTTTGTGATTGGAATAAAATGCCATGTGCAGAGCACAATAAAAATAGACTTACAAGGTATATGAATGCAGATTTCAAGATTGAAACATCCCTTGTTCTGGAACAGACCAAGCTGCAACTGGATGAATATTTTTTGGGCACCCGCAGGTCATTCGAAATTCCATTGTATCCTGTAGGAACAGATTTCCAGAGAAAAGTATGGAATGCATTGCTTGATATACCATACGGTGAAACCAGAAGCTATAAGGAAATCGCTCAAAGTATAGGCAATCCCAATTGTGTCAGAGCCGTGGCTGGAGCAATAGGAGCCAACGGCATCAGCATCCTTATCCCCTGCCATCGCATTATCGGCAGCAACCGTTCCCTGACAGGCTTTGCCGGAGGACTGGAAGCAAAGAGATTTTTGCTGGAACTGGAGACTGAAAAATCATAAATGCATTCCATTATTCGTAAATTCGATAAGGATTCATCTATCTACAAGGATGAAACAGATATAGGAGATAAATAGATATGAAAAAAGATTCAAGGGCAAACCATGCCAGATATGTAGAACTCAATTTGTTTCCAGAGGAGAAAGAGGATTATCAGAAAGATACTGTCTCTTCAGAAAACGAGGAAAACCATACCTCTCCAGACAAAGAGTATGACTTGACAGGTCTGTTTGAAAGACTTTCCAAATCAGCATTCCGCAGCCGTTTTCACCTTTCGAAGAGGGATAAGGAATATATTGCAGAAAAGGGCTTGGCAACCATCCGTAAGCATGCAGAGGATTTCGTTGCCAAACGCCTTGCTCCTGCCGTAATTCCCAATGACGGCAAGCAGACACCGATGAGAGGGCATCCTGTATTTATAGCCCAGCATGCTACAGGCTGCTGCTGTCGTGGATGTTTCTTCAAATGGCATCATATACCTGCCGGAAGACAGCTGACAGGAGAAGAACAGCAGTATGCTGTAGCGGTACTGATGGCATGGATTGAAAAACAGGTTTAAAAAGCATGAAGTTTTAGCAGCAAAGTTTAAATTAATTATCCATTGTTGTCAATTTTGCAGAATCTTTAGTCAAAATTGACAAAAACTGTTTACTCCAAATCTACAAACCGGGTTGGCACGTAACTTGCTCCTACATAGAGTGAAAGCCGAAGCCGAAAGGGCAAGGGGAACGACAAGAACCCTAAGTAATGACAGTTGAGGGTTTCTGGAAATCCTTGAGCCTCGTAAGCCGAAGCAATCGTTATTAAAAAGGATAAATTAAAAACAATGAGAAATCCCGACTGAGCCGGAAGGCGAAGAGAGGACGAGAAAAATAGAATTTGGAGGTTTTACATTATGTTGTTAGCTCGTAGAAATAACAGTGTTTCAAATTGGTTGAACAGTTGGTTTAATGACAACTTCTTTGATACAAGCTTGATGCCACACATGAACGCAACAGCTCCTGCAGTCAACGTCAAGGAAAGTGCTACAGCTTATACGATGGAGGTTGCAGCTCCTGGTTTGAAGAAAGATATGGTCAAGATGAACATCGATAAGGATGG
>USSA01000199.1 GCA_900557255.1 uncultured Prevotella sp.
TCTTAGATACGCCCACCATTGAGAAGATGATCTTCTTGTCGTCAACTGTTGCCATGTATATAAATAAATGTGTATTTGTGAATAAATTGCCGAAATAGGCACTAACAGTTGCAAAGATACATTATTTTTTTGAAATTCTCGCCTTTCTTTCAAAGAAAAGTTGTATATTTGCATTGATAACATCAAATAGAGGCATTTTGTAATGCTTCTTTCATCTTTTAAAAAGAAAGGATATTTATGGATGCAACCTATATAGACCTGACTGTTCGCCTGTCTCTGGCTCTCATTTTGGGAGGAGCGATAGGTATCGAAAGAGAATATCGTGCCAAGGAGGCGGGGTTCCGCACTCACTTCCTGGTAGCCCTGGGTAGTGCACTTTTCTGTGTAGTTTCCCAGTATGGATTTGGCTTTGATCTGAAGGATTCCTCGCGCGTTGCTGCCCAAGTGGTTTCGGGTATCGGATTCCTGGGCGCTGGTACCATCATCTTCCAGAAGAATGTGGTCAGGGGCTTGACTACGGCTGCTGGCTTGTGGGTGACGGCAGCTATCGGATTGGCTTGCGGAACGGGTATGTATGTGGCTGCAGCTATTACTACGATGATGGTGTTGATGGGACTGGAGGTGCTGAATTATCTGATACCGCAGTTGGGAACCTCTACCATCGAACTGAATTTCTCTGCTCCATCAAGGGACAGCGTGAAGGAATTCATCAGTAAAATCAAACAGAAAGGCATGGAAGTTCATTCTTACGAACTGAAAGAACGGAGATTTTCTAAGGAAGAATTTGTGGAGGCGAGCATTGAAATAAAAGCCAAACGGGGGTTCCATACGCTGGAGATTCTGGACTATATGAATGATTTCTCGGACGTCACGATTTCGACGATTAAATAGGAGGAAAAGATAAAAAGGAGTTAAGAACATCATCTTAACTCCTTTTTATCTTTATATGCTTAGAAAATCCTAGCCAGATAGTCGTAATGTTCGCCTTCTGCCACCAGATCGCCATGCAGACCGCAGCTTTCGGCAATGGATTTGAGCAATTGGAAATCTACGTAGAGCCAGTCGAAACAGTCTCCCTTAATGTCTTTGTAAATCATCTGATAATCCACTTCACCATAGTAGGCACCATTCAGATTGATGTCGAAACTTCCGTCTTCATTCTCATAGATATATTTGAGGTCGGAGGAATCGATGAGAATCTGACCGCCCTTGTTGAGCAAAGCCTTGAGACGGTTGAAGAGGGTAGGGAGGTTTTCTATTTTCCCGGCAATGCCAGTGCCGTTCATCAGGAGGAGGATGGTATCGAACCCTGTTTCCAGATGTTCATCGAAAAGATTGATGCATTCCGCATCCTTTACTCCTCTCAGTTCCATCGCTTCGCAGCTCAGAGGAGAAATATCAATGGCTTTTACCTCCAAGCCTTTCTCCTGCAAGGCGAGCGTATGGCAGCCGCTGCCGGCTCCGATATCCAGTACACGCCCTTTTGTGAGTTGCAAGGCCTTCTGCTCCAGCATCGGCATCTCCTCAACTTTTCTGAAGAGATGTTTCACCGGCATTTCGTCCTCTTCGAACATAGAAGAGAGCACACGTAATCTTTCTGCTCTTCCCGATTTCTGATAATCAAGGATAGCGGCACCCATCGGGTCTTTGTCTTTTGATAATATCTTTGTATTCATTTATTTTGCAATTTTTGTATCGAGTAACCATTTCCATACAGGTATTACTTCGATATTCAATCCTTTTAGTTCTATATTTTCTTCTAATTCATATGTAAGAATGATAAGTCTTTTGCAATCAAGTACTTTTGATAGTTTGATAAGTGCAGTTGATTCTCTTTCCCAAGTTTCATCAGACTTTTTGGGGTTGTAGCTTACCTGTATGGCAGTTGCGGCATCTGGTATGTAAAAATCTACTTCCACGTTCTTGTTGTAAAAGAACACTTGCTCTTCCAGTCCATATCTTCGAAGTAGCTCCATCGCAACCATATTCTCCAATAATGATGTGTCAACATCCATGGCAAGTATACTGATGATGCCGTTGTCCACAAAATAGTATTTGGGATTGGTCTCACGTTGAGTGAGATTGTCGGCAATATTCTTGATGGGATAAACCAAGAATGCATCTTTAGAGTACTCAAGATAGTTAATGAGTGTAGGTTTGCTTAGTTTTGCACCTGTAGATGCTATTATATTTGTGAGACGTGTAAAAGAAATCGGTTGCTTTACACTTTCTGCCAATTTTCTGAATAGAACTCGAAGAGAAAATTGATTTTCAATTTTGTTACGAGAAGCAATGTCTCCTAGGTAAATCTTTTGATATACACTATTGATATAATCTCTTTTTGATGCTAGTCTTGCTCCTTCTGGGAAACCGCCAAAACGGAAATAATTAGTAAAATGTCGTTGTACTTCAGCTCTTCCAAAGGTGGTTGCGAGAGTATTTGAATCATAAGACACTTCATTGGCTTGGAGAAATTCGGGAAAACTATATGGCATGATGTGTTTGGTGATATAGCGTCCTCCTAAAGTTGTTGCTACATCACTGCCAAGCATCTTTGCATTGCTGCCTGTAATATAGACTCTGTATTTGTTGTCTGCCAATCGGCGTGCGAATTTTTCCCAACCATTGATGTTTTGTATTTCATCAAGAAATAGAATAGGACGTTCTTTTGACATCATACCATGAACTTCAAGGATAAGATTAAGTTCTTGTGCTGTCATACCCATCAAACGTTCATCCTCAAAATTGATGTAGAGCATGGAGTCCCAGGTGATGCCCCGTTTTAAGTTTTGTTGAATCTGCTGATAGAGCATGAAAGATTTGCCAGCTCGTCTGACGCCAATCAGAACATAGTTGGCAAAATCTTCCATCTGGAAGTTTCTTGGAACGACATGTTGTAATTCTACTTCTTTTCTGTTCTCCAAGAGTATTTCTCTGATTACTTCTTTTTGTATCATAGCTCAATATTGTTTAATTGACTTTGCAAAAATACAATTATTTTGTTAAATCGACTAAACAATATGTATAATTTAACATAAAAAGTATCTTTATATCATAGATGATATCATTTTTTAAAGATACCAGATAATTATCTACTGCTTCTTAATATTTCTCCTACCTTTTGCTTTTCGCTTTCAAAATTGAATTGCTGATAGATGATACTGGCATTCTGCAAATCTATGATATGAGGAGCCATCAGTCTGAGGGCTTTCATCTTGCTGTCACCAAAAGTGAATATATTCATCATGCTGATGGCTTGGGCACAAGAATAGTAACAGCCGAGGCTAGCCACTTCTATCAGTTCGAACTTGTTGTCATCAAAGCTTGCCTTCTTCACCTTATTATATAGTTTGGAGAAGGAAGCATCATCGAGACAATAGCCGTAATCCATTCTGCCATCTGGTTCACATCTTCCATCGTAGAGGGGTGGGGTAGGGTGTTGTGGCTGCTGTACATTCGACGTCTGGCTGTTGGGTTCTATGATTCTTGTATCGTACTGCACAACCTTTCCGTTTCTGTCGAAGAAGACCGTGATGTACTTGGAATCTCCAAACAGATAATTATATTTGTCATATTCCCATTTGTCCCCATACATGTCGAAACTGGTGAGCTTAGGTTCTCCAAGAATGGCTATTACTTCCTGCTTGGTCATTCCTCGCTCCACGTTTTTTTTTCCTTTAGCCGAAACCGAGAGGCATACGGCAAACATCAATATGGTTGTGGCGATGAGCGCCATCCAATCATTTCTTTTCATAAGCTAAACTGTTTTTATAAGTTATTATATTGTTTTATGGTTGCAAAAGTACAGCTTTCTTTTGAAATAAAAAGAGGAGGATTCCCTAAAGTAGAAGGGAAAATCCCTATTCCCGATTTGGGTTATTTGTTTCACTTTTCGGGAATGGCTGTGATTATAAAAAGAGATTATTATTTGCTGCTAAAGCCTAATATGGCTGAATAAACGCACCGAGACGACTGTGTAAGTAATGAAAGGCGTTTAATCAGGTTCAATGAACTGATATATTAAGTATAAGAAGCCTGTTCCTAGAAGATTCCGACTGCAGTCAGCAGACCTGCTGACTAGGCTCAGCAGAGCTGCTGACTGCAGTCGGAAGGTCTGCCGAGCCTAGTGGCAATACTCTTTAGTTGTACGACTATACACCCTTTAGTTGTACGACTATACACCCTTTAGTTGTACGACTATACACTCTTTAGTTGTACGACTATATACCTTTTAGTTGTACGACTATACCCCTTTTGGTTGTACGACTTTACATCTTTTGGTTGTACAACTATATACCAATTTTTAGGTCGAACCATGAAGCGAATAAGTTTACGGCAAGACTTCTACTCCATCATGTCCTCAGCAAGGAGAATATGGAGTGGTTGGCTCAATATGCTGAGTTTGGCTTGGTGAATGAGCAGAAGCTGGCACTAGTCTTCGTGAGAGAGGTAGGGGCGATTGATAATGCTACTTATCGCCAGCTGGATTCTTCGATAACTCATGCTCGTGCACGCTTGGAGATTCATAAACTTTGCGATCTTGGATTTATCGAGAAGAAAGGGCAGGGTCGTAACACTTATTATATAAGAACCTCCAAGGTGGTATCCTTATGAGAAAGGTTACGACCTTAAGCCGAAAGGTTACTACCTCAGCATGGTACATAAGCCGAAAGGTTACTACCTCAGCATGGTACATAAGCCGAAAGGTTACCACCTCAGCATGGTACATTTGGCGAAAAGATACCACCTCAGCATGGTACATTTGGCAAAAAGATACCACCTCAGCATGGTACATTTGGCAAAAAGATACCACCTCAGCATGG
>USSA01000200.1 GCA_900557255.1 uncultured Prevotella sp.
GCACAGGAAATTTATTATCAACTTCAAGAATATGTGGATGAGATTTGAGGATTAGCAGAAATATTAAACAATAGATCTGACTATAGGTCCTTACAAATTCATAATAAAATCCGTTTACTTTATTAGTGAATGAATCTCAAAATGGAAGAACATTTAAGTATGAAAACAATAAAAAATCAATAGATGAAAGCATTGTTAGTCATCATAATGAGTTTGTGCATACACGTAACTTATGCACAAAAACCAGATACAACTAAAACTTTTATTCAAGGCAAAGAACTTGATGAAGTTGTTGTAAAGTCATCTTATCTTACAAGAGAAGGTGATCATATCCTTGCTATTCCTACAAAAGAGCAACGTAAACATGCTGTAACTGGTTATGATCTGTTGAGCAATCTCATGATTCCGGGAGTGTCTGTCGAGCGTTCGACTGGAAGTGTGACAACTCCCAATGGGGCTGCGACTCTCTATATAGATGGGCGTGAAGTTGATTTTCGAGAGGTACAGTCTTTAAGACCGAAGGACGTTTCTCGAGTGGAATATTTTGATGTGCCGACTGGTAAATTTGCAAAAGATGCATATGCTATAAACATAATAATGAAACCACTCAACAATGGTGGCTACACGCAACTTGATGCGTCTCAGAATGTAGGCTATCTCTATGGTGATTACAATCTTATTTCGAAATTTGTCACAGGAACCAAAAGTTTGAACCTTTGGGCTGGATATTCTTTGGAAAATCCAAAATCGTCTATGGACGAGAATGAGACTTTTATTTTCCCTGATTATCAACTGAATAGACTGCAGCATTACAATAATGCAGACAATAGGCAAACGGAAGAATATGTACAGGCATCAATCAGCAACCGAGGAAGAAAATATATTTGGATGCTTAGAGGTGGTATGGCATGGAATGCCTCAAAAAACGGTGTCAATAATGGAATGACGGAGTATTGGAAAACTGCTACTGCAATCAAGAACGGTAGCATTTTGGACATTAACACTAGAAACAAATCTTATCGTCCAAGTGTCTATTTTTACGGATTGCACACATTTTCTAACACAAAATCGTTGGATTATGTTTTTGATGGATATTATTCTCGAAACGATTATGACCGTCTCTATAACGATGATAATGTGTCTTTTCGTTCACTTGTCAAGGAAGATTATTATTACATCAAAGCAAATGCAAATTATTCTATGGCGTTCAGTCATAGAAATAGATTGGCTTTCAGTTTATACGAGTTCATGAGAATTAGTGATTCCGAATACATTGGGACTTCTGCATATAATCAAAATTTGCATTCGTCCGAAACCATCCTTTTTGCAGACTATTCCCAACGTTTAGGGAGTTTTTTCTTTGATATTAATCCAGGACTGTCATTTCTAACATATCGTTTGGAGGGGATGAGGTCAATCAATCATCTTACGCCGAGACTTCAGGCAAGAGCTACATATAGGATAGATAAAGTACAGCAACTTCAATTTATGTTCGCTTTGGGAAACACCTATCCGAGAATAAATACGATTAACAATGTAGAACAGCAGATAGATCCTATCATCATTCTCAAAGGTAATTCTAACATGGATAATTCCATTCTTTTGAATCCACGATTAAGCCACACATTGAATTTTAACAAATTCGCTTTGCAAACGGGAGTGTCATACTTTTACCAGAATCATTCGATTATTTCGGATTACTATATTCGAGACGGGCATCTTATTAGCACTTTTAGAGATGACTGTATCTATCATCGTCCCAGTGCAGATATGTCTATAACCTATAAACCTTCTGGTACACTTAATATGAAGTTATCCGGTCAATGGATTAAACATTTAGTTCGAGGAGGAGCAGAGCATCGTAATTTGTCTGCATTCTCTGGGACTGCTATGATAAACTACTATGTTCGGGATTTTTCTTTTAGTGCATCCATAGCGTCACCGTCAAGAGATTTGATAGACAGCCAGATTAACAGAAAGACATTTTGGCGGTATCAACTATCGGCAATGTGGAATCATGGGAATTGGGCTATCGAAGCTAATGCAAACAATTTATTCATGATGAAGAATAACATTGTAGATGAATTATCTGCATCATATTATTCTTTCAAACAAATAGATCAAAGTCGTAGTTATAATCAGTATGCAAATCTGAAAATTGTTTATAGTTTTGACTATGGCAAGAAGACATCAAAGTCACCAGATTACAAACATCAAAATAGTGAAAGTGCAATCTTAAAATAGGAAGGCAAAGACATAATCAAGTCATTGGTAACATGTTCATGCGAAATGCAAATTAAAAATTACGAATTATGAAAAAAATACCATCTATAATGATTGTAGTTTGGGGAATAGCGGTATTATGTACACTATTCTTGAGTTCATGCAATCGACCAGAGGTCTTAGACAATAGTACTCTTGTAAATAGCGCAAGAAACGTGGCTTTGACCTTTGGTCCTGCGTATGTTCCATTTTTTAAAGAGGCTAACGTATCGGATGTTCAAGTTTTCAAAAAGAAGGATTACGGAGGAGACAGCCGCCCTCAAATAAGAAAACAGATAGGAAGAAAGTTCTATACTGTAACTTTTACATATGATAGTACTGCCGTTAAATTTGATTTTGGATTTGCAGCAAGAGTCAGAATATGGAAAGATACAGGGGAACCATTAGATGTTATATTTGGTAATGGTTGGGGAAGAAATTTTTTCTTTTTAAGTTTTAAGGAACAAACAGATCATTCTGCAAATGACTATGAGAAAGTGGCTTCTGACTCTATTGTTAAAGTACCATTGCAAACTGTACATAAACCAGAGAACATTTGGAATTCCAATGCTGACAACAAACAAGACAGCCTATCAACGAGGGATTTTCTAACAAATACAGAGAAAGAGAAAATAAAAGAATTGGCTTCACAAGTTCCAGACAGCATCAGAAATCGTTTTGCAGTTTTAGTGGATAAATGGAATTTTGCAATAGATCATAATCCTAAGACGCGATATAGTGCAAGCATACATTCATATGCAAAATTGCCTGAGTTCATTCCTCTCAAATCAATGGGAAAACAAATAGTTCCACTAATTATGGAACGAATGATAAACCCTTCCGATTTTTATTTTCTTGTTCTTTATGAAGCTGTTCAGGAAGGAAATGAAACGAATGACGATTCCAAGTTTAGCGAAAGCGAACAAATCAGAGCTATAAGGTGTGTTAAAAAATGGCTGGAAAAACAATAATAGGCAAGTTCTTCTATTATAATTGAATCTACATCATTTCTCCTGTGCCGCAGAATATATAAGATGTAACAAATGCAACTATAGAATTGGTGGAAAGGATTAAATTGGTAACGGCAACCACCAGAAAGGATTCATAAAAAGGTCCCACAGATTTCACTGATTTGCACAGATTTATTTTTTTTGCTTCAAAAAGATCTGTGTAAATTTGTGAAATCTGTGGGACCTTATAATCTTTGCAAGCCTTTATAATCTCAAAAAACTATTTGATCTCTGTGGGCCTATGCATTATTTTCTTTTTCATTTTACGTCCCACGAAGTTCCATGCCGGCATTTTCTTCAGCGTACTTCTTATCGGCTGAATATCCCACAGCAGAAAGATAAGCAGTACGGCAATGCCGATCAGACAGGTGATGCCATAGAGCTGACGGATGCTGATCATCAGGAGTTGAGTAGCATCGTAGGGTAAACCGCGCGACATATTGTCTGCCATCTGATAGCGAAGCCCGAAACTGTACAAGCCTGAGCACATCGCCGTTATCGGACCATTTCTAATGATACCAGCCATCGTCAATCCCATGAAGAAATGCTGGAATGGCATCAGCTCTTCCAGATAGACTGTGAGCATGCAGAAGAAGATGGCATTGCCGATGCTTCTGAGAAAAATGGGCAGATAGAGTGCTTCGATGTTGAGCCCTGGATCAATGAGGAAATACATCATCACGGGATAACAGACCATGGCTGCCACACCTATCGTGAGCAGACGGGTGTATTTCTGGTGAAGAACCTTGCACCAGAACAGACAGAAGAGGCAACCGACAATGGCGCCTACCCATTCCACAAAGTTGAGCACATTCGTAGTGAAGGTGCCGAAATGCAGCACACCACCCGTAAAGGCGGTTTGCAACACCTTAGGTGTACTGCCCATGAACTCCACGAAGGCGAAGAGGATGAGCAACGGGATGAGGCGCTTGTATTTCCATGCACCCGGTTCGATGTAAGGGTGTCGGATGTGGAACATTCGCTGGATGCAGAAATATCCCGTTATGATGAAAAGCAATACATCCATCTGCATCATCTTCGAATCGAGCCAGTTGTAATGCTCGCCGTAATTGAAGAAGAAAATGAATTCCAGCATCCATGCCGACCACAGGATGCAACCTAAATAGTCGATACTGATGAAGGGTAGGGGTTTCATGAAGCGGAAGTCGTGGGTGGTGACATACACGATGAATGCCACCAAGAGCAAAGCTCCCGTCATTGTCCAGTTGATGATGCGCCAATCCTGATAGATATAGATCAGGTGTTCGGTGACCCAAGGCGAAAGGAACATGTTGCCCAGAACGATGCAGTAGAGCAGGGGGAAGAAGATGGTGAAATCGCGCTTGGAGGTCATCCACAACTGGATGGTACTCATACACTCGAAGGTTCCGCAGAGTTTGAAGAAGCCTGCGATGTAAGCGAGGATGCACATCAC
>USSA01000201.1 GCA_900557255.1 uncultured Prevotella sp.
CGGGAGAGTAGGTAGCCGCCTCCTTTTATCAAGAGCCTCAGATTTCGAAAGATTTCTGAGGCTTTTTTGTTTTCATGCAGTTTTGCTTTCTTATCGCAGCTTTATCCCACAGATTACGCGGCTCCTTTTATCTTTTTACCTATTCGGTCCTGGATTTTGTAAATGTGTATAGATTCAAAATAAAAAAGGCTGACCAATAAGGTCAGCCCAATTTGATATTATTTGTTTTTACGGCGATTTCTTGTCTTCTGCTTTGACTTTTTCGCTTTGCTGGAAGAAGTATTAGCTGCAGGCTTTTCCTTGCGTACAGGAGCCGAATCGCCGGCTAGGGTGAAATCTAGTTGTTTCTTCTCCAGGTTGGCTTGCGCCACCTTGATGCGGATAGCATCGCCTAATTGATATTTATTATGGTGACGACGACCAATCAAACAGAAGTTCTTTTCGTCGAAGTCGTAATAATCGTCAGCAATGTCGCGCATCGGAATCATTCCTTCACAATGGTTTTCGTCTATGGTAGCATAAATTCCGTAAGAAGTAATACCGCTAATATGGGCATCGAATTCCTCGCCGAGTTTATCTCCCATGAATTCTACCATTTTATATTTGATACTGTCACGTTCTGCATTCTGTGCAATCTGTTCCATTTCAGAGCAATGCTCACAGAGTTCTTCGTAATGTTTCTCGTTGGCACTTCTGCCGCCATCTGCGTACTTGGTAAGCAAGCGATGAACCATTGTATCCGGATAACGGCGGATAGGTGAGGTGAAGTGGGTATAGTATTCGAAAGCCAGTCCAAAGTGTCCGATGTTGTGAACAGAGTACTTTGCTTTCATCATAGCACGGAGTGCAACCATCTGGATGAGATTGTTCTCTGGTTTGCCTTCGCAATCTGACATCAACTTGTTGAGACTTCTTGCTGTAGCGCCTTTTGTACCCTCTGTTTTCATCTTATAACCAAACTTCACAACGAATTCACGCAAGGTTTCCAACTTCTGTGGGTCAGGATTGTCGTGAATACGATAAGGAAGCGTCTTTGGCTTCTTTCCTTTCTTAACTTTTCCGATACTTTCTGCCACCGTACGATTGGCGAGTAGCATGAATTCCTCTACGAGTTTATTGGCATCCTTAGAACGCTTGTAGTAGCAGGTGACTGGTTTACCCTTTTCGTCAATATCGAAATGCAATTCTTCGCGGTCGAACTTAACGGCACCATTCTTGAATCTTGCGGCACGAAGTTTCTTTGCCAGTCTGTCAAGCGTAATGAGCTGAAGTGCGTTTTCTCCTTGATAAGGATGTTCCTTTGTTTCAGCTGGAGCAGGTTCGCCTGTACCATCAATCACGCCATTTGCTTCGAGGAGTTCCTGTACCTCTTCGTATTTATATCGTCGGTCGCTCTCTATGACGGTATGAACGATGCGATAGTTCTTGACTTCGGCATTGTTGTCGAGTTCGAAGATGACGCTGTATGCAAGCTTTTCCTCGTTAGGTCGAAGCGAGCAGATAAAGTTACAGAGACGCTCTGGGAGCATCGGAATGGTGCGATCTACAAGATATATAGATGTTGCACGCTTCACGGCTTCTTTGTCGATGATACTGCCTTCTGTAACGTAGTGCGAAACATCTGCGATGTGAACACCCACCTGCCAGTTTCCATTCTCTAATCTCTGAATACTGAGGGCATCATCAAAGTCCTTGGCATCCTTCGGGTCGATGGTGCAGGTGAATACCTTGCGGAAGTCCTCTCGTTCTTTGTAATCCTGTTCTGTGATTTCGCCGCTTATCTTGTTGGCTGCATCTTCTACATTCTTTGGATATTTATAAGGTAATCCATATTGAGCAAGAATAGAATTCATCTCAACATCATTATCACCCATCTGGCCAAGAATGTCAACAACCTCGCCAATAGGACTCTTGTTTTCTCCATCCGGCCACTCGATAATCCGGACTACTGCCTTGTCATCGGTCTTTCCTCCCTTCACCTTTCTTCTAGGAATGATGATGTTGTGAGCAAAGACATCGCCAGGTGTCACGAGGTAAGCCAGATCCTTATCTACTTTCAGACGTCCTACGAAGGTATCTTTAGCGCGTTCAAGGATTTTGTTGACCTGTGCCTCCTTGATGTGATTCTTACGACGAGCCAGGAAGGTGAATTCCACCCTGTCGCCATTAAGTGCTCCCATCGAATTACGTTCAGAAACGAAAATAGGCTTCTCGCTATTATCAGGGATAACAGAGTTTTTGCCATTTGCCTTTCTAACGAATTTACCTTCCATCACCTGTATGCTTTGATTCAGGCGATAAGAATTATCACTTACCTTAGCCAGGTAGTCATCCCATGCCATTTCCTCCATAATGTCAATCGCCAGCATCTTGAGCGGATGCGTCGTAAGATGGAGGGAACGGAATATCTCTTTAAAGCTGAGCGTTTCGCCCGGTCTTTCGGCAAAGAATTCCTGCAGCATCTCAGTGAGCTGCGCTTTGTTCATTCTTTTGCCACCTTTTTTACCTTTTCCCATAAATTATGACTATTATTAGTTTTATAAGGCAAAGAAACAAAAAAAAAAGGAGAAAACAAAGTTTCTTGGCATCTTTTTTCGTTTTTTATTAAATATGAGGCAAAACAGAACATAATATTTCTTCATTTTTCGTATTTCAGAGCAGAATATAGCTTATTAATTCAGTTTGTCTGTTCGTAATGTAGTTTTTCCAAAATTGTGTTTAGGGGGTCTTGGATGTTACAATACTGTTACAACTTGAAATATCGGTAACAAATATTTCGTAATAACGGAAATTCTTATTATATTTGCAACCGAAACGTAACAAACATTTCCACAAATACAAATGAATATGGATACAAGTCAATATCTTGTGATTTTTTTTCAGATTCTCGGTTCTTTAGCTTTGCTCATTTATGGTATGAAGGTGATGAGTGAGGCCTTGCAGAAGATGGCAGGATCTCAGTTGCGCCACATTTTGGGCGCTATGACAACCAACCGATTTACGGGAATGCTTACAGGTACCTTTATTACCTGTGCCGTTCAGAGTTCCTCTGCAACTACCGTTATGACGGTTTCTTTTGTAAATGCAGGTTTGCTGACCTTAGCCCAAGCTATTTCCGTTATTATGGGTGCCAACATTGGTACTACGTTTACGGCATGGATTATGTCGCTGGGTTATAATGTAGATTTAACGATTGTCGTATTCCCTGCCTTCTTCCTCGGCATTATGCTGATTTATAGTAAGAAGCGCCGTTATTTCGGAGATTTCCTTTTTGGTATCGCCTTCCTCTTCTTCTCGCTCGTTCTGTTGAGTAGTGCGGGTAAGGCTCTTGATCTGGAACATAATCCGGCGGTTATCGATTTCTTTGGTTCTTTTGATACAAAGAGTCATTTCACGATTGTAGTCTTCCTCCTGATCGGTACACTTATAACCTGTATCGTACAAAGTTCGGCAGCTGTGATGGCCATCACCATCTTACTCTGTTCTACAGGCGTACTCCCTATCTATCTGGGTATTGCCTTGGTGATGGGTGAGAATATCGGAACTACCGCTACAGCCAATCTTGCCGCTTTGGGTGCCAATGCCCAGGCTCGTCGTGCAGCCTTGGCCCATCTGGTATTCAATGTCTTTGGTGTAATCTGGGTTCTCTGCCTGTTCTATCCATTTGTAGATTTCGTTTGCTCTATCGTGGGGTATGATCCTAATGGTGGTATGTCTGCGGCACAGAAGGCAAAGTTGTTGCCAATTGTCCTGGCGATGTTCCATACCTGTTTCAATGTTTGTAACACAGGCATTCTGATTTGGTTTATCCCACAGTTGGAAAAAGTTGTCTGCAAACTTATCAAGCCTAAGGCAGATAAGGAGGATGAAGATTTCCGTTTGCGCTTTATCCAGGCTGGCATCATGAAGACACCAGAACTTTCTGTCTTCGAGGCACAGCAGGAAATCGGCAGTTTCGGCGAGCGCATCCATCGTATGTTTGGTATGGTGAGAGAGTTGC
Source organism: uncultured Prevotella sp. (assembly GCA_900557255.1). The sequence goes on from USSA01000201.1 coordinate 4,001, forward strand.
TGGAAACTCAGGATTCCAAGACTTTCGACAAACTCTATGAGCGTATCGAGAAGTATGAAGGTATTTCTGATAATATGGAGATAGAGATTGCCAAGTATCTTGATCAAGTGAGCGATGCTCATCTGAGTGATGATACCAAGGCGAAGATCCGTGCGATGTTGCGTGAGATTTCTGAAATCGAGAGTATTGGTGACAGTTGCTTTAATCTTGCCCGCACCATTAAGCGTAAGGGTGAAAACAAGGAGGAGTTTACTGCCAAGCAGAGTGAAAACATTCATCAGATGTTTAAGTTGGTAGATGAGGCGCTGACTCAGATGAACTATATGTTTGCTCATGAACGCCATTCTATCAATCTCAACCATACGTACAATATCGAGACTGAGATTAATAATTATCGTACTCAGTTGAGAAACCAGAACCTGGATGATGTGGATAACCATCTTTATACCTATGGTGTAGGTACATTGTATATGGATATCATTCAGGAATGCGAAAAACTGGGTGATTATGTGGTTAATGTCGCCGAGGCTCGCATGGGAGTCAGAACATCTGAGGCTGTATAATGCAGAATGTTATTGATAGAAAGAAATAAAAGTAATAAGAGGGTGTGTCATAAGTCTGTGACGCACCCTTTTTTGTGTGTGTTTCTATATA
>USSA01000202.1 GCA_900557255.1 uncultured Prevotella sp.
TGCATACTTGCCCAAAGTGCGGGGGCAAGATGCAACCCACTGGCGAAGAAGAGTTCTGGACATAAAAATTCTAGCCTATATTTACCTCTTTGATATTTTGCTGAAAATTACTTCTCAGAATTTCTTTGTTCTCAGATGGCAATAAGGCTCACCACCTGTTTTTTCATAATAATGCTGGTGGTAGGCTTCGCCAATGTAGAATGTCTCCTCTGGCAGGAGCAAGGTATTGACCTCGTCACCCTTACTACGGAGAAGTTCCGTCACATGTTCGGCTGTCTGCTTCTGAGATTCATTACGATAGAAGATACAGCTGCGGTATTGTGGCCCCAAATCAGGACCAACACCCTCGGTCTGTGCCGGGTCGTGAATCTCGAAGAAGAGTTTACATAAGCTCTCATATGAAACCTGTTGGGGATTGAACTCCACGATGACGGCCTCTACGTGATGCGTCTTGTGGTCTCGTACATCGGCATAGGAAGGAAAAGCCTCTTTGCCGCCGGTATATCCTGCCAGGGTATTGAGTACGCCGGGCTGTTTCTGAAACTGATGTTGCGCGCCCCAGAAACATCCGCAGGCAAAGATGCCAACCTCTATACTGCAGTCTTCAGGCACATGATAGATGTCAACCTGAGAGCATTTTTCGATGGCTGCCTTAATCATTTCCAGTGCCTTGCCATGTTTCTTCTGAAGGTCTGGGTAGTCCTTACCTCTCTGAAAGTTATGTTGGAGGTCATTGTACTTCACTTGAAGTGCAATGGGATTTTGAGAATCGATAATGCTCTGCACATAATCGAAATAATCAGTTCCCGGCTTATGTGTAAGGATGCGAAGGGCATTCACTACACCTGTGGGAATACCTTCATGAAGCAAATCCTCAAAGGAGTAGGAGGTATCTTCTACCACATCATGCAGAAAGCCTGCCATCTTTTCCTCGTCTGTATGGCCCATCAAGCCCACTGTGAGTGGATGAAGGATAACAGGATAGCCATCGCGATCAAGTTGACCGGCATGGGCTGACGTTGCTATACGGAGTGCTATATCAATTGGATTCATTGTTAATTATATCATTCTATGTTTATAATCTTGTCGTATCTCTTGCCTTGCTAGTCCTGGAATGATCGCCTGCATGAAAGATACGCTTGCCTGCAACTTCTACTATCCAAGACACACCGCTATCATTACTACCGGCTGCAACTTTCTTTATATTTTTGTCGCACCATGATTTTCCCTTTACCATCAAGACGTCAGCTTCGACCTTTTGGCATCTGTGATGTCTGATGATGTCCTTGGAGAGTATGTAGGTAAAAGAGGTCTGTGGGTAGCGCTTGCGCCATGAAAAGATTTCCCGTTCATGATTCTCATTCTGATTTACGATTGAATCTTTGAATTCTTTCTTTGACTATTCGTAAATAGGTACGTTTCATCTTGTCTGTCAAAAAAGAATTGTTGACCAAATGCTCTACTTCGTCAGGCAAGACAGGAAAAGAGTCAAGAATCATTTCTATACGCTTCTTCTTCAGACCGATAAGCTCTCCGAATCTCTCAAAGTCCAGACGGCATGGATGCCCTGTCCGCTCATACACATCACTTTTCTCCAGAGTCAGAGAAAGCCCCCCATTCAACCCCAGATCATCACCCTCGATATGGAGACAGGTGTTCATCAGGTCATAGGCGGGAGCAAGCTGGTAATGGTCGCCAATTCTCATGATGGAGAAGTTTTTCAGATGGTCGTCGCCGTTGCCGTAGATGTAATTGAATACAACCAACTTAAAGAAACGTTCCATGGCTATCATCCAAGCAGGAATAAATCGTTTTATTGCACAGGCAATATCCTCGAAGCATCCATCATATTTGAAATAAGTACCTTGCTCGGCTTCATTCTTACCAACCAGAGAAGCGAAATCCTCCATGAGATATTTGCTTCCATCCTTGGCTATGTCAAATCTCTTGGTAATATATACCATATCTCCATGAGGGGTAAAGCAAAGACCATTTTCTGCTGTAATGATACCATATACCTGTGAAGCTATCTGCATGGTAAGATGCTCGTTAGCAGGAATCTGCTTCCTTGTATAAAGAGTATTGTCCCAGGGTGCTGGCTTCAGAATATAGCGAGAACGTTCATCCGTCTGCGAGATTCTGATGATTCCATTCTCTATCACTGCAGGAAATTTCTCCTGAGCTCCAGAAACAGAGATACGTCTCATGGCTATCATAGTCTCTGATGTCTTACTGATTTCATCTATTTCAAAATCAAGTAAATGCGACACTTTCTGACCATCAAACAGTTTTTTGCAAGCTGTAGGAGAGTAAGTGGAAAAACCATCTGCAAGGGTGGATGGGCAATGATTCAATTCTTTCATGATTCTACTTCTTTTACGGTTATTGCTCCTATCGTATCATGGGTTGCTATCTTCAGAAGAAGTCCAAAGAAATCCTTCTCATCCAATCGCCAACTTCTGCAGACTATCTTTCTGTTTGCTCCTTCTGGAAGCATATTGGTAAAAACAGGGAATAGATAATCAGACTGATAAGGCTCTTCCCTGAAAGGCATGGTAAGTGAGACTGGATCATGGGTCCTATCCATCATATACTGCTTGTCGTATGTGAAGGTATAACCTCTTCCAGGAGTTGACTCCTCTAAGAATCCTGCTTCTGTGTCGTGACAATAAACGATAGCTTTTCTCATGACTTACTTTATTTAAACTGTTTGACGAATCTCATATTTAACCTCCATGCCAAGGATATCCATGATTTTTTCAACCGTCGATAGGGAAGGGTTGCCTTTACCGCTCTCTATTTTCTTGATGGTAGAAATGGCTATCTCAGACATGTCAGCGAGGTCTTGCTGGGTAATCCCCAAGGCCATACGCTGCAATTTCATTACTTCTTGAATTTTCATACCAAGTAGTATATTATATTGTACTTTTCCTGCAAAGTTAACAAAAAAATCTAGATTACGCAAAAAAAGGTATAATATATTGTTCTTTTTATAAAAAATTATAAGTTCCTGAGATTTTTCTTGGTTATTTGCCATTGAATATTGTTTTTTTTCTTAACTTTGCATGCTCAATTCATTATAGAAATCATGACTATAGAAGAAGCTATCAAACAAAGACATAGTGTACGAAAGTACATACACAAACCTCTTTCAACTGAGGTAGTTAGAGCACTTGAAGAAAAAATCGGGGAGTGCAACAAAGAGGGTGGTCTTCACATACAACTGGTTACCCAAGAAACCAAGGCATTCTCCGGCATTATGTCATATGGAAAATTCCATGGTGTGGAGAACTATCTCGTAATGGCTGGGCAAAAAGCTGACGATCTTGATGAGCGTATTGGCTATTATGGTGAACAGCTTGTGCTGCTTGCCCAAGCCCTAGGACTCAACACCTGCTGGGCAGGATTAAGCTATCGCAAGGTGAATGAAGCCTACAAGATAGAAAAAGGGGAGAAGTTGACATGCATGATTGCCTTGGGATACGGAGAGTCACAAGGGGGTAGTCACAAAATCAAGACCATGGAACAGGTGAGCAATGCAACCAGCAATTCTCCTTCATGGTTCCGAAAGGGCGTGGAAGCAGCTCTTCTTGCTCCCACTGCCATCAATCAGCAGAAGTTCTCATTCTTCCTGCAAGACCAAGAAGGTACAAAAGCTGGTTGTAAACCCAAAGTTCTTGCCAAGAGAGGCTTCTCAATGGTAGGATATACCAAGATGGACCTCGGCATTGCCAAGCTTCACTTTGAAATAGGAGCAGGAAAGGAAAACTTTAAGTGGGTGGTAAAGAAAGGATGAGAGACTTCACGGAAATATGGCAACTTCAAGATACCATCATTACAGCAGTCAACGCATGCGGTTATGGTGTCTGGGATTTGCATGCTACCAGTTGGGGATTTCATCTGGAGTTAACAGAGCATTTGGATGATGCAGAAATCTGCAATATCTGCAGTCAACTTCCGCTTTCTGGAGATTATGAAGGAGAAGGCATAAATGGTTCTGTTCTAAGTTTGTACAACTACTGATTATTGATGTTCAAAAAATAAAAGATAGATTAATCACTTGCGGTTCTTTTGGAAAGTGTTTGAGATTTCCTGTTACTAAGAAGGAATCTTCCTTGCTCAGGCAGACTTCGTAGAAGACTCGGTCGTCTTCATCTGGCATTTCGCCAGCATAAGGAAAACGGGACGAATCAATTCCGTTTTGTTTTACAAGTTCTATAACTGTGCAGATTTGGTCGTCTGACAACTTGAATTTTGCGCGATGAAGCACTTCATCGTATTCTTTTATAATGTCATCATTATATAAAGGTATAATACGATGAAGGAGCAAATTTTCTAGAACTCTAGCTGTTGAAGCATTTGAGTTGTGAGTGATAAGGGCTGATACAAATATGTTTGTATCAATGACTGCATATACCATTGCGTTCTTTTCTTAATCGTCTGACTTCTCTGATTTCTTCATTGATTTCATCAAGTGTGAGATCTGGGGTTTCACCTCTTTCTGCTTTAGCTCTAAGTTGCTTGAACGCAGCCTTTGCTTTCGCAGTCACTTCATCTTCTTCTTCATTCTTTGCCTGAATGGAGAATG
>USSA01000203.1 GCA_900557255.1 uncultured Prevotella sp.
GAAGAATTTATTTATCGGAGTTGATTTTTCGAAAGAAAAAGTTGATGTGGCTATCATTTTTGCAGATGGACTGACAGAAACAGCTGCACGAGTGTTCAACGAGTTCAAGACAACAGTGTCTGGCTACAAGCAACTGGTCAAGTGGGTGGAGCAGAATTCATACGGAATCGACTCTTCACTTTGGCTCTTCTGCGGCGAGAATACGGGGGACTACAGCAAGGGACTGTGCAACTTTCTCTATGGTAAAGGCTACGACATGTGGCTTGAGAATGCCAAGAGCATCAAGGACGCATCAGGTCTCAGACGATTGAAATCAGATCGTGCTGACGCCTCAATGATTGCCGAATACGCTATGAGAAATTACGATAAAGCCGTTATGTACGAGCCACTTAGCGAGTCACTTGCACAACTGCGCGAACTGTTTCTATATCGTCAAATGGTGGTACGCCATAGATGCAGTTTTCAGGTGCGTAGAGGCGAGAAGAGACTCACCATGGAGAAATCGCCTATCAAGACGATGATCTCGCAGAGCGGAAGGCATATCGTGTCTGAACTCAACAAGGAAGTAGAGAAGATAGACAAGCGAATCACCGAACTCATCAAGTCGGACGAAGAGCTCACTGAGGTGTTTACCATCGTGACCTCGGTGCCTGGCATAGGAACGCAGAACGCCGTATGCCTGATGGTATACACCGACAACTTCCGTCGTTTCAACTACGATTCAAGGAAGATTGCCTGCTACTACGGCATAGCCCCATTCGGTAAGGATTCGGGCACTAGTGTGCATTCTGATCCACATGTGCACTACATGGCGAACCGCCAGATTAAGGCAATGCTGACACAGGCAGCACTGGCTGCCGTGAACTTCAATCCCATTATGGCGAGGTACTACATGCGTCTCGTGGAACGCGGAAAGAAGAAGCAGGTTGCACTGAACAATGTCAAGAACAAACTTGTACATTTGGTCACAGCCATGGTCAGAAATCGCCAAACATTCACCCCTGAATATAAAATCTCAGCATAAATTGAAAATAATGGTCAAAACATTTGGATATTAACATAGAAAGCGATTTAGGCTCATAGGGCGCGTGAATACTTGGTTCGAACTCATTAGCCTAAACCACCCGGAACCCCGCTTGCTCAAATCCCAAGTCTCAAGACCTCCACAACCTGCAAAGAATGATATCATGTTCATTGCAATTATTCTTTCTTCGTTTATTCTTGTTAATTCTATTTGTCTTCTTGGGGTCTTCTTACCCTCAAAGACTATGGTGCGATTATTTCCCAGTGCCCCTTGTCTGGGCCCATGCGACGGTTGCCCCCTTGTTCCTGTAGCTTTCTTTGGTGCTCTTGCACGTTGCGAGAAGCGATATCTATTTCTTTAGAAATGGACAGTGCCGTCGCATTCGGATTCTTCCAGATAATTCTAACAATTTTTGCTCGCGTCGTAGATATTTTTTCTACGATGCTATCTGTGATGTTTCCTGCGATGTTTCCTACGATATCACCGCCAACTTTACCGCCAGTTTGTTGGTATAGCTCTGTGAGACTTTCACCTCAACCTTGAATGTCGTGATAGAAGGTTGTAAAGCAAGTGTGTGATTCTTGCCATTTTGCCATATCAGACGATTATTTCGGTTGATAACTGTTAAAAATGACGGTAACAAAGCAAATAATCGCCTAAAATCTTTGTTGGCCATAGTTTAATTGCTATTTTTGCAGAAGTCCTACAAAATCAAGATTGAAATGATACTTAAAATCGAATTTGAAAATTTTTTCTCTATCCGAGATAGGGTGAGGATTGATTTCAGAGCAGCAAGCATCAATACTGCTCAGGCAAGAGAGTTGAGTCATAATGTGATGGAGTGGAAAGGTGTGCCTGTGCTAAAAACCGTTGGGCTGTTTGGCCCTAATGCTTCAGGCAAGTCAAATATCCTCAAAACCATCACTTTCTGTTGTAGAATGATTTTAGATTCATATCTTCACAACGAGGGTGTGACTTTCAATTTTGAACCATTCAAATTCGATGGATGGCAGAAAAAGCCAAGCAAATTCTTGATTGATTTTGTTTGCGAAGACGTGGAATATGAATATTCCTTTGAGCTGACTCGCGAGCGTATACTCAGTGAAAGTCTGTACTATTATCCCGTTGGCAGGAGGGCTAAGGTATTTGTCCGTGATGCTGATGGCAAATACAGTTTTGGTGCTGGAGTCATGGTAAAACCTTCAGATGTTGTTACTAACACCAGTGAGAAGAAACTTTTCCTTAGCTGTGCAAGTTCCATGAATCGTGATATTGCTCAAAAGCTATATCGTTATTTCATGAATCAATTCCTACTGGGGCTTGTAAATGTGAATGACATGATGGTATTGGATAGTTTCAATGCCTACAAGAAGGTGATACTCAAAGCACTTGAAATATGTGATACGGATATTACTGATATTGAAGCAAGGAAAGAGCAAATGCCGGCTCCTGTGGTTGTGCCAGGACAAATGGAGCTATCGTACAAGCTGGTGGATGTACTTCGATTCAAGACATTTCATCGCGACCAAAAGGACATCATGTTCGACATGGACATGGAAGAATCTAATGGTACAAGAAAATTGTTCCAGATTCTGATACGACTCTTGGATGTGGTAAAGAACAAGAAGAGTATTATGATGGACGAGTTTGACATGGGACTTCACACTCGTCTGGCAGATTTCATACTCGACTTGATCCATGCTTCAGAAAACAGTCAGTTATTGTTCACATCCCACAACACGAACCTTATCGATGTCAAACGACTGAGACGTGACCAAATTGTTTTCGTCAACAAGTCGGAACAAGGTGCAACGGAGGTGTATTCTTTGTATGACTTTAAGGATTTCCGTGAAAATATGGATGCCGAAAAGGGATATATACAAGGACGCTTTGATGCAGTGCCTTATATTGATTCGTCGGTGTCAAGTATTAAACAATTATTGGAAGGTTGATTATGGCGAGCAAAAGAGAACCATCTCCGTCTATGCGGATGCGAAAGATCGCTCTCGTCATCTGCGAGGGCGAAACAGAAGTCTGCTATATCAATCTTTTGAAAACGTGGTACAAGTCACCTATCAGAATCGTTTCGCACATAGAAGGAACGAAGATTACTCCGTCGTTGGTAGAGAAGCGTACAAAGGAACTCAAAATTTCACAATGGGATAAGGTGCACACATTCCTCATGTACGACATGGACGTGCAAGCCATCAATGAGAAATTGCTGAAATGTAAGGCTGAAATGCTACTGAGTAACCCTTGCTTTGAAATATGGTTGCTGCTTCATGCCAAAGACCAAAAGGCTGCCATTGAAACAGACGCCCTCATCAAGGAATTGAAGAAGAGCGCTCCAGTGTGGAAGAATTACTCCAAGTCAGCCTTCACTGATACTCAAAAGGCATTCTTGAACGACAATACATACTTAGCAGTTGTAAGAGCTAAGGGATTAAAAGAATTCCAAAACCCTTCAACTGGGATTTATAGATTAATCGAACTCCTCAAAGAAAATAACAAATAAGATATGAGCCATATAGAATCTGTTTTTGAAAGTAAATCAGAAGAAAATGCGGAAGCAGGAAAGTATCTGCAGCAATGGCACGTAGCAAAAACTCATGTACCTCAATTGTTGAATACTATTTCTCACTATTTCCCTCATTATAGTTTGCATGACTCAACTCATTCGGAGACCATACTAAATAACATTGAACTTATAATGGGGGCGGAGGTAATAGATAAGTTATCTATCGTCGATTTATGGTTATTATTATCGGCATCATATTATCATGATTTAGGGATGGTGATAACTCGTGATGATAAGTTGGAATGCTTGAAGGAAGGGTCTGCGTTCATCAACTATGTAAGAAGTAAGCAGGACGACGAGACATCACCAATGCATAACTATGCTCTTTGTTTTGAAATAAAGGACAATAAACTTTTTCATAAAAATAATGAGATAACTCCCGAGAACATAGATGCTCAAAAATTTTTGTTCGCAGACTATATAACAATAGTTCGTTAAAATTTGAGTATATGGCTACGCGGCCTTAGGCTGCCAGCCAATGAGTTCTTTGACAATCTTACTAATTAAAGTTCGGTTCGGTCGGCATCGGGACATGTCGAAAATTAATTTCGTATAGTTCGCATTGAACATCAGCGACTTAACTTTTGCCATAGAATTGTCCATACCATTGTCTTTCATGAAGACCTTGGCGGCATTCATGGAGGCGAACGATGCGTTGAACGCAAAATCCAACTGTCTCTTGTGTCTTGCCTGACAATCCATAAGTCCCGTAAACTGCTTGCTGTCGCGATAGCAGAACTCTATCTGGAAACGAGTGCGGTATGTCTTCAATACTTCCTCACCCGTCATCGAGAGTTTTGTCGAAAAGAACAACTTGCACTTTCCACCAGACATCCGCCAGATGACAAGTCGCAGCTTATACACCCTTTTTAACCTTTATATACGAAACTGCGTGTACGGTGGTGTGAGAGGGTAGAAAATATGAAAGTAGGAGGTAAATACCTACTG
>USSA01000204.1 GCA_900557255.1 uncultured Prevotella sp.
ATCTCTTCTTGGGTAGGTTCGACTGTGATGGAAACACTTGGCTCGCCTGTCAAAGGATCCATGCTGAGCACTGGGCGTAAGGCACTGAAGAAAGCTATGGTCTTCTCCATAAAAGAAGCATTCTTGCGAACGATATCGTTGATGACCATGACTCCCAACTGCTCCACAAAATCGTGCAAATTCTTGGTAGCGAAAATGTCTAGGTATAGGCATACGGCATCCCTCTCTTCTTCCTGGAGATAGAAGAAGGTATTCTTGATGAGTCCCGTCTTGCCAATTCTATGCTGAGAGATAAGTGTTACGTTCCTGCCGTTCTTCAGATGAGATAAAAGGGTAGCAGTCTCTGCTTCTCGATCGCAGAAATACTCAGGACTTTCATATCCTTGATAGATGAAAGGATTCACTAATTTCTTGTTACCTAGTTTCATACGCCATTACATTTTTTATGTTACAACTTTTTTGTAATGGCAAAGATACAACTATTTATTGAATATGCAAAAGAAAAAGGCAGAAAGTTGAGGAATATTCTCAATTTCCTGCCATTTCATTTGCCCGTTTCCTTTTCTTTTTGTATTTTTGCCCCTCTAAACATTATATTATACTATATAACTTGATAAAATGATACGACTTATGGACAATATAAAGACGATATTGGCAGGCTTGTCCTTGACAATGGCTGTGGGGATGCCGGCAGCGGCGAGTGATGAACTTACAATGGTAGTAGGTACCTATACCGACCAGAGTACTTCGGATGGAATGTATGTTTATCGTTTCAACCAACGTACTGGGAAATCACAATTGGTTAGCAGTGTACAGGCGGGCAACCCTTCGTTTCTCATAATGAATCATGATGCAAATCGGGTTTATGCCGTGAGCGAATATGATGATGGGCGACAAGGACTCGGGGCTTTCGCTTTCAACAAGAAGGAGGGAACAATGACTCCGATTGGGTATCAGAAGTGCGGAACGAAGGCTACTCGACAGGAAAACAAGATGCCAGGTGCAGCACCATGCAATGTGATGCTGTATGGCGGATATGTGGTGACATCCAATTATAATGGGGGTGATATTTCTGTATTCCCAATCAAGGAAGATGGAAGTGTGGCACCAGAATCGCAATATTTTGATATGCATCGGGAGGGGAGCGGCGTGGTATCGCATATCCATTGCTGCCAGATGACTCCTGATCATCAATATATGCTTGCCAATGATTTAGGGAACGACTGTATCTGGCGCTTCCAGGTAAATGATGGCAAGGAATTTTTATCTAATCCTGTTCTTGCCTATCAGGCTCCTAAAGGAACGGGACCCCGCCATCTTGTATTCAACTCTAAAGGCAATGTGGCTTACCTGATAGGCGAACTGGATGGCACGGTAACCGTATTGGGATATAACAAGGGTACATTGCAGGAGTTGCAGCGCATACAAGCATCGAAGACCCGTACGCTTGGAAGTGCCGATATTCATCTGTCTCCTGACGGTCGCTTTCTCTATGCATCCCATCGGTTAACCGATGAGGGCATCTCTGTATTTGCCGTAGATAAGAAATCGGGGCTGCTCACAAAGATTGGCTTCCAACCCACAGCTGCCCATCCTCGCAATTTCGCCATCACGCCTAACGGACAGTTTATGCTTGTGGCGTGCCGTGACAGTCATGTGATTCAGGTTTTCAAACTCAATAAGAAAACTGGAATGATGGTTGATATGAAGCAGGATATAAAGGTTGGAAAACCTGTCTGCGTGCAGTTTGCCAATTAATACGCTTTGGGGCTTACCAGGCACTTGCTCTGGTTAGCCTATCACATTGCATAGTCGGTTGATGGCTGCATCAAAAGTGGTGAGGTCTTTGGCTCGCTTTCTGATGGCTGCCTTGTAATTATAGATGGTTTGCGTAGAATAGAACAGGAGGGTGGCCAGTTCCTGTCCATCCGTAATTCCCAGTCGCATCAGTGCATAGATACGCAGTTCCTTGGTGAGACTGTTAGGGGCAGGGAGAACAATCTGCTTTTCTGGCAACAGCAGTTGGTTGAACTCTTCCACGAAATTCGGATACAAGTCAATGAATGCCTTGTCGAAGCGAATATTGAAGTTGGCTGCCTCTTCTTCTGCCTGCTTGTAGCTGTTGGTGGCAGTCAGAAGATCGGCAGTTTGCTTTGCCTTGATTTTGCGGCTTACCAATTTGCGATAATCATCCAGTTTCTTGATATATACGGCACTGATGTCCATAAATAAATGTATATAGGTCTCTCTTCGCTTATTGGTGTTGAGCAGCTTCTGGTTCAGTTCGTCCAAGAGTGTATTTTGGCTTTTTATCTCCCTACGGCTCTTGGCTAGACGCTTGTTCATCTTGAATGCAAAGAAAGCCATGGCAAGGAATCCTAGCGACAGGATGCTCACGATGACGAGAGAGGCTGTTACGATGCGGTTCTTGCGTACTTCTGCCTGATGGTTCGTTTCTGTGATAAGGGGAAGTATGCGGGAAATCTCAACCATGCGGAGACGGTTGTTGTAGAATTGGGCATCCTCCATGGAGCAATAGATGTATTTGGAAGCCCTCTTTGCATAGGAGGCATCCTTATGATATAGATAGGTGGAAAGTTCCTGAAGGGCCAGATTCTCCTTCAGGGGACATATCTGGTCTGAGATGGCTGCTTCTACAATATACTTTTCGTATAAATCCTTTTGGTCGGTATCATAATAATAGCGGGCTATGCAATAAGCCGATGAGGCATGCACACGGCTGTTCAGGGGACTGGCAGAAAGCGCCTTCATGTAGAACTGAAGTGTTTTTTTGCTTGTACGCTGCTTAAGATATTCAAACTCTCCTGACAGATAGTAATAAAGAGCGGATTCCTTGTTGCCGATATGCTCAAGAGTCTTGCCTAAATAAAAACGTTTCTTGGCTGCCAATCCTTCTTGAAACTCCGACTTGTTGCAGAAAGTTTCCCAGTAGTTATATACCCAAGTCAAGGTATAATAATAGTATTGCAATAACTTAGGTGACATTTTCTCCACATCCATTGTGAGCATTAAGTCTTCTGCCTGGCTGTAGAAACCGCCTGTTGACAGTACTGCCGCACGATTGATTTTATTCAGGTTGATGAAATAATCATCCTGAAGTTGTACTGCCAGCTGGTAGCCCTTCTTGGCGTATGTCATGGCAGAGTCGTAACGGTAGGTATAATACTCCCTGTAGATTTGGTTATAGAGCCTAAGCTGGCTGCGCTTGTCGGAAGTCATGTATAGTTGCTTTTTGAGTCTTAGCAGTTTCGTTTCTTTTCTTTGGGTAAACTTGCTTCGCTGAGCGATGTAACTGTCTAAACGATGGAACAGCTGTTCCTCGTTTAAGGAAGAAGCATTTGCCAGTAATGGCATAAACATCATTAAGAACCACAATACTACTTTCATAACTATTTAATTGTTATTGTTACTATCTGATAGGCTATAAGAAAGCCTTATAATTGTATTTACTGCAAAGATACTACATTTATTTTTCTTTTTAACATCTACTCTATTAAAAAAGTGTTAATATCTTTGATGTCTTGATTATTAGTGGCCTATGAACTTAATAAACCTAGTATTTATCTACTCGTAACCTACACATGATGTCAATGTTTGAAAAATCTCCTTAACTTTGCAACTGCAATCGAATCGCATTCGGTAGCAAGTGAAATCATGTACAACTAAGAATAAACAACTGTAAGATTTGTAAGATTATGAACTTAAGAATCCGTACATTCTCTATGGAACGTAAAAAACAAAGAACAACGAAAAAGGTATTTATGATTATCGCAGCGATGTGCATGACATCTATTATGGCATCTGCTCAAAAGACCATCAGAGTGTCAACAGACAAGACTGACCTCGTGATGCAGGTTTCTCCTAAGGGTCGCCTCTACCAAGTGTATCTGGGTGACAAGTTGAAGAATCCTTCAGATTACAATCATCTGGAGTGGGATGTATATGCAGCCTCTGATGGTTCCGTCTGCCAGCGAGGTCATGAGGTTTATGCAACCTCTGGTGCTGAAGATTTCTTCGAGCCGGCAGTGGCAGTGACCCATGCAGATGGTAATATGACCACCTATTTATATTATCAGTCTTCTGAAGAAAAGGCTATCAGTGGAGGTGTTGAGACCATCATCACGCTTAAGGACAAGGTGTATCCGCTGACCGTGAAACTCCACTATGCAGCTTATCCTAAGGAGAATGTCATCAAGGCATGGAGCGAAATCTCTCATAAGGAGAAAGCTCCGGTTACGCTTTGGAGATATAGCTCTACAATGCTTTATTTCAAGGCAAACAAGTATTTCGTTACCAATTATCATAGCGACTGGGCTAAGGAAGGACAGCCTGAAACTTGCCAGTTGACTGCTGGTAAGAAGATTGTTGATACCAAGTTGGGTACCCGTGCAGCCATGCAGGAAGAGCCTTTCTTTGAACTGGGATTCGATGAGCCTGCCAAGGAGAATGAGGGCAAGGTGATGC
>USSA01000205.1 GCA_900557255.1 uncultured Prevotella sp.
TAAGTAAACGATTTCATACAATTATAATAAGGAATCGTGTGGTTATTGCTTTTCTTTTTGTATCTTTGCAGCCGTTTGGCAATTGTGGGTACCAAATCATATCTAAAGGAAAAAGAATATCTAATAATAAATAAAAAGTAATGACTACACTTACAATTTCTATTATTGTCGTTTTCGTGCTCGGCTATGCACTCATAGCTACCGAAAGCTTGACAAAGGTAAACAAGGCAGCAATTGCCCTGTTGATGTTGGTAGGTTGTTGGACCCTCTACATGGTGGATCCAATGCAGTATCTCCAGTTGATGCACCCTGATTATACAGGCGGTGCTGCTGGAATGGTGGAGAAGGTGACCGGAATCATCCAGGAACATCTGGGCGATACTGCCACAACACTCTTCTTCCTGATGGGTGCAATGACCATCGTGGAAATCGTTGACCAGAACGGCGGATTCAACTGGGTTCGCAAGGTGATGAAGACCAAGTCGAAGCGTGCGCTCCTCTGGCGTATCGCTATCCTTACCTTCTTCCTCTCTGCCATCCTCGACAATCTGACCACCAGTATCGTGATGATCATGATTCTCCGAAAGCTCGTCACCGACCACAAGGACCGCATGGTTTATGCATCCCTCGTCATCATCGCAGCCAATTCGGGTGGTGCTTTCTCACCAATCGGCGACGTTACCACCATCATGCTCTGGAACAAGGGATTGATTACTGCTGCCGGCGTTATCGCCGAAATCTTCATTCCGTCTGTGGTTTCCTTGGTGATTCCAGCCCTCATCCTTCAGACCATGTTGAAGGGCGAACTCGTGATGCCTGAGGTTTCTGCCCAGCAGAATGCATCGGTCAGCGATTTCACCGAAGGTCAGCGCAAGGCTGTGTTCTGGTTGGGAGTAGGCGGTTTGATCTTCGTTCCTATCTTCAAGAGTATCACCCACTTGCCTCCATTCGTAGGAATCCTCCTGGTATTGGGCGTTCTCTGGACTGCTACCGAAGTTTTCTATCGCAGTTTGCATCGTGGAGCTGATGCCGAGGGCACTCAGAAGCGAGTAACCAAGTTGCTTTCTCGTGTTGATATGAGTACCATCCTCTTCTTCCTCGGTATCCTGATGGCAGTATCCTGCCTGGCTGAGATTGGCGTGTTGACTGCTTTGGGTCAGGGCTTGAACGTCGTATTCGATGGCAACCACTACCTCGTAACTGGTATCATCGGTGTGCTTTCAAGTATTGTTGATAATGTGCCTCTGGTAGCCGGATGTATGGGAATGTATCCTGTGGCAGCCGCTGGCGATATGGCTGTGGATGGTGTCTTCTGGCAGTTGCTTGCCTACTGTGCCGGAGTAGGTGGTTCTATGCTGATTATCGGTAGTGCTGCTGGTGTGGTAGTAATGGGCTTGGAGAAGATTACCTTCGGCTGGTATATGAAGCACATCTCCTGGATTGCTTTCGTAGGTTACATCGCAGGTATCGTTTGCTACTGGTTCATCCGCACCTTCCTTTATGCTATCTAAAGGATAATAGTTTTCTCTTACGTGAAAAAGTTTTTTTGAGAAAAAAGTCTCAAAGTCTCATTTCCTATTGAAAATATCGACTTAAAGACTTGATAGATAATAAGATAAAAGAAATGAGACTTCTCGGTTTTCGTGCTGAGAAGTCTCATTAAAGTCTCATAGAAGTATCATTATTTCACTTTTTCTTTACAAGATACTTCATTCCATCTGCAAATCTCTTATGTTTTAACTCACTCATATTCGCCAGTTTCCTGCCGAATCCCATCAAACTGTTCACCTTGAGCGATGAACCTATCTGCTTTTTCAGATAGTCGAAAATCTCGGCGGCAGTCAGATATTCACCCTCTTTCTCATTCTCAATCAAATCAAAATAGAGCTGGAAATACTGGTCTATCGGCTCAGCCACCTCAAACTGGCAGTTGTTCTTCATGATCAACTTCACCTGTTCCGCATCAAAATAACTCTTCTCGCCATTGTGCAAAGCAGTCAGCGCCTGGGCGAAAAGTTGCTGATAGTTCGGACGCGCGCTCACATCGATAGGTCCCGTCAGTTCCACGCCTATAAACCTTCTGTTGCCGGATGGGTCGGTGAGAATATCCGTCATGTTGCTCGTGGCGATGAACGAGGCGAGACGAGGAAATTCCATGACATGACTGCCATATGGAGGCTTGTATTTCAGCGTAGGCAACTGGATGAGATTCTTCAGAAATCCCTGCTGCACCTGTGGCGAAATCTGGTTGAACTCATCGAGATTGATGACCATAAACTGCGCCATCGCCTGATAAACCTGACGTTTTTCTGACAGAATCAGATTATCGTTATATCCCCACTGCAGTTCCGGCGGCAACAGCCGGCGACAGAAAGTACTCTTGTTGTAACCCTGCTTGGAAATCAGAAGCGGAGCCACCGAGTTGCCATACTGGCGATGGGTAAAGCCGCGCCACTGGTCAACCATGCCCAGAAACCAGGTGTAGAACCAGTCTGCCCAGTAAGGATTGTTGGTAGGAATCGTACGAGCCAAGGCACGTATATGGTCCTTCCCGTCCCATTTGTCGTAGCATTGGAAGAGATATTCATCTATCGGATTATAATTCTTGATATAATCAGACTCCAGAAAATTCCTGACATCCTTGATGCTCACTCGGATATCAGCGAGCTGCACCTCCAGCGTCATGCGCTTCTGCACTCTCGGATCTACAGGCTGGAAACCATACCAACCTTTCTCTTTCGGCATGTATTCCACGAATTTCATCACCGTGTTGTATCTGAAGTTATATTTACTTTTCAGCAGCTGCATCATGTTCATGATATTCTCGCGAACGCTGTTCTTGTCAACTTTCTTTTCTTCTTCCGAAGTATCGGAACCAGGAATCATCTGCTGATTATCTTCCGTGTTGAAAGCCTGGTTCTGAGGGTGCATGTTGCTGTCAATTTTCATCGCTACCGCCTTACTGTTGAAATAAGGTTTCGCATCGAGCGTCATCATAAAACTGTTGTGCATCGAAGGCTCAAAAGACAGGTTTGCGCCCGCTTCTATAGAAGGTTTCGGTCCGTCTGTGAGCACCGAAGCCTTGGCAATCGCCTGATATACAGGCAAAATCTGCTGGTAAGCGATGCGGTATAGTCGTTCGGCATCCGCCTCCTCAGCAGGCAGCAAATCATCTTCGTTGCAGAATTTCACCAATACGATAACCGACTTACCATCAGCACCTTCCAGCGCAGCAAAGGTAGAAGGCAGCATGGCAACCGAGCGCTTCACGCCCTCCACGCCGTCTGCATCTGTGATGTTTCCGAATTTCAGCATCAGGATACCGTTGCACGCCTTCATCTTCAGGTTGTTGTTTTCGTCTTTGGCGAATTCTGCAGCTGGATAGATGTGCATCCATGTTGGCATATCCTTGTAATATTCGTAGCCGCTTTCCATATAGGACACGTATTCGCGGAAATGGGTAACAGTAAGTCTGCTGTCATCTTTTGCGATACGTTGCAGCAACTTCTCCATCGTCTTGGTGCTGACGAGGAGCTGCTTCTTGTTGTTTGTATGAACGATTGTTACCTTCATTGAATATATTGATTAGGATGTTTGTTTGTTAACTATTAACCATAAACTGTCAACTATAAACTATAAAATCTTATCTGCGTTGCCCAAAGTTTGGTTGGTAAATTGGGCACTCGTTTCCCGTTGTACGGGCAATGACTGCCCGTCACTTGTTCTCCAGTAGCCCGTCACGTGTTCACCGGTAGCCCGTCACGTGTTCTCTGTGGGACCGCTTAAATGGCATGGCTGGAACATCTGGAGGGCAGAGAAAAAGATTAGCTTTTAGTGAAATCAATCTCTTCTGAGAAATGATCGAATTCAACATCTTTATATCCGTATCTGGCGAAGAGCTGTTTGATATATGCCTGTTGTTCCGGCAGGAGTTTCAGTTGTCCCAGTTTGTAACGGTAGTATTGTCCTTTGCTACCGAGGTAGTCTCTCATTTCAGCGCGCAGTGCAGGCGCATCTTTCACTTTCATTTCGGCAAAGAGATTGTCGAAACCCCATGCCATTTTTACGACACGCAGCGGTGCGAAGTACTTGCATTCTCCGTTTTTTAGGGCATTTGGGAAGATGGCATCCCCTCTATCAGTCTTCTCGTTTTTGTAGAGACCGGATAGATAGTGGATACATTTGTTTTTCATCGGACATGGTTCGGTGAAACAGTAGGTGATGTCGCTAGGTACGTTTCCGTACTCAAAAGCCTTTTTCAGTAATTCCTTTTCATCCATGTTTCTTAAGTATTAAGAATAAAACATTCTGTTTTACTAAACGCAAAAACATCCTGTTTATTGCCTTGCAAATGCTATTATTATCACTTCATAAAGCATTTTTTTTTTCGATGCAAGCAAGAAATCATGATACTTTTCGCTAATTTATGATACTTCGATGATACTTCTCCCTTCATTTTCAGAGAAGTCTCATTC
>USSA01000206.1 GCA_900557255.1 uncultured Prevotella sp.
ATCTAGAGATAATTATCCCAAGTTTCGGGTTTAACTTCAGCGAACTTTTATCGCCATTATCGGCTGCGTCGTAACTATTCAGCAATAGCAACAGGCATGCATCATTTCCATCCTACAATGATAGGATGGTGTTGATGGCGTTGAGTTGAGACTGTCTATTCTTCCATGCTGTGTCTGCGATGGAATGTATTGCGAAGAAAGCGTCTGCTCCGTTGTCGGATCTGAATGTTCCGGAGATTTTCTGCTTTATCTTGAGTTTCCGGATGCCCCTCTCGCTGGCATTGTTGTCGGATGGTATCTTCGGATTCTCCAGGAAATTGAATATGTAATCTCTGCATTTGAACAGTCCTTTGCGCAACCTCTCGAAATGGTCTTTCAGATGAAGCAAGTTGGCTTGCAGTAGAGTGTCCAATTTGTCAAGCCACGTTTTCTTTTCAATTATCTCTCTGGGATGCTCGTTCCTTTCGTGGATGGCTTTCCGCAGGAGGTCTGCCACATCTTTTGACCAGTTCTGTCCGGGCTCGAGTTCGGTCAGATATTCAAGTTCACGCAAAAGATGAGCGAGACAAACTTGATGGTCGAGAAAGTTGAGCGCAAAATAAGCACTGTGTCTGTCTGTTACGGCAACCATGTTTTTCAATGAGTCGCCGAACCTACTCTCTAATACCTTTGAAGAACGTCCTGTTGCACGGAAGCAGAGTGTTACGTATGCAGTCTGCGCTATCCATGCCCAGTCCAGTTCCTTGTTGTTGTAACACCCCGACTCGTCAAAGCCGACAACAGAGGATTTCTTCAGCATATCCTCAAGTAATGTGATTGCCGGTCTGGACTTCTTCATAGCTTCTTGCACGATGTTCCTTATAGTCCCTTGGCTCATATGTACCGAGAACACCTCTGCCATAAGCGAGGCCAACCGTTCGTACGGAACGCACTGCACAACATTCAAGTATGTCACAATAGCTCTTATGTTGCGCCCGAATGTAATCTGGCTTCCGCGTTTGCGCGGTGCGTAACCTTTGTTGCAACATCCGCAGCTGCACACTTTCTTGTAGTGGCGGTATTCTGTTATTACAGGGGCAATTGTCGGCAGATCTACAACTTGGCTTATATAATCAAGCTCCCTTTCAACCCCTGACAGATCACGTCCGCACTCACTACAGAAATGACTTCCGCATTCTTCTATCACGTCAGGCTCTGAGACTAATTCTTTCATATGGCCTTCGTGCCCGGGTTGCCCGCCAGGCCTAAGCCCGCTTTTCTTTCGCAGAGACTTCGTGCGGCGAAGCACCTCGTCTTTCATTGACTCCTTTGAGGGTGGCGTACTGCTGTTGTTCGAATTCTTTTTCGGCTTTTCGTATTTCTCCAACCGCTTTCGCAAGTTACGGTTCTCCACCTGTAATTTCTCCACATTACGGCGTAAGTTGGCATTCTCCGTACGAAGAACATCCATGCCCTCACGCATAGATGTCATCTCCAAAGTCAGCTTTTTTAGTGCTTGCGATATGTCCATAACTTGCTCTTTCACAGATGTAAAGGTACGAAAAATATCTGAGATACGCAAGCAAAACAAGCACGTATTTACTTGGTGGTCAATGTTTTTTTTGTTGTGCGCAATCAGCCAAATAAGCCCCCATCAATCAGATAGTGACAGGATGGAGATAAGGAAAATAATATTGCTGAATAGTTACAATGCGGCTTGAAGCGCAGCGAAGCTCTGCTGGGGAGCAACTTCGTGAGGAATAAAGCCGTCCAATATGCATAATGCAATTCATGGGAGATAGCTTTAATGGTTATCTCCTTTTTTATTATGCAATTTGGTATATGCCAAGAAAAACCCATTCATCATTCGTTTGCGGTTTACTTCAATCATACCTGGATGATTTCGTAAGGTCTTTTTCAAATCAGTGAATGTGCCCTCAATCATATTGTTTGTGTTTGGCATACCTTTGACATCCTCATACGTAAACAAGTATGGCAAATAGGTCGATATGCTAATCATGGCAGATCTGAGCCGCTGATGAGTATACATTGCACGACCAGAAATTTCGTTGATCGTCTTTTCTTTTAGGAAATCATGCCACTTCTTTTTCCAGTT
Source organism: uncultured Prevotella sp. (assembly GCA_900557255.1). Next base: position 2,096 of record USSA01000206.1, read on the forward strand.
CTCGAAATCCTTGACAAATGTTTCCTTATTCATTCCTTTCAGATGGTATACTAACTCTAACAACTCTTTCCCAGCTTCAAGTTGCGGATTCTTAGTCAGTTTCCGCCTTATTATTGCCACCATGTGAAATTGACACATCTGTGTTTTATATTCTGCAAATGTAATAAACAGCTTTTGAAAGCCATCTATAACAATCCCATTGATAAGGTATCCGCAGCCAACAATATGATTCACCGCATCCTCGTAATCACTGATGTGTTCGTGTGCAATGTGCTTCATATAAAGAAGCCTACCGGTTCCGCTTTCCAATGCCAGCAGCACGCCTGTATTGCGTCCGAAATAGGTCGCATCAAGATGCACCACTCCGTTACCAGTGACTTGGGGTTGTTCCCAGCTTAATGATACGGAAGCCAACCGACGTGTTATTGTCGAGGCACTCAGACCTGTATTTTTACTAATTTGGGCTATGGTCTGCTTGCCGTGAATATACATATCCCAAATGTCTTCTTTCGTTATTTTACGACCGCTACTGAAACGGTGTCCACAAGCCATGCACTTGTATCGTTGAACGATTTTTCGTTTGCCGTCCTTCTTTACAATGGGGGAATTACATGCTGGACATCTTTTTGTTCATAATGCATTCTTTAGATTTTCAAATGCTCAAATATATTGAATATCAATTAAATAGTAGCACTTTTAGCACCCGTTTTGACTAATAGCGTTGTATTTTTATGTTTTGAGGCCTTTTCAGCACCCGTTTTGACTAATAAGCCGAAAATTATTGCTGTCCGCTAAAAGCTTTCGACCGATATAAATTAGGGCTGGATTCCTCGCTTGGAATTCAGCCCTTTAAGTTACCTTTGTCTTTGCTAAATATAATTCCAGTAACTATGAACAAAGGTACACATTTTAACGGACAGCCGATGTATGGTCAACTGATTAGTTTGCTTGACAGGCATGAAATTCTCAAATTCAGTCATGAAAAGAAAGGAGAACGCTATGTAAAGCACTTTGATGCTTACCAACATCTTGTTGTCATGCTCTATGCAGTCATTAAAAGATTCGATTCTCTTCGTGAGATAACTGATTCCATGTTCCCAGAAGCTCGTAAACTGGCACATCTTGGCATAAACATGATGCCAAGACGCAGCACATTGTCTGATGCCAATGCCCGTAGACCAGAAACCGTGTTTGAAAGTACATACCGCAGTTTATATGCACGTTACAAAGACGAACTTTCCTCGGACAGCCGAAAACGCCAGGTGCCATCCTGGCTTAATCGCCTGCAAATCATAGATTCAACTACCATATCATTGTTTTCCAACCTGCTTTTCAAGGGAGTAGGACGCAATCCAAAGACAGGTAAGAAGAAAGGTGGAATAAAAGTTCATACAAACATTCATGCCAATGAGGGTGTTCCGTCCGACATAAAGTTTACGTCTGCTGCAACAAATGATAGTTTCATGCTGAAGCCAACCAATTATAATGAAGGGGACATTGTTGCTTTAGACAGGGCATATATAGAATACGCCAAATTCGAGGAAATGACCAGTCGAGGTGTAATATATGTCACAAAGATGAAGAAGAATCTTGTCTATAATACACTTTCAGACATAATGTATATAGCTCCTAATGGACTTATGCAAGAAAGGGTACAGATTGTTGAATTTACAAAGCATACAAAGGGAACAGGAGAAATCAAGCACAAGGCAAGGATTATTACATATGTTGATCTCAAGAAGAAAAAGCCCAAATTGATATCGCTACTTACTAACGATATGGACATGCCTTTCGAAGAAATTATCGCCATATACCGCAAAAGGTGGGAGATCGAACTTCTTTTCAAGCAACTGAAGCAGAATTTTCCTCTGAGATATTTCTACGGAGAGAGTGCCAATGCCATAAAAATTCAGATTTGGGTTACTCTTATTGCAAATCTGCTTTTAATGATCATACAGAAACGCATTAAACGCTCATGGAGTTTTTCTGGGCTGGCAACTATGGTAAGAATTATGCTCATGTACTATGTGAACTGCTATACTTTCCTTGAAGAACCAGAAAAAGATTGGGCGAAGATGCTTGAAGAGGCAAAGGAAGAGCCTCCTGAACCGTCTTTATTTGACTAAGGGGGGCTTACTTTTTCAAAAAATCATCCGCAACGCCTGTTTATGGGCATTGCGGATAGGATTTCTATGCTCTTTTGAGTTTTAGCGGACAGCAATATAAAAAAATGAAGCCTGCTTCGATGCCCAACGAAGCAGGCTTCATTGGCACTTGAAGCAAGCTTCGTTGGCACTTGAAGCCTACTTCATTTTTTATATAAAAAAGTCCGATGATACCAAGAGCAGACGGTATC
>USSA01000207.1 GCA_900557255.1 uncultured Prevotella sp.
TTAAAATTAAAAGTAAAAATGCCAAAAGTAAAGACTAATTCCGGCGCAAAGAAGAGATTCCGTTTCACCGGTACAGGTAAGATTAAGCGTCATCACGCTTTTCACAGTCACATCTTGACTAAGAAGACAAAGAAGCAGAAGAGAAATCTCCTTGGTGAGACTCTCGTAGACCGTTCAAACTTGAAGCAGGTTCGCGACTTGCTCTGCCTCCGTTAATTATTAACTTTTTAGTCGAACTTTTAAAGAAAAAAAATTATGCCAAGATCAGTAAATCACGTTGCATCAAAAGCAAAAAGAACAAGAATCTTGAAGCTCACTAAGGGTTACTATGGAGCTCGCAAGAATGTATGGACAGTAGCTAAGAACACTTGGGAGAAGGGTCTTACCTACGCTTATCGCGATCGTCGTAACAAGAAGCGCACATTCCGCGCATTGTGGATTCAGCGTATCAACGCTGCTGCTCGCCTCGATGGTATGAGCTACAGCCAGTTGATGGGTGCTCTTCACAAGGCTGGTATCGAGATTAACCGTAAGGTTCTCGCTGACCTCGCTGTAAACAACCCTGAGGCTTTCAAGGCTATCGTTGCAAAGGTGAAGTAAATCCGACGCTAGGCTCTTTTCTTCCGTGATATTTCTCGTAAGAAAGTGTTTAGCCTCTAGATTAAAGAAAACTGAAGATTGCATTGGTTGGAAGTATTTCCGCTGATGCAATCTTTTTTTTTGCCTGGAAAATCCAGACGTTCTCGCTTGTAAGAACGTCTCAAACGCTACCTAATCAGACTTGAGTGGGCGAAGTAATATGGTTGAGCAGGCGAAATGAGACTGCTGGATAAGCGAAATGAGACTGCTGGACAAGCAGAACGAGATTACTGAGTAAGCGAAGTGAGACATTTAGTCAGGTTCAAAGATATAGAATATGAGGTGAAAGGAGATTGGTTCTAAGGTATAAGAAGACTGCTTCTAAAAGATTCCCACTAGGCTCGGCAGAGCTGCTGAGCCTAGTCAGCAGCTCTGCTGACTGCAGTCGGCAGAGCTGCCGAGCCTAGTGACAACACCTTTTAGTTGTACGACATTACCCCCTTTAGTTGTACGACTATACACCTTTTAGTTGTACGACTATACACCTTTTAGTTGTACGACTATACATTCTTTATTTGTACAACAATAAACCGGTTAATTAAACAAGGGTGTGTCATGTTCCATTATCATGGACTTATGGCACACCCTCAGCTTGATGATTTATAGTTCTTTCTCTTTATTTGATTAGCTCAAGACCAGCCTCAAACTTGGTGGTCTTTTCCATAATGGTAGGGAGCTGATTGACAACTGACTTCAAAATCTTGAATTTTGCTAAATCATCCTTGTCCATATCTGTAGTAGTAGGAATCTTGTTAACCTGAGCATAAAGCATGGTGATGATAGGAGCTACGAAATCCTTGTCAACATAGAAATATACCTTGTTGGTTGCTGGATAAGATACGTGTACTGGAATACCGGTCTTAAACTGATCCAACATGCTAGTAATCATTGCCTTCTCCTGAGCATCGTCGATGTCTTCTGTAATCTTGGCTGTGTTCAGGAACAAGGTAATCATATTCTCATTAACCACCTTGTATGTAGCGTAATCGTTAGCAACCTTCCAGTCGTTGTCATCAGCCTCTTCCTTGTAGGTTGCAGAAATCTGTCCCTTCTCATTGAAGGTTACATCCTGCAAAACGCTTCTGAGTTTGGTATTGAGTAACATTGGAGCCATTTTGATGGCATCCTTTACAGGATATGGCTCATCAAGAATGCCTGGGATAGTGATAACTGCATCATCAGAACCTTCCCACTTTAATACAACTGAACCTGTAGAATTGCCATTTGCATCAAAACCTGCTTCCTGTACCTTCCAGGTACCTTCAATCTTCTCGTTGCGTACAAATTCCTTCTCATCATTGTCATCATCGCTGCTACAAGCAGTGAAGAAACCAAGGGTGCAAACCATGGCCATCAAATAAATAAACTTTTTCATTTTTCTTCTCTTTTTGGTGTATTAATAAATAATTATTGTATTGTTTCTATTTATTTATATAATAATGTACGCGTACATTATATTATATATTACTTCAGCTGATACGTGATACCTACGCTGCCGTAGATAGGATACATCGTCTGCTCGATGGTCTCGAAATCTTTCTTGAAGATACCATTTAAGCCCCAACTCAGATCAGCACAGAGGCCCCAACGGTTGTTCAAGCGCCAGTCTATTCCGAAATCTACGCCCACCTGCCAGTTGCGCATATCATCGCTGAAATCGTAATCACCACGCTCGCCTTCGTCATGCCCCAACTTTACTTTTTGCCCGGTAGGATCGCCCTTAGGATGACCTTCCTCCTGGCGGCGCAGGTAACCATCGTATGCCCAGCCTTCAAACTTCTTTGATGTTACATAGCTAACATACGGACCCAACTTGAAGCGGAGGTTGTCGCAAATGTCGTATGTTGCCTGCAATGGTACTGTGATAAGACTCATGTCTACCTTCGTAACCACGTTGCCTGTAAATATACCTTTCAGCTCTTCGCCTCCACGAACTATTCTCATATAATAGTTTTTTACGCCTGCATCAATCTTCATGCCCTTGTTTTCAAAGTGCAGACCTCCAACGAATCCCCATTTGCCTGAAAGTGGGTGATAAGCATCGATACCCAAACTGAAGTTAGGTTGCAGGGTATAGCTGTGCAGTGTACGGATGGTAGCAGGAAGACCGATAGGGGCTGTGCCTCCCAAATTATATGCCACACGAGCCTGATACTGGTAGCCGTGAAGATATTTGTTCCATGAGGTACGCTTGCTTTCTTCTACCTGCTTGTGCTCCTCAGTCTTCTGATTCTCATTTTCTCCTGCCCATGTGGCAGTGCCCCATGTCAGCAGGAGAGCTAATATTGTTATCTTCTTCATTCTATGTTTTCCTCCTTAGCTTATTTGCAAATCAACTTGAAACTGTCTATCCAAAGGGTACTGCCTACGGCACCCAGGAAGTTAGCTCCATCTGAACTGGATGAACTGACAATAGTGAGACTGTAGCCACCATTCTTCAACTTGATTGGGTCAATGGTTTTCTTATACTCGAAATCTACGCTGAAGTGATGCCATTCACGCGTGTTTCCAATGGCAACTTTTCCATTGTCATCATGGGTTTCACCTACCAGAGCAAGTGCCACTATCTGTTTGCTGGTCTGTACATTATCTCCGTAGAGCAATACGGCATTTCCCTTTTCATCGATGTTCTCATAGAGTACAGCATAGATGGTTCCGTAGTCATGGCGGTCAAGTTCCTTCATATTCTTATCGGTGAATTTTTCGCCAGCTTGATACTTATACCATCCTTCTAACTTAGCAGGCTTGGCGTCGAAACTGAATGGATGGCCAAACTTTGTTGCCTTCATTGCATCGAAAAGGGCATCGGTAGCATCAAACTGTCCGATAAAGAGGTTGCCGGCAGCGATAGGCTTGTGTGCCATATCAGCGACCTTGCTGGTGCGCTGGGTGGTGAGCTTCACGCCCTTGTCCTGATAACCGTCTTCTATCATCACGGTAGGATATTCCTCCGGTTTTGCCGATGGGTTGCTGATATTGAATCCCGGGTTTCCGGTAGCCCAGATGTCGAGGAGATCACCATTCCAGTTTTCCTGCCAGTTGTAGTATCCCTTGCTGATGTATGCGTTTTCGAAATCGAATTTAAACTCCTTGCTCATGGTGGTCTGTCCCTTCTTGATGTTTACCTGATAGGTGCGACTCCATTGCTTGTCTTCTGAAGTTACTGTATATGTTACAGGTCCTTTAGAGAAATCCTGAAGGCTTCCACTTTCTGGTGAGATGGTCGCTCCAGGTGTGAGGCGGAATATTGGCGCCTGTTTGGTAAGGGCGGCAAATGGTCTCATTGTGAACTCAATTTTTGTCTGATCACTCTGCACATTGACCAATGTATCAGATGGATTAGTAAACAACAAGTTCAATAAAATCTTGTTGTCTGCATGTATGTATGCCTGCTCGATGTCGCATTCGGCATTGAGTGGTTCTTCCTTGAAGCAGGAGGAGAGGGTAGTGATGCAACTCATTGATAGAGCGGCTACTATGAATCTTGACTGTTTCATATCTTGAACTTTCTTTTGTAATCTGGAGAATCGTTTCTCTTTCTTTTCTGATAATTATTGAGAGAATGATTTCTCTAGCTTATGTAATTAATTATTTTTATCGGTGCAAAGATAATGCAAATGAGCGCAATGAAAACTTGCTTTCAAATTGCCGAATGCAGCTTATCTTCTGCAAAGATAATGCAAATGAGCGCAATGAAAGCTTGCTTTCAAATTGCCGAGTGCAGCTTATCTTCTGCAAAG
>USSA01000208.1 GCA_900557255.1 uncultured Prevotella sp.
GCTGTGGCTTCTCAGGGCGACCAGATGGTTCGTTACTGGATGCACAACAATATGATTACCATCAACGGTCAGAAGATGGGTAAGAGTCTTGGCAACTTCATCACTCTGGAGCAGTTCTTTACTGGCAATCACGACAGTCTGGAACAGGCTTATTCGCCAATGACCATCCGTTTCTTCATCCTCTCTGCTCACTACCGCAGCACCGTAGATTTCTCTAACGATGCATTGAAGGCTAGCCAGAAGGGATTGGAGCGCCTGATGAATGGTTTGAACGACCTGGAGCGTGTGCCTGTGGCTAAGCAGAGCGATGAGCAGGTGAAGAAGTTCGTAAGCGAATTGCGCCAGCGCTGCTACGATGCAATGAATGATGACTTCCAGACTCAGCTTGTCATCAGCTACCTCTTCGAGGCTTGTCATGTAATCAACACAGCCCTCGACCACAAGGCAAACATCTCTGCCGAAGACCTGAAGGAGCTTTCAGACACCATGCATCTCTTCACCTTCGACCTCCTCGGCTTGAAGAGTGAGAAGGGAGCCAACAATGATGCTCGTGAAGAGGCTTATGGCAAGGTAGTGGACATGGTTCTCGACCTCCGTGCCAAGGCTAAGGCTGATAAGGATTGGGCTACCAGCGACCAGATTCGCGATGCCCTGGCTGAAGCCGGCTTCGAGGTAAAGGACACCAAGGATGGTGTTACCTGGAAACTGAACAAATAAAAAATGTCTCAATATATAATAAGGTATATCTCTCAAGAAACGTTTTGAGAGATATACCTTATTTTGCAATTGCTTGTTGAATTCGCGGTTTAATTCAGCTTTTTGTAATTTATAAAATTGGTCATGATTATGAGAAAGTATTTTTTGATTTGTCTCTTTGCCATGGTGACTGGCATATTGAATGCACAGGAGGTGAAATCGGGAGTGGCGCAAGATAGTTTGGCTTGTGATACTGTTATCTCCTTGGATGGCGTAGATGTTGTGGCTCGACGTGCCACTGTGAAGATGATAGGACACAGCATCGTGGTGGATGTAGAACACGACTCCATCTTGAACCGCCAGAATGATATTTATGAGATGCTCCAAAAGACACCGGGCATCATTCGCACGGGGCAGGGCATCATGGTGGCAGGCAAAGGAGCTCCAGTTTACTATATCAATGGAAGAAAGGTGAGAGAACAGAGCCAATTGGATAACCTGCAGGTTGACCAAGTGAAATCTGTCCAGGTGATACCTACTGCTGATGCCAATTATGAGGCAACGGGAGCACCTGTGGTGGATATCAAGACTAAGAAATTGGGAAATGGACTGGCCTTTAATGTGGTGGGCAACTTGACGCAGGCCAAGCATCTTGCCCAGAAATATGGTTTTACCTCTTCTTATAATATGGACAAACTTGACTTGTTTCTAAGCTATTATTATCGCGACTCTAAGACTCTGTCCAAGGATTATTATGGCAGACAAGTCTTGGCTGACACCCTTTGGAACAAACAGCAATATTCCGAGAATCTGTCTCGTACCCATACCCACAATGTTCAGGCAGGCATGGCTTATCGTTTGTCGGATAGGGCAGAGCTGGGACTGCAATATGGCGGGAGTTTTGCCAGAGACAAAGCGATGGGCAGCGACTCGCTATCGGTAGTTCCTAATATCGGGAAGACTGCGGATTTGCTGTCTGGCAAGGATTCGCATAATCATACCGATACCCATCATCTGAATGCTTACTATGATGCTGTCTTCGACCATGATTGGCACTTGAGCATGGCAGCAGATTACATCCATAAGGAAATCAAGGACAATACTCATATCCTGGAGAAGGAAGAAGATAGGGCAGATGACTTGCAATACAATACTCGTTCTCGCTGGGATGTGATTTCTGCAAATATCCATGCCAATCATGATTTGGGAAATTGGGGAAATCTGAGCTTTGGCTATGACTTCAGTTATAGCAAGGGTATAGATGGCATAGATTATGCCCGAATGCTGCATAGTGGGAATACGGACAATAGGGAAGTGAAAAATGCAGTTTTCGCTAACTATACTTTGCCTCTCGGAGCCTTTTCGCTGAGTGCTGGATTGCGCTTCGAGAATGTGACTTCTAAACAGACGGTAGAGGGGGAGCAGAATGCACTGCACCATTCAGACAACTACCTGATGCCTGTTTTGAACCTGAGCCATGCCGCAGGTATGCTCATGCAGAGCTTGAGCTATTCGATAGAGACGAGCAGACCAAATTATGTGGACATGAATGATAACGTGATTTATCTGAACCGCTATGAGCGAAAGATGGGAAATGCTGGCTTGACAACGCAGCTGGAGCATAATATCTCCTATATGCTGATGTATAATTGGCTGTATTTCACATTGAATTATTCTTATCTCCATCGTCCTCTCTTTGCTGATGTATATTCATTGCCAGGGCAATCTGCCATAACGGTCAGCAGACAGACCAATTTGTCTCATCGACAGATTCTTGCAGCCATGCTCAATATCAGGAAGTCGATAGGCTTTTGGACACCCACTCTTACTGGTTTCATGCAGAAATCATTTGTTCATTATCCTGGAGTGGATGGACAGATGTTTAGCGATAAGCATCCTACTGTTATGCTTACATTTGACAATGATTTCCAGTTGCCTAAGGGATGGTTACTGTCGGCTGGTTATCAGCAACTCTTCGGTGGCTATCTGGAGACTATTTATCTGAGTCCACTTTCCACCTTTAATCTGAGCATCAAGAAATCATTCTTGCAAGATAGGTTGAGCTTGTCAATAGATGCCAATGATATATTTAATGGTGACAAGACCAGAAGCTCGAGACAGATTCATAATGTTGTGACGAATACCTTTAGCAAGTACGAAACTCGCAAGATAGGTCTTACCCTGACTTACCGATTCCGCAAGAATGTGGAAAAGAAGAAGATTTCTTCGGCAGAGACTGAGATGAAACGTCTTCAAGTAAATGCCGATGAATAAAGCGTCTCTTGCATTCTTGTCAAGGTATGTCCTTGTTTATTTCTGTTTAGAAGAAATAGAATCCCTTTGCTTGGTTGCTACAGAATCGCGCAATATGCTGGCTTTTGTCTTCTTATATTCCTTGTACTCTCGCTCATAGTAGTGGGCATAGTTGGCGAAAGGATCGGTTACGACATCGCTGCTGCTTGCCGTATAGGTATTTCCGTATGGATCGGATGCTTTGATAATGATTCTGGCATTCGGATTCCTAGGAGTATAATAATAAAGGTGATTCATGATGAGATAACCATTCCCCTTGCTCACGAAACGATAGGATACACTCTTGCTGTACTTATGATGATAGCCGGCTGCAAAGGCATCCTGACCCTTGCTGCTGATGCGGCGCATCAGATATTCCTTGCCATCCTCTACGGCTACCACACGCCAATGACTGGTAGCATTGAAGACATTGGCTACCAAGATATTTCTGTTGGTTGCCAACTGCCAGTCTTTGGCATATTTCTCACCGTTGAAATCGGTCTGGGCACGGAAGATGGTCATCTGCTTGCTCTTATCCCAGAAGGTTCCCTTGTAATAGCAGTTGCTGATGCTGGTTCCCACAAAACTATAGACATAATATCCGTTCGGGGTACCGCAGATGTTGATGTTCGACTGCCAGATATTGCCACAGGCAGCAGCATGACAATGTTCCATCACATCCTTGCCCTGATAATTGATCTCGTGGTTGCAGGCAAAATGAGTATGGCCGCAGAAGAGTTCATATCCTCCCTTGAATGGCTTCAAAAGAGATAACAGCTGCGAGAGACGGGAAGAGGAATAATGCCCCTGCTCATTGGCATTGCTGAGCGGCTTCGCCTTGCTGAAAGGCGCATTGCCGAAGGTAAAAGGAATATGATAACAGAGCACCACCTTCATATCCTTTGGCGTGAGGGCCAAATCCTGCTTCAGCCATTTTACCTGGCGTTCACGCAGTTCGCCCGGCGAATAATAGGCCATTCCGTGATGGAAAAAGCAGTTGTTAATACAGACGTAATGCACATCGCCACGATTGAAGGAAAAATCGGTAGGACCGAAATTCTCCTCCCATTTCCTGCGGTAGAGCGCCTTACCATCCTGGTCGTGATTGCCGATGACGGAGAAGAGACGCATCTCTGAAGAGCCCAATGCCTGGCGTATCTGACGCTCCAGCTTGGCGTTGTAGCCGCCATAATACTGCACATCATCGCCCATGCTGAGCCCGTAGACCGGTGTTCCGGCAGGCAGCGAACTGATGGTCTGCCTGATGTCCGCCATCGTCTGGGTAGTGAATCTTTCTACATCGCTCTTCTTGATGGGATTATCATCCGGAGAAGTATAGTAAGGGCTGTAGGCATTGGTAACCTGCGG
>USSA01000209.1 GCA_900557255.1 uncultured Prevotella sp.
ACGGTATGGGTGAACTTGTTGATGGCGAATGGCGAGAGTGCCACATCCATAAACGAAGTCATCTCGAAGCGCATGGTGTCGGGATTAAATTCTTGACCTACAGGATATTGCATCCATGCGTTGGCTACGAGAATCCACCAGGCAGAAATGGTGGCGCCAAGTCCCGTGAGCCAGGTGGAGGCAAGGTGGAAGCCCCGGCTCACCTTATCCCAGCCGAAGAACATTACGGCTACAAAGGTGCTCTCCATGAAGAATGCCAGGATGCCTTCTATGGCTAGGGGAGCGCCGAATACGTCGCCCACAAACCAGGAGTAGTTGCTCCAGTTAGTGCCGAATTCAAACTCCAGGATGATGCCTGTGGCAACACCCATGGCGAAGTTCACGCCAAAGAGTTTTTGCCAGAAACGGCTTACGTGCTTCCAGAACGGCTTGTTGGTGCGGTAGTAGCATGTTTCGGCGATGCCCATGATTACTGCCAGTCCCAGGGTGAGCGGCACGAACAGCCAATGGTAGATGGCCGTGAGTGCGAATTGCGCCCTCGACCAGTCGATGGTGGCTGATGTAATGTCTAACAATAAATTTGTCATCATAGTTGAATGGTTTTATAATTGTTATTATATAATGTTTTTGTATTTATTTTGATGGTATAGGGTTGAAATCCAGAGTTTTATCTGTTCAGAACTTCCTTGGAAACGAAGCCAGCCTTGTCTCCGTTCTTGGCATTCGTATTGATAAAATCTGGAAAGAAAAAGAGCTTGAGCACCAGGAAGATGATGGCAAGCTTGATGAGGATGACAGCCCACAACGTCTTGCCCAGGGTCATCGTCCTGAAACCATCGTAATAGAGATGGAATATCCGGGACAGCAGTCCTTGTTTCATCGGTTTTACATCCGTTTTCATCAGGTTTTTATCCTTTTTCTTCTGCATAAGCACTCCTTCTTTAAAAAATCTGCTGCAAATCTACAATAAAATTATGTAACTACCAAATATTTTCTTGAAAAAGTTACAAAAAGGTTGTTTTTAGATATCCCATAAGGGAGTTATTTTAAAGTTTTTCTTTTTAATTTCATCTGTTTATCCATCAAAAAGTAATCTATCTTCTCTAAAAACTCTCGTTTTATTCCTTTATGTTAAAATCTTCTCCCCAAAAATCGCCTATCTTTGCAGTCTCATTACAATAAAAAAGTTATAATAATCTTTGTACTTTAAAGAGAAAACATCGTAGAATTCGTTGTGCTGGAAAATCTGATGTTTTTTGTGGAATAAGTTTTGCGGTTTCATTAGAATTCATTATCTTTGTCCCCTTAAACATAGAAACATTTTAATCAGAAATAATCAGAAGAAATTATGAATATAGAATCTGTTAGAGAGTATTGCCTCTCGCTTCCCCTCGTAACCGAGGCTTTTCCTTTTGATGAACAGACCTTGGTGTTTCGCATCTTGGGCAAGATTTTTGCCTGTGTTGACCTGGAGCGCCCCGAGTGGGTTACGATGAAATGTAATGCCGAATACGCCCTCGAACTCCGGGAAGTGCATCCCGAAATAGAAGGCGCATGGCATTGGAATAAGAAATACTGGAATCAGGTAAACCTTTATGGCACGCTGGAAGATGATTTCATCCAGGCCCTGATTCGCCACAGTTATTCCGAAGTAGTGAAGAAGCTCAAGAAACAGGAAAAGCTTGAGCATCCTGAAATCATGGAGGTGGTAGAGTAATTTCTACCACTCCACCTTATCGTTGAGAATCACGCCGTCGGTTGCATCTTCGTCTGTAAAGGTTTCGGCCTTATACTGCACGCAGAGCATCACGAGTGGTTCTGTACCGTTGTTGCGAACGGAGCGCTTGCCGGCTGGTGCTACTCTCACCACGCTTCCCTCCTGAATAGGGAATACCTTGCCATCTACCTGGAACTCGCCCTTGCCGCTGAGGAAGAAATATAATTCCTCGTGGTTCTTGTGAGTATGGAGGAAGCCTGTCTCTGTGCCAGGAGCAAAGCTCTGGAATGAGAACTCGCCACCAGTAGCGTTCACGCTCTGACCTCCGAATACCTTTCCGGGAATCTTAATCTCAGAACCCAGCTCTAAGGTGTAGTCCTTGAGGTCACTCATCTTGCCAAAATCTGTGGCTGTAAAGTTATCAGCCTTTGCAATAATCTTTGTTTCTTTCATCTTGTCTGTTATTTTTAAAAGTTTATATTTCTCTTTTTCTTTTTTCTTTCACTTTATGTTATTTCTTTTTGTGAATTTGTGAATACTTCTTTTTTCTGCTTTCATTTCTGAATTGTGCTGCAAAGATACTGCGAAAAACCGGTTCCTGCAAGAGGGCACTTGGGGGTAAGATGGTTACTGGGAGGTAACTATTGCGTGGGAATGGGAGTAAGAAAAATGAAGCGTTAACTTAGATTAACTTGGTATGTTTGGTATCTTTTCGGATATTAGTTACTTTTGTAGCCTATTGCAGAATATTGCAGAGTTTTGCAGAATATTATAGATTGTGGCAGAATATTATAGTAGAATATAAGAAGATTGATTATGGCAAGAATGATAAAAGAAATGGTAGTGCAGGACTGTCCCATCCGTAACGTCCTGGCGCGCGTTTGCGACAAGTGGTCGCTACTGGTAATCTACACCCTGAAAAATCATCAGGATGGCCCCCTCCGGTTTAATGCCCTGCGTAAGCAGATTCCGGATATTTCGCAGAAAATGCTTACCAGCACGTTAAAATCGTTGGAGGCTGATGGCTACGTTACCCGCAAGGCTTATGCCGAAGTGCCGCCAAGAGTGGAGTATTCTCTCACACCCCGTGCTGAAACCCTTATTCCTATTATGGATCATCTGATAGAATGGGCGCTGGATAACATGGCTGTGATTCTGAAGGATAGGGATAAGGCTGCAGGCTGATTTCCAAGATGAGTTTTCCTAAAGAAGATTCCAAGATGAGATTTCCGGAAAAACATTCATTTTTTCTGTAGTTGGGGTAATGTGTGTTTTTGGGAATCTTCGTATCTTTGCACTTGGAAATCTTGATCATCATATAACTATAAGTATAAGAAAATGTATATTGAGAAAATAAAGTCGCCAGCCGACTTGAAGAAGCTGGATTTGAAGGAGCTGCAGGTGGTGGCTGATGAAACCAGACAGGCTGTGCTGAACCGTGTAAGCAAGCATGGCGGTCATGTGGGACCGAACCTGGGATTCGTAGAGGCTACCGTGGCGCTTCACTACGTTTTTAATGCGCCAAAGGATAAGCTCGTGTTTGACGTAAGCCACCAATGCTATCCGCATAAGGTGCTCACCGGACGAGCTGCGGGATTCCTCGGCGATGTGGATGACATGAATGCCATTTCGGGCTATTCTTCTCCTGCCGAATGTCCGGAGTATGATAACTTTGAGGTGGGGCATACTTCCACTTCCGTGAGTCTTGCCACCGGTTTGCAGAAGGCGCGCGACATCAAGGGAACCGATGAGAACATCATCGCCATTATCGGCGACGGCTCCCTTTCTGGCGGTGAGGCTTTTGAGGGACTGGATGAGGCTTCGGAACTCGGCACGGGCATCATCATCGTGGTGAACGACAACGAAATGTCTATCGCCGAAAATCATGGCGGAATCTACAAGAACTTGCGTGCCCTGCGCCAGAGCAACGGCACCTGCGAGCACAACTGGTTCAAGGCGTGGGGCTTTGAATACAAGTATCTGGAAGAGGGTAACGACATCGAAAAACTCATCCAGGTTTTCGAGAGCGTAAAGGATACGGATAAGCCTACCGTGGTTCACATTCACACAGAGAAAGGTCATGGATTTGCGCCAGCCGTAGCCAACAAGGAGGCTTGGCATTGGGGAATGCCTTTCAATCTGGAAGACGGTTCGCGACCAAGAAGAAATGCCGATGGAACCCTCCCGAAGGTTGCTCCGACTGAAGATTACGGTACATTATTCTCTGACTGGATGCTCAGCAAGATGAAGCAGGATAATACCCTCATCGCCGTAACCGCCGGTACTCCTACCGCAGGCGGCTTTACTGCCGATAAACGCCAACTGGCTGGCAAGCAGCACATCGATATGGGAATCGCCGAAGAGCAGGCGGTAGCCATGATTTCGGGAATGGCGAAGGGTGGATTGCATCCGGTATGGACCGTTTACAGCACCTTCATCCAACGTACCTACGACCAGATAGCGCAAGACCTCTGCATCAATTCCAACCCAGCCGTAATCAACGTGGTAGGAGGCGGAGTGAACTCGATGAACGACATCACCCACATCTGCCTTTTCGATATTCCGATGCTCTGCAGCATTCCGGGGCTCATCTATCTGGCTCCAACCACCTGCGAGGAGTATTTCGCCATGCT
>USSA01000210.1 GCA_900557255.1 uncultured Prevotella sp.
GAAAAGGTTGTTTCTGAAGCATACGTAGTAGATGCTTTGAGCTTTACCGAGGCTGAGAGCGCCATCATCGATGAGATGTCGGTATATGTAAGCGGCGAGTTGAAGGTGAGCGGTATCGGTAAGGCTGGCTACGGCGAAATCTTCTTCAGCGATATGGATGATGATGATAAGTGGTATAAGGCTAAACTCCAGTTCATCACGATTGATGAGAAGAGTGAGAAGGAGAAGCGCAGCAACGTTACCTATCTTGTTCAGGCTAAGTCTCTCGCCCGTGCCCTCCGTTATATTGATGAGGTGATGGGCAAGACCATGATAGATTATGATGTGGTTGGTTTGAACGAAACCAAACTGATGGATGTATTCGAGCATCATGCTCCTACCGAGAAGAAAGAGGAGAAGAATGATGTGCCTGAATACGAGGAGAAATAAATTAATGTTGAGTGTTGAATGTTGAATGTTGAGTTGCCTAACGGGACACAAAGGTTAATTCAACACTCAACATTCAACACTCAACACTCAACATTCAACACTCAACATTTAGAATATGGACTATGATGTAAAAAGAAATCTCCATGAGGTGCTGAACAGCTTGCCTGCCGGTGTCCGTCTCGTTGCCATCAGCAAGTTCCATCCCAACGAGTATATCGAGGAGGCTTATGCTGAAGGACAGCGTATCTTCGGCGAGAGTCACGAACAGGAACTTGCTAAGAAGGTGGCTTCGCTGCCTGAGGACATCGAGTGGCATTTCATTGGTCATCTGCAGACCAATAAGGTGAAGTATATCGCACCTTATATCTCGATGATTGAATCGGTAGACAGTCTGAAACTTCTCAAGGAGATTGAAAAGCAGGCTGCCAAGCACGATCGTGTGGTGAAGGTTCTTCTGGAACTTCATCTGGCTGAGGAAGATACCAAATCGGGGCTTTCTCTTGATGCTTGCCGCGAACTCCTGGAGGCAGGCGAATGGCGGGAGATGAAGCATGTGCAGATTTGTGGCATCATGATGATGGCATCTAATACAGACAATGAGCAGCAGATTGCTCAGGAGTTTGATGAGGCTGCCCGGTTCTTTGATGAGATAAAGGCCAGATATTTTGCTGCTGATGATGCTTTCTGCGAGCGTAGCTGGGGTATGAGTCACGATTATCATATTGCCGTCAAGCACGGCAGCACGATGGTTCGTGTAGGTACCACCATCTTCGGTCCTAGAATATATTAAAATAATAAGAGGGTGTGTCATAAATCATGACACACCCTCTCATTGTTTATATAGTTAGTATACTATCTTCTGACCCTTGCTGGTGATATAAATCTTGCCCTTTTGTAGAACGGAAACCTTTCTGCCTTCCAGGTCAAAATATACTGTCGGTCTGTCTTTTCCTATGATGACCGAAGAGATTCCGGTAGGAGAGAAGTTCTTGAGATAATCGAAGGTTACCAGACCGGTTGCTTCATCCTTTGTGATGTTGTAGAGCGGATGACTCGTATCAACACTGTTGTTCAGGGTGATACTGGTCAGACTGTTCACCTCATACTCTGTAGCAGAGCCCGCCTTGTAGGTTGGGAACGGGTCGTTCTGAAGACTCGTGATAATATCATCGCCGCTAACTTTCTCATTATAGCTGTTGTATACCATGCCGTCTGCAGGAACAATCATTACCCTTGGCTTACCTGGCCTGTTGTTGGGATTATCCCCCAGGTTAACCGAAGTCTTGTCATCGTAGTCGATGCGCCATACCAGCAATCCGTAACCCGGAGCCTCCTTGTACCATCCCTCGTTTCTGATGTTCTGCAGCAGCAGGTATTCGCCCTCGCTGTTGGCTATAATCTTGAATGCATCCGATGCCTTGTCGTATGGTTCCAGCTTTATCTTCTGCGCCTCGGTATCCGAAAGGAGGGTAGGCTGTTTCCATCCTACGATACTTTTCTCCCATGGTGAATAAGGGATAGGCTGGTAGCCGTTAGCCTGATAACTGCCCATATCCATGACGTCCCAATATTCAGGACTCTGGTTGTGCTCTGTAAGATTGTTGGTAGGATATATGTCTGGCAAACCGAGGGTATGCGAAAACTCATGACAGAAGAGGCCGATACCATTGATGTAGTATTTGCCGTCTTTGGTATCTTTAGGCGTATTGTTTAGCTCGTTGTTGATGCCGTATCGGGATACATATTTCTCGTCATAGATTCCCACTCCTACGGTACCCGATTTCGGCCAGAGACAATCGCCTGAATTGCCTGTGATGCTTTCAGAATAGCCGGCATAGATTACATATACGAGGTCTACATATCCGTCGCCGTCGCTGTCGTAATCGGCAAAGTTAACCTGGTCGTCTACCTGCTGGCAGGCTTCTTGAATCATCTGAGGATAGTTGGTATCGCTTCCGTCGTCCCTTCCGTTCTTGCCATAATAAGCAGAATTCTTGCTTACCGTAACAGGACCCACCACATCAAACTGTGGTATAAACTGGTTATCGCTCATATCAGCAAAATACTGCTGTACGCTGCCGTAGTTCTGGCAGTAAGTCTTGTTGGTGATAAACACTTCTTTATCAGCCTCAGGCATAGCCTCTCCCTTCTTTCCGTTAAGGTAATGGTTGAATGTTGCAACCGGATCCTTACTCTTGAACTTTACATCCTGAAACTGCACCAGGAGTACCAGAGCTCTTGGACTTCCCTTATGTGGGAAATAGCTAGGGCTCACGGTTCCTAATCCAGAGGCTCTTGTGATATTCTTTGCTGAGAAAGCACGGCTTTTTCGGCTGTTCAGCTCTTCAGCTGTTATCTTTTCATACTTACCGTCCTGGGTTTCTCGCAGGGGCGTACCATCCAGCAGCATATAATAGTGGAAGGTTTCGTCACCATGCAGGGTGGCACAAGCTACGGTTCCATCAGCCAGCATAATCTTGGCGATGCCCGGTTTAGCCTTTACGGCATAGAGATTGGCAATGCCCAGAAAGGCGAGCGCCAGAGAGATGATTGTCTTCTTCATAAACAGTTAGGATAGATGGGGATTATTTATAAAAGTATTGTCCTTTCTTCTGAGTCTGGTGACCAAACTCGATGGCGTGATGCGGACAATGGTGATAGCAGGTAAAGCAGGTGAGGCAATCCTTGTGATGCAGCCATTCCGGATATTCTCCATGACCGCCCTTGATATCGCCT
This sequence comes from uncultured Prevotella sp., assembly GCA_900557255.1. Next base: position 3,166 of record USSA01000210.1, read on the forward strand.
ACAGGACAGACGTTGGCACAGATGCCACACTTCACGCACTTGTCTTTCTCCACATGAAACCGCTTGTCGGTGATGAGCACTTTCTCAAAGAATCCGCCCACAACCTTGGTGAAGAACCAGGGAATAGGACCTTTTACCAGACGGTTCACGCCCTCTTTCCTGTCGAATATCTCTTCGCAGATAACCGCCAGTTCCTGTGCCGATTTCGATTTCTTACGAACTTCGCGCTCCTTCGGATCAACATCCATGAAAGGAAGTCCTACATAAGATTCCGGCATGATGAGTGAGTAGGAAGCAGAAACCTCCGTGATGCCCAATGCCTGAAGCGATGCATTCAGCGCAATCGTATCGTTGAGGTTTTCGATGGTGAGTCCGATGCTGTCGCCTGCAGTACAGACGCAATAGGCGAAAGGATGCTTCCTGAACGTCTCCTTGTCTTCAGCAGTAGCATCAGGAGTTTCTCTCCGTATCTTCATCTTCCTGATAAACTCCCTTACAAGGCGTGGAACCCTCCAGCCATGTACGGGGAAAACGAATCCGAGCCGTTCATTCTCTTTCAGAATAAACGGCTCGGCTATATTGTGGCCTGAATCATCCGCCCGCATATAAGGGGCGATAGGAATCAAGTTTTCGTGTGTAGCCGCTGCCAGTCTGGCTGCTGCCCACTTAGTATTTCCTGTTCCTGAGAAATAGAAAATCATGCTTACTTTTAAATTTGTATTGAGCTAGATTATTTCTTTTCTGTCATAACACCTTCTATATAGAGACGTGACATTTCTACATTGCCGTTGGAACGGACGGTGATGCTCTTCTTGAAATGACCAGGGAACATGCCCTTGCCGTTATAGGTAACACTAATCTGTCCCTTCTCGCCTGGAGCGATAGGCTGCTTGGTATAAGAAGGTACGGTGCAGCCGCAGCTGGCAATAGCCTGGTTGATAATCAAAGGCTTGTTGCCCACATTGGTGAAGGTAAAGGTTGCCTTCTGTACCGGATTTGACTCTTCGAACGAACCGAAGTTGTGTATCAGTTTGTCGAACTTAATTTCTGCCTGAGCAGATGCAGTAGCTACAAGAGCCACCAGCATAGTGAGTGTCAATATGATTCTTTTCATCTTCATATCCTTTCTTCTTTTTT
>USSA01000211.1 GCA_900557255.1 uncultured Prevotella sp.
AAGGTATGAAGTATGTCTTTCTGAGTCGTCCAAGACGATTCGGAAAGTCGCTTTTTGCCTCTACTCTTCAAGCTTATTTCGAGGGTAGAAAGGAACTCTTCAAGGGATTGGCAATAGCTGATTATGAGAAGGAATGGGTGAAGCATCCTGTGCTTCATTTTGATATGAGCGGTGCCAAGCACTTTGATGCTGATGCCTTGAACAGTTATCTGAATCTACAGCTTTTGCCCTATGAAAAGCTATACGGTAAGGGAGAAGGTGAAAAATATCCTAATGAAAGACTGGATGGTATCGTAAAGCGTGCTTATGAACAAACGGGCGAAAAGGCGGTTGTCATCATCGATGAATATGATGCCCCATTGCTGGATGTGGTACATGAGAAGGAGAACCTGCAGCCCCTCCGCCGCATCATGCAGAACTTCTACAGTCCTCTGAAAAAGCTCGACCCATATCTGGAGTTTACCTTCATTACGGGTATCACCAAGTTTTCGCAGCTCAGCATCTTCAGCGAACTCAACAATCTCGATAACATCAGCATGTTTGACCAGTACTCCGCTATCTGTGGTATCAGCAAGACCGAACTTACTACGCAGATGAAACCGGATATAGAGGCATTGGGAGAAGACCTGGGTATGACGTATGAGGAGTGCCTGGCAGAGCTGACAAGATTCTACGACGGCTATCATTTCAGTAAGAAATCTGAAGATGTATTCAATCCGTTCAGTCTGGTAAAGGCACTGAATGCACGGGATATTGCTCCTTACTGGTTTGGCTCGGGTACTCCGACTTATCTCATCAAGACATTGCAGAAGTATCATGTTAATGTGATGGATATTGAGAAGAAATCATGTGATGTGGATGACTTTGATGTTTCACCGGAAATGATGACTTCTGCGCTTCCGCTGCTCTATCAGAGTGGTTACCTCACCATCAAGAAGTATAACTCGATGCTGCATCGCTATACTTTGGAATATCCTAACAGGGAGGTAAAGATAGGTATGCTCAAGAGTCTTGCACCTAACTATCTTTCACCAATATCTTTGGATAATAATAGTTTGGTGGGTGATTTTCTGGAAATGCTTTATGATGGAGATGTAGAGGGAGCAATGACTCGATTGAAAGCGTATCTTGCCAGCATCTCTAACCGTTTGAGCAATAAGAACGAACGGGATTTCCAGACTGTGTTCTATCTTATCTTCAACCTGATGGGCGCCCATATGAGGGTAGAGGAGGATAGTGCAATAGGCAGGGCAGATGCAGTGGTGTATATGCCTGATGCTGTATTTGTTTTCGAATTGAAGTATGATGGTTCTGCCGAAAAAGCAATCAAACAGATAGATGAAAAGGGATATCTGATTCCATATTCTGCTGATGGTAAACGCTTGTTCAAAATTGGTGTTAATTACGATAGTAATCAGCGGACAATTAGTGATTGGAAGATAAAGGAAGGATAAATACTGTACTTTAGTATATAGTTTTGCAACGGGCTGAAGGGACTGCTGTTTCTTCAGCCCGTTTGGTGTCTGCTAGCTAAAACTCTCTTATATTCTGGTACTTGACGTTTGGATTTACGTAATCGTTTTCGTAGTTTTAGTTCATTTTGGTTCATGTTTTTCCGAGATTCTCAAAATGATTTATTATTTTTGCCACCGAAATAAACTAGCAAATGAATTAAACTACAATACAGTTATTCTTCAACTAAATTTAATTTATAAACTTAAAATAAAACGATTATGAAGAAATTCTTTACTCTTATCGCAGCCGTAACTTTGGCTGCTAGTGTTAATGCTCAGACAACTTTGATTGATTATCCAACTTCTCAGTCAGGTATAACCCTTCACGATGCTGACGGACAGATTTCGTTTGCAACAGTGAAAATTCATAATAATAAAGATGCGGTATCTTGCATAAAGATAGGAAAAAGCTTTAGTGCAAATAACCTTGTTGTAGATAACTTTGTTGAGTTAACAACAGAAGGTGGATTCAAAAAGGGTGATGTAATTACTATTGCTGGTGTTTTTAATAATGCAGATGACTCCAAAAAAGCTGCTTTAGCTTTCTTCACTGGTGAAGTTGGTGAAAATGGAAAAACTTATTATACGACAAAACAATTTATCAATAGTAGAAATACAGCGGATGATCCTGCAGAGGAGCAAATTACGTTGACGGAAGATATGCCGAGCGTGAAGTTTGGAAGAAATGGTAATACTGGTACTTGTGTTGTAAAGGTTACAGTTGTACGTGGTGGTACATCTACCGGCATTTCTAACATCAGTGCTACCGCTGCCAAGAAGAATGGTAAGACCTATAATATGGCAGGTCAGGAGGTTTCTTCTTCTGCCAAGGGTATTGTTATCAAGAACGGTAAGAAGTATGTAAAGTAACAGATTGTATATACATATAAAACAAAAGGGCATTCCCAAACATGGGGATGTCCTTTTTGTTTTATAAGAAGTTTTATTCCTTTATTACCTTATCCACTACGGTCTTTCCGTTCTTAAACAGCATCTTGCGGATGTTGATTCCTTTTTGAGGGGCAGAAAGGAGGGTGCCGTTGAGGCTGTAATACTTTACTTCGGCTACTTCACTGGGATTGGAGGTGATGATCTGCGAGATACCTGTAGGATTCTTCCATGCAGGATAGTATTCATCTACCTTGTTCTCTGCATCGGCATTGCCCTGTTTCATGATGTCCTCAACCAGCGAATTGGCGTAGACCTCAAGGTTGGTGTAGTAACCCTTGCTGTCGAGTGAGTAGGTGAGGGCATCTGAGGCATCGTTTGGATCTAAGCCATTGGCAGTCTCCCATGAATCTGGGATACCGTCCTTATCGGTGTCGAAGTCGGCAGGGCGAGTGCCCTTTCCGAAGTTTGCCTCGGTGTAGCCGTTTACATCTGATACCTTGTCGATGATGCCAGGTGAATTGGTGATGCTTCCCTTATACTTGGCTGTACCTGTCTTTGCTTCTTCCATGTAGCGCGCATCAATCTCATCGCGGTAGAGTGAGGCTCCGCTGTATGCCAGTACCTTGCTGAATGATTCGGCAGCAGAGTGGGTGGTAACCTCTCCTGTTGGAGCAGGAGCATCCATCTTGATCTTGACACAAGAAACACCACTGATGGTTTGGTGGGCTACGGCATCTCCGTAGAAATTCTTTTTGTCAGCAGAATATTTTTCTCCATTATAAGTATAGGTTCCATCATCGTATACCACACCCTTCCAGTCCTGGTTCTTGGTAACTGTTCCCTTGGTAGTTTCGGTGGTGTTGCCGCTGATGAAATAACGGCTGGTCATCTCGTAGAACTCTGGATGACTGCTGTCTGAATTTCCACTTGATGATACGGTTACTTGCGTGATACGGTCCTGGCTGCCACGTTCCTTGCCGGAGCTTACGCTTACCTTGAGGCCATTCAGGGTTGTACTTTTTAAACTGTGGCTAGGTCCAGCCTTGTAGTAATTATTTACAATGTTAATCTGTCCGCCGCCCGGACCTCCGTAGCAGGTGCCCTGCGCATTATACATCACGCAGTTGCGGAAGTCTACGTTTTCTGCCTGCACGGTATTCTTCCACTGATATGTATCGTAATCCTTGTTGCTGGTGTAGCCTGTCCATCCGTATCTTGCACCATTAAAACGGGGACCGCGGTTCATGAGATGGCCTACGAAGTTGTGGTGGAAGCTGGCGAGCTTACCGCCCCAGATGCCTCCGTAACCATGTGCTCCCTTAGAGTGGCCCGGATTGGTGAGACTTTCGGCAACGGTACACCACTGCATGGTGAAATTGTTGTTGTCGTAGAATGAAGCCACCTCATCGATGCTCCAACTGAAGGAACAGTGGTCGAAGATGATGCCGGTCTTGTTGCGCTGCCAGGTAGCATCCGCACCGTCATTGATTTTCTTTTCCTCTCCGCGGCGTATGCGGAGGAAACGGATGATGTTGTTGTTGCCCGGTTGAACGGTGTAATATCTGAGAGTGATGCCCGGAGATGGGGCTGTCTGTCCGAGAATGGTGATGTTGTCACCTATCTTGAGATCAGACTTCAGGGCGATAACGCCAGCCACATCGAAGACAATGATTCTATTACCCGTTTTGACAGCCTCTCTGAAAGAACCAGTTCCGCTGTCATTGAGATTGGTTACGTGTACTACTTTTCCGCCTCTTCCGCCGGTTACATATCTTCCGTGACCTTCTGCGCCTGGAAAGGCAGGAGCTTGTGCCAAAGCAGCAGCACTCATAAGCGCTGCTGCCATACTTGTTAATATCTTC
>USSA01000212.1 GCA_900557255.1 uncultured Prevotella sp.
TATCGGAGATTACCAACTTTTTTAGGCACTATTTCTTATCCCGAACTGAGGTATACTCTACTCCATTCAGCAGGAAACGGATATAAAAATAGCTTGGCTTATTGGCATAATCCTCAAACTTGAAAGGTGAGATGGCAAACCTGGTGTCAACATTATAATTATGTGATGAACGAACCATGTTCACACAAGCTCTGATGGCTTTAATCACATTGCTTTTACCCGAAGCGTTGGCTCCAAATAAGGCAACGCTCTTCAACATCTGTTCTCCATCCACGGAAAACAGATTACCTTCAAGCTCCCTTGCCTTCTTTGTCTGAATCTTGGCAGCCTGCAAATCCAAAGTCACCTCGTCTCGAAACGAGAACATATTGCTTAAACGTATCTCTAAAACCATTTTAACCTCGATATTTGTAATTTGATTGCAAATATAAGAAATAAAACTTGTTTTTATATCCATCAGACGTTATTTTTATTATTATTTAGCACAACAAAGAGCAGAATGCTCCTTCAAGCACACACAGACATCTAAATTACCACCACCAGAGCACGAAGTTCTGATGGTGGCAACCATATTTTTCTCTATCAATAAACCAATGAATAGTTCACATTGAAATAGGAATCTGAAATTTTCATGGTTGTAACCACCATGGATTTGTTCTGGTTGGTGAAGCAGTACTGCAGGCTGGCTGTATCGGCAGAAACAAGCGTGTAGTGCTTCTTCAGATAGTCTATCACAAGCCCACGATTCACACTTCGCTCCGTATCAATGACGGAATAAAGCGAACCGTCAAGACGGGAGAAGCTGTAAAGAACGCCTTCACTACCCTGCCCTGTCATATAGGTCAACTGGATGTTGTCGCCGGAAGTCTCAGCCACCGGGCGGTAACGCTTCATGGATTGAGCCATATAACTCTTGACCTCATCCACATTCGCACCCATGATGTGGAATGGCTCTGTCCAAACGTCCAGTTTTGTTTCCGGAATCTCAATGTCCTCCATCGGGTCATCATTGCCGCAAGAGGTGAATACTACTGGTGAAGCCATCATCATCAAGAGGATGGCGATTGAAAGATACTTTTTCATTTTCATGACTTTTCGTTTTTGATGTTATTTTTTTTCATTGTATTCATATCCACATGTGGACATGTATTAACGTCTATATGTATCAACGTACACGTGTATCAATGTATTCATGTGTACATGGCTACACGTCCACACTTTTTACATGACTTCCCGGATGGTTTTAGTCCTGATTTTCTTGACCTTACCATATTTCGACTCATACGCTTCAACGCCTTGTTTCATGACGTATTCCATGAAGGAGCGGATGGTGAAACCTTCCTTTCGGGCGATACTCTGAACCTTGTCAACGAGTTCCGTTGAGCAGATAAAGGAGAAATGTCGCCAGGGGGCTTCATTAGGCGAATCAATTTCTGTCTGAGGATTTGCAGCAGGAATCTGTTTCTCCTGAGAAGTCCCAGGAGACTTGTCAAATCTGTCCTGCGGATGAATGGCAGCCTTACCGAGAATGTTGCCAAGCAAGATGTCCATATTCTTCTTTGCCATAGTCTTTACTGATTACGTGAAATAATTTCTTCTGTCAATGCCTGATAGTCCTTCGCTCCATTCGACTGAGGGTCGTACTCGAAGATGCTCTGACCACTGCCTGCCGATTCAGCCAGGGCGATGTTTTCACGGATGCGAGTCTTCATGGTGATAGTCTCGTAACGGGACTTCACGGCTTGCTCAACCACTTTGTTCAACTTGCGATGGTTGAATCTGGCAATGAAAACTCCTCCCAGTCTGAGGTTCGGCTTCACTCGCTGCAATGTAGAGACAAAGGAATCGAGCATTCTCATTCCTTTCAGAGGAAGAAGTTCGGGAGTCATCGGAACGATAATTTCATCAGCTGCAAGGAAAGCGTTTGTGGTGACGATTCCCAAAGACGGAGGACAGTCTATGAGAATGTAGTCATAGTTCTGCTTCACGGGTTCGAGCAGTCGGCTCAGCAGCTGCTCTCTTGCCAGGAGATTGGTGAGGGCAATCTCTGCGCTTGCCATTTCGAGGGAGGAAGGAACGAGGTCGAGGTTCTCCCTGACGTGCTTCACTGGCAGGGGTGCGCCATCAACCAGAGAGTCAAAGATGCTTGCCTGCACTTCATCTTCATTAGGGATGAAATACAGGGTAAGATTTGCCTGACCGTCAAGGTCTATGAGCAGGACTTTCTTGCCCATACGTGCCATACAAGCCCCGATGGAGGCTGTAGAGGTGGTCTTCGAAACGCCACCTTTATGATTGGCGAATGTAATGATTTTCAATGACATAATATAATTTCTTTTGTATATATGTATTAAAGTATTCATGTGTACATGGCTCCACGTGTACGTGGCGACATGTATTAACGTGTACAAAGGTACGGGTATCTGGCGAGAGTTCCTTCTCGCTTCCCCTAACAACCCAAAGTGTCAGGGGAAACGTCAGGATTTGAGGTATCATTTATTCAAATGTAAAGGTTCGGATGTAGAAAAAGGTGTCATCGTCCTCATACTCATATTCATTGATGAAGTCCATCATCTGCTCATCGGTTCGCTCGCCCTGTTCAATGCCGGTCTTGGAAGTCCATTCCCCGATGGCTTCTCCGATAGTGCCGTAAACATCATCGCAACAATCCTCGAATGGTTCGCCGGATGCGCTGACGCAGCATTCTTCGGGAAAGTAATCACCTTCATCGTGAGTGTAATAGACCTCACATCCACACTCGCAGCATCTGTAGGAAATGCTCAGTTCATCATCCAGGAGTCGATTTATCTCAAAGAAGAGGTCATTGCAAGCATCCCAGGCAGTTTCGGTCTCGAAAGAAAGAAGACTGGTGTCTTCATCCTCCTCATACTCTGCCCAGTAGATGTGACCACGCACGCTGATGTGCTTCTTCTGATAGTCGATTCCATAGTGCTTGGCGAGGTCATCCAGCCAGATGTTTCTGCTGTTCACCTCCATGCGCTGAATGGTGTTCCAAAGGTTGCTTACTGCCTTTTGGGTTCCTGTAACCTTATAGGTTGTTGTTGCCTGATTAGCCATTGTCTTGTATATTTATTTGATTACCATTCTGTATAATAACTCTGGTCGTTGGATTCACATTCCTCTGCCCATTCCTCCTCCGTGAAGTCGCTATGCAGACATTCCTTGCTGCAATAGTAGGCTACTCCCATGTCTGCGCAATAACCCTCACGCATCAGCTTGCCACATTCCGAGCATCGTCTGCAAGCCCTGTCGGTGTTCCACCAATAGTCCACGAAAGACTCTGCTACCACGTCCTCGCTTGTGTTTTCATCCCACTTGTCAAGATAGAATGAAGCAAACTGGTTCAACTCCTGCTCACTGAAGAGTTCCTTGTCTGTGCCGTTCACCGCCTGGGTAAGTCGGCTGAGAATTGATTTCATTGTTGTCATAATGCCATCTGATTTTATCTCCCTTTCGTAGATCAACTACTTCTGGGATGGTTAAAAATTATGTTGCATTCAGAAGGTGTTATGGCTATCCATACAAGGTTTTGTCTGTAAAATACTACCCGAATGGTGTGGAGATTTTTCAGCAAAGCAGCGCCCTGACCTTGTAAAGATAAGACAGAACCGTTACCTTCGCAACAGAATTCTTACCGATTCCCAGAAGTCGATGAATGAAATCCTCCTATAACTGGCTATCCTTTCAGCAAGGAAAAGTATAAGCATAAAAAAAGCGACCCGAAGGCCGCTCTTAATAAATAAACTGATTTTATATTTTACTTTTGCTCAATTGTCAGCACGACATATTCTGACTGAGTGCCAATGCGGAATTTTCCACCCCAGATTCCCATGCCCGAACTGATGTAGTAACGGGTATTGCCCTTTTGAAGTGAGCCATAGGCTTTCTCGTATAAAGCATCGGTAATCCAGGAGACAGGCCAAACCTGTCCGTGATGGGTGTGACCACTGAACTGGAAGTCAATGCCGTTTTGTTCTGCCTCTTCCAAATGATAAGGCTGGTGGTCGAGAAGAATGAAAAACTCATCCGAAGATTTCCCATGATGCAAGTCAGAAATGAAGCCCTTCTTTCTTGCCTCTTCCATAATCATAGCCAGGGATTTGCGCTGCATATTCGTGCGGTCGTCCCTGCCGATGATGCACAGATTGCCTATCTTTGCCACACTATCCTGCAGCAATGTAATGCCAGCTTCACGATAAAATCGCCTTGCCTTAGGTTGATTGC
>USSA01000213.1 GCA_900557255.1 uncultured Prevotella sp.
AGTCATATCAGTTTGCGTTGACAAATTATGAAGGAATCAAGTCACCACGAGACCCAAAAGTTAGAGATACTGTAATGTGTATTGTAGATGAATTTTTTCGTAAAAATCAAGCTGCTTTGTTATACATATGTGAAACAGGCGATGGAATGCAGAAAATGAGAAGCCGTTTATTTAGTTTTTGGTTTTCTGTTTATGCAGAGCATGATAATTTTCTTTTTCTCCCTCAAATTGTTTACGATGAAGAGGAGAATGAGAATTATGCAGCATTGATTATTCGAAGAGATAATCCTCGATTTAATGATTTAGTGTCAGAGTTTACTAATACGATAACTTTGTTAAATGGTAAGCCTGATTAGCTTTTTAAAATTAATAAATAGATTAAAAAATGTCGTCAGCTTAAGTTTGCGACATCTTTATAATCCATGTCATGTTGTTTTTATATTACCATCAATAAATGCAGTAAAGCCTTAAAGCCGCCCTTTTTCTTTTCTTCTTTGAAAACATTGAGAACTTTATCGATGAGTCCGCAATAGAATTTAAAGGCCTCATCATAATTGCAGAATCTGAGATATGTAGTCATAATCTATAGGTTTAACGTCTTTTCTACAAAAATAATCTAAGATTAGCGCACGTATTTCAGAAATAATTATTAATTTTACAATTGCATTCTACCGCAGAATGCCAATGGCAAGAGGCTGAGGAACAAATCAAGCGATATGCCGCAGCTCCAAGGGTCGAGGCACTACGCCAGGGTTCAACGTTCCATAAAATCACCATGCAGTTTGTAGCAGGTAAGTTGGTGAGGATGGAGGAGGTGGTATTTTAGGAGAAGTAACCATCAAAAGTAACTATCAAGGCGATAGAGTAACCAACAAAAGTAACCATCAAGAAGATAAAGTAACTATCAAAAGTAACCATGAAGAAAATATGCTTTAAAACGTAGAATCCTGTCGGCATCATAGTCAGTAGGATTCTCTTATAAACTTCTTCTTTCTAATTGTGTCCCTCATATAACTTTTTTTGAAATATTTTTAGCTAAAAGTTTTGTTGTTAAAAATAAAACTTGTACCTTTGCATCGGGTATCGTTCTAGGATTAGTATGGTTCCCAAGACATTGTGGGTAAAAACAAAAGCATTCGCTATTATTTCGCGTTTAGCCAAGAGCGTAGGAAACTCAATTTGGAATAACAAGCACGGAAATAATATGTGAAAGGTGGCTCGTATATATATGTAGTCTCCTGTCGATTGATAAGGCAAATGCATTTACGCTATAGGCGTGATGCATTCTTATAATCGACCTGGGGCTCCATTCCTACGCCGCCCCGTGCTAAACGCGATAAGAGGCATCACGCCCTTTTTGTGTTTTAGCGGATTGATAGTTGGGTGCGTAACAACTATCAATAACTATGGCAAATAGTACATTATCAAATGCTAAGGCTGCCAAGAAAGACGAGTTCTATACCATGTTTTATGATATAGAAACCGAAATGGAAGCCTATCTCGATTACAATCCAGATGTATTTCGTGGCAAGACGGTTCTTCTGCCTTGTGATGACCCGGAGTGGAGTAATTTCACTAAGTATTTTGCACAGAATTTTGAAGAACTAGGCTTGAAGAAACTCATCTCAACGAGCTATGCTATCAATAGCAAGGTTATCAAAGCAGGAATTCAAACATCCTTTTTGGAAACAACTTCTCCAAAGTTTGACAATTCTAAGACTAATACCCATGGTAAAATTTTCGTTTTAGAAAAAGACACTACTGGTGATGGTAAAATCAATCTTGAAGACTTGGAGTGGGACTATCTTGAAGGAGATGGTGATTTCAGAAGCGAAGAGGTTAAAAAGTTAAGAGATGAAGCGGATATTATTGTAACCAATCCACCATTCTCGCTTTTTAGAGAGTTTCTTGCATGGATTGTTGAGGCTGATAAGCAGTTTATCATTATTGGAAATATAAACTGTGTTACCTATAAAGAAGTATTCCCATTGCTTAGAGATAATAAGGTTTGGATGGGATGTTCAATCCATAGTGGAGACCGTGAATTTGGAGTTCCAGATGAATATCCTTTGGAAGCAGCAGGATGCAGAATTGACGAAAATGGAAAGAAATACATTCGTGTAAAAGGGGTAAGATGGTACACTAATATAGACCATGGTCGTCGCCACAATCCATTGTCTTTGATGTCTATGGCTGATAACATTAAATATAGTAAGCATAAGGATATTCAAGGAAAAAAGTATCAGCATTATGACAATTATGATGCCATTGAAATTCCGTATACAGATGCAATTCCTTGTGATTACGAGAATTTAATGGGTGTGCCAGTTACCTTTCTTGATAAATATTGTCCAGAGCAATTTGATATTATTTGGCAAGCATGTGGAAATACAAGAGCTTCTGCACCTAAGGAAATATTAGATGAAGTCGGATACACCATTCATCCAGAGGATAGAGGTGGATGTGGAGTCGTAAATAATAAGCGACAATATGCTCGAATATTAATCCGTAAAAAACAATCATAATATGGAAAAGAAGTTGAAAATATATACAGTAAAGGAGTTATGTGAAGGTTTTACATATAGTGAAGTTGACGGAAAGGGGTTGTATGGTTTAGCGGGTAAGCTAACCATACAGCCAGAGTATCAGCGCAACTATCTCTATAGTGAGAATCATAGTGAGAAAGAAGCCGCTGTTATAGATTCCGTCTTGAAGGGATATCCTTTAGGTTTGCTCTATTTCAACAAACTTCCTGATGGACGTTTAGAGGTACTTGATGGACAGCAACGCATTACAAGCCTTGGTAGATACTTGATAAGAAAGTTCTCTATCATGAGAAATGACAAACCGTATAAAATCTTTTCGTTGGATGATGAAGAACGAGAACTCATAGAGAATACAGAGTTAATCGCATACATTTGCGAAGGCACGGAGTCAGAAATCAAGGAATGGTTTGAAATTATCAATATCGGTGGTATCAAGCTCAATGATCAGGAGAAACTGAATGCGATTTATTCAGGACCTTTCGTTAATGCAGCCCGAAAGGAGTTTAGTAATAAGGATGATAGTCATATACAGAAATGGGGATGCTACATCTCTGGCTCAGCCAACAGACAGGAAATTCTGCAAGAAGCCTTGAGATGGGTTAGTCATGGCAACATCAAGGATTATATGCAGGAGCATCGTCGTGATACCGATATCAATGAACTCAAACTATATTTCAACGATGTCATTTCATGGATAGAGCAGACTTTTGATGATATCTATCCTAAAATGAAGGGGTTAAACTGGGGTGAACTATACGAACGATTCCATACCACTCCTTATAATCATGTTGAGGTTTCTCAAAAGGTGAAAGAGCTTTATAACGATCCATGCGTTCAAGATAAAAAGAACGTGTTTGAATATGTGCTTGGCGGTTATAAGGATACAAGACTTCTGAATGTCCGTGTCTTTGATGACAATACCAAACGCAGGGTTTATGATCGTCAGACGGCAGATGCCAAAAAGAAGCATGAAAGCAATTGTCGTCTTTGTGCTTGTGGCGATGGACCCAATAAGGATAAAATTTGGGCATTAAAGGAAATGGATGCCGACCATGTACAAGCATGGAGCAAAGGTGGAGCCACAGATGAAAGCAACTGTCAGATGCTCTGCAAGACGCATAACCGTTCGAAAGGCAACAGATAAAATGAAATGTTTAGTTTAAATTAAAATATCAAATTTATGAAAAAGTATTTATTTTTAATGTTGCTCCTGTTTATTGGAGCATTTGCAACTACAGCTTTCACAAGCTGTAGTTCTGACGATGACGATTCTAAGGTTCAAGATTTAAGTATTGTTGGTACCTGGAAAGATCAGTCTAGGACAAAGGATGCTGTATGGACCTTCAACAAAGATGGAAAAGGCTATTGTGAAGAGAAAATGTCAGCGATATCCTATAAAATTGCTTTCACATTTACCTTTGATGGTAATACACTGGCAATTTCTTCAAAAGGCAATGGGAAGACATATAACCAAGCTTATAAAGTTATCATAAACATAGTTAATTTGATTAAGGCAACAGGTGAAAATGGTGAAACTTTGTCCTTGGAGAAAATAAAATAAAGATTACTAACATTAAGTGTATATCTTTAAACGCGAATTCAACAAGTAATTACACTACCAGCTTATTCGCCAAAATCTCTCTCTTATGGATGAATTTTATTTCTTTGCAGAAAGAATGGCTTGCTGTTGTCA
>USSA01000214.1 GCA_900557255.1 uncultured Prevotella sp.
GGAAGATACTTCGTATGCAGTAGGATGTATCACAGTGTTCTGCGGAGAAGTTCGGCTGATTGATAACATTAAATATAAAGAATAACTAAAAAGACGAAACCTTATGATGATTGAAGTGTTGAAGTCGAAAATTCATTGTGCGCGTGTCACGGAAGCGAATCTGAACTACATGGGTAGTATCACGATAGATGAAGATCTGCTGGATGCGGCAAACATGATTCCGGGAGAAAAGGTGTATATCGCTGATAATAATAATGGCGAACGCTTGGAAACCTACATCATCAAGGGTGAGCGTGGCAGTGGTTGCATCTGTTTGAACGGTGCTGCTGCCCGCAAGGTTCAGGTGGGTGATACGGTTATCATCATTGCCTATGCCATCATGGACTTTGAGGAGGCTAAGACCTTCAAGCCTACCGTGGTTTTCCCTAAAGAGGGAAATAAGGTTTAATCCCACACGCCCTGCATCGCGTTTTGGTTTTCCCCACACGCCCTGAAAGGGCAGAAGCTCCTAGCCCAGGGAGGGCACTGAAAAAGTCCCTTCATGGGTTATGTTAGTTTAACATTCGATCTTTGAAATAGTGTACCCAAAAGTTGCATATGTGCAATATTTTTTGTATCTTTGTAGGAAAAAACAAGGATTATGCTAGAGCAACAACAGACCATATCATTCAGTGATTATTCAAGTTTGTATGACTTGATTATCCCAAAAGACAACCTGCTCCGCCAGATTACTGACCTGGTGGACTTTAGTTTCGTATACCAGGAATTGCAGGACAAGTATTGTCATGACAATGGTCGTACAGCAGAGAGTCCTATCCGTATGTTTAAGTATCTTCTTTTAAAGGTGATTTATAATATATCGGACGTTGATGTTGTAGAACGTGCTCGCTATGATATGTCGTTCAAGTACTTCTTGGGATTAACTCCTGAGGAGACTACTCTGATTAATCCTAGTTCCTTGACCAAATTCCGCCGACTTCGCCTGAAGGATATGGCTCTGCTGGATCTGCTCATCAAAAAGACAGTTTCTATTGCTATAGAAGTTGGTGTCCTCAAGTCTAAAACCATTATCGTTGATGCAACCCATACGCATTCCCGTTCTAATCCAATTAGTGCGGCAAAGAGTTTGGAGTATTATTGCAAGGCCGTAATCAAGGTCGTTAATTCTGTAGATGACAGCATGGAATTGCCTGAACTTCCTGAAGAGAAGAAGTATTCTTCTATCATGAATGCAGCCAAAACGATAGTTGCAACAGTGGAAGCTGATGCTGCAACTGCCAATATGCCTGCAGTCAAGGAGCGTCTCAACATGCTGAAAGAAACCATTTCAGACGCAGAGACCCGAGGCGTAATATCAAAGGATGAGGATGCCCGTACAGGACATAAAACAGCGCATTCTTCATTCTTTGGCTATAAGACGCATATAGCTATGAGCGATGAGAGAATTATCACCGCAGCTACCGTCACCTCCGGCGAGAAGGGTGATGGACAGCAATTGCCAGAATTGATAAAAAAGACAGAGGAAGCAGGAATGGAAATTGATTCCATAGTAGCAGATAAGGCATATTCCAGCAAGGAGAATCTCAAAATGGCAAAGGAAAACAATATGCGCCTCTCTGCTCGTTTAAGCTCTGTAATTGACGGTAATCGAACAAACAAACTCCCTTTTGAATACAACAAGGATGCAGATCTGTACGTCTGCCCAGCAGGGCATCTGGCGAAATGGAAAGAGATGAATAATCGCAAAAATGACAAGCGTCACAGAAACTCCAGCATTACCTATTATTTTGATGTGGACAAATGCAAGGTCTGTCCATTACGTGAAGGTTGCTACAAGGAAGGAGCCAAGACAAAGACATATGCGATTACCATCAAATCGGATGAACAGTTGGAGCAAATCGAATATCAAAAAACAGAAGAGTTTATAAATCTTCAGAGGAAACGATACAAGATAGAAGCCAAAAACTCCGAACTTAAGAATGTCTTAGGATATGACAGAGCCCTGTCATACGGTTTGTCGTGCATGGAAATGCAGGGAGCTTTGACTATTTTCGCTGCAAATGTGAAGAGAATCATCAAATTGATGCAAAATGCATAAGAGGGGAAGTAGATTCCTCCATATATTGCCGAATTAAGCGCCAGAAACGCTATAGAAAGCTATTTGGGGCTATATTCCTGTCCAAAAAAGTATTCCACTTTTAAAAGATGAAATGCTTCTTGGACAAGAATTAAAGTTCAAAAACAAGCTATGCAACTTAAAATTGGGTACCTTTTTCAGTGCCCTCCCAGGGCAACACCCTGGGTATTCATGGACGCAAGCCTGCGCCCTGAAAGGGCAAAAGCTTTCAATCAACAAGAGACATGAAAGAAATAGGTAAAATCATCTCCTTCGGCAAAGCGCATCCCTCAGCATCTTTCCCCATCCAGGCGGAAAGCAACACCGATGTGCCCTTCCACATCAGGCGCACCTACTGGACCTACGATATTCCGGCAGGTGCTGCCCGCGGAGGTCACGCCCACAGGGAATGCCTGGAAGTAATCATCGCAGCCAGCGGTTCCTTCACGGTTACGCTGGATGATGGAAACCGGAAGCAATCCTATCTTCTCAACCGCCCCGGTCAGGGATTACTCGTCAACACAGGCATCTGGCGAACGCTGGAAAACTTCTCAGCCGGTTCGGTCTGTCTGGTTCTGGCTTCGGAATTGTACGAAGAAGCTGATTATATCTATGATTACGACGAGTTTCTCAAATACGCAAGGCATCATGCTTGAAACTATCCAATACGCAAGACATCATGTTTGAAATCATCAAATACACCCCCGAATATCGCCAGCAATGGGATGAGTATGTGGCAAAAGCCCGAAACGCTACGTTTCTCTTTTACCGCAACTATATGGATTACCATTCCGATAGGTTCAAGGACTATTCTCTCCTATTCTTCAAGAAGGGGAAGCTCCACTCCATCCTGCCAGCCCATCAGGTAGGCAAGACCCTCTGCTCGCATTTCGGACTCACCTATGGCGGACTGATCATGAACATCCACGTCACGATTTCAGAGGTCTGCCAACTCTTTGAGGAACTGAATGTCTATCTGCGCCTTCAGGGTTTCGAGAAGGTACAGTATCGTCCTATTCCCTGGATCTATCATCTCCATCCTTCAGAAGAAGATCTCTATGCCATCTTCTGGAAATGCAAGGCTCATCTTTCGCTCCGCAATATCGGCACAACCATCTTCATGCAGCAGAAATTGCGCTGGCGCAAAGACCACCTGCGCCGCCTGAAGAAGGCTCATCAGAATGGAGTGACCGTAGTAAGAGATGCAAGCCTGTCGGAATTCTGGGAGGTATTGAATGAGAACCTGGAAAAGCGATTTGGTGCCAAACCGGTACACACGCTTCAGGAAATGGAACTTCTGAAAAGCCGATTCCCCGAGAATATCATCCAATACAATGCTTATCGCAACGGGCACATTATAGGAGGCCTCACCTTTTATATTACCCAGCAAGTGGTACACGGACAATATAGTTCTACCAACGATGAGGGAAAGGAATTCGGAGCCATGGAGGCTATCTATGAACAGATTATGTATCATGATTACCCCGATTATCCCTATCTGGACTTCGGCAGTTCTACGGAACAGCAGGGAGCCTGGATCAATGAGGGCCTCATCGCCCACAAGGAAGGTTACGGAGGAAGAGGCGTGGTCTACGACACCTATGAATGGACAGTATAAAGAGAAATCCCGAAGTTCACACGATAGTGAGCTTCGGGATTTCTGCCTTTTACAAGAGTATAACTGTCACACCACGAGCAGCTTGCGCACCCATAACCAGAGCCTGCTCAATATCGGCAGTCTTGGAAGGACCACTGATGAAAATACCGAAATTGTACTTCGGATCCATCTCAATACGGGCATAAGCCTCATGCATATTGTTCACAATCTTCTCTTTTTCGAGGAATATCACAAGGTATTCCGAGATGAAAAGCACCGCTTTCTCCTTCATGGTCTGAGGAATCCAGACGCAACCATTCTCGGCAACACCCACTTCACCACGAACAATACCCACATCAGTACCATTCAGGTCATTAGCCTCAGCCACCGTATCAGGATTCTTCTGGACAATCGTGATTTCTGTCAGATGAGAGGCAAGGACCTTGGCTTCCGGATAAGCCTTCTTCACCAGCTCATCCAGACTCTCACCCTCCTTCGCCTCTATCA
>USSA01000215.1 GCA_900557255.1 uncultured Prevotella sp.
ACCTTCGCATGCTGATAGGAAATGTAAACCAGGAGGCTATCCTCTTCAATGCAAGTTTCAAGGACAACATCCGATTCGGCAAGACCGATGCTACGGATGCGGAAATAGCCAATGCAGCTAAGATAGCCAATGCTTACGAGTTCATAACCAAGTCGGAGCATGGTTTCGATACAAATATCGGTGACCGAGGCGGCAGACTTTCCGGTGGCCAGCGTCAGCGTGTCAGCATCGCCCGTGCTATCCTCAAGAATCCTCCTATCCTCATCCTCGATGAGGCAACATCAGCCCTCGATACCGAGAGCGAGCGCCTGGTTCAGGATGCCTTGGAGAGATTGATGAAGACCCGTACCACCGTAGCTGTGGCCCACCGACTGAGTACCATCAAACATGCAGACGAAATCTGCGTATTGCATGAGGGAAGGATTGTGGAGCGCGGTACTCATGAGGAGCTGATAAAAAAAGAAGGATATTACAAGAAGTTGCATGATATGCAGCAGGTGTAATATACTGTTAAGTGTTGAATATTAAATGTTAAGTAGCATTCTTGCTTATATATAATAAGGTGTAAATCATAGGACTTATGACAAAGATTGTTTATGCGCTGTTTTATGCAATATCGCTGCTGCCTTTCAGGCTGCTCTATTGCATCGCCGACTTCGAGTACTTCATGATGTATTACGTCATCAAGTACCGCAGAGGCATTGTGCGTAAGAATCTCACCACCTCCTTCCCTGAGAAATCAGAAGAAGAGATTGTTGACATCGAGAAGAAATTCTACCGCTGGTTCAGCGATTACTTCTTCGAGGCAGTTAAACTTCTGAGCATCAGCGATAAGGAACTTCGCCGCCGATTCAAGGTATATAACAGCGAAGAAGTGGAACAATGTTTCCAGGAAGGTCAGGATGTGGCAGCCATCCTCGGTCATTACTGCAACTGGGAGTGGCTCTCATGTGTAGGCATCGAACTGCCCAAAAGCCGCATCATGGGCCTCATCTATCATCCACTGTACAATAAAGCTTTTGATGAACTCTTCAAGCGCATCCGCTCTCACGAAGAAAACGGAGTGCCTGTCCCAAAGAAGGACATCCTCCGATATCTCGTAGACTACAAACGCAAGAACATCCGCAGCATCTTCGGCTACATCAGCGACCAGGGGCCCAAGTGGGAAAACATCCACCTGTGGCTTCCTTTCCTCAACCATCCCGAAACCCCAGTGTTTACTGGCGGCGAGAGAATCATGAGGAAGATGAACGATGCCGTGTTCTATGTAGAGATGTCTCGCCCTAAGCGCGGCTACTATACAGCAACCTACAAACTCATCACCCGCAATCCGAACTCCCTGCCGGAGCACGAGATTACCCGTCGCTTCTTCCAGATGTTGGAAGAAACCATCCGCAAGAATCCACCTTATTATTTATGGACACATAACAGGTGGAAGCGAACCAAGGAGGAGTTTGACAAGCGATATGAAGTGGTAAAGGGGAAAGTAATTCCTATAGAATCATGAGAATGCGAAAAGGCATGATTATTATCTGATATAGATATTATCCTTTTGGCACCTCAATATAAGCCGACAAAAAAATGCAGCGCACTGCAATTCTCACGAATTGTCGAAAGAAAAATGCAATGCGTTTCGTTTTTCTCGCAAATATTTCATATCTTTGCAGCGTAATTCATTTTTTCTACTTATGATAGAACGTACAGAGTATATGTCTCTTCTGGAAAGATGGAGAGACAAGAGAATAATAAAAGTGGTGACTGGTATCCGTCGTTGCGGCAAGTCATCTCTCTTGAGGATGTTTCGTGAGAAGCTTCTTGTTGAAGGCGTGTCTGATAATCAGGTGCAAGAGCTCAACTTTGAAGACTTAGACAATGAGCCATTCCTCAACTATAAGGCTTTGTATTCTCACGTCAAGAAGAATCTCTGTTCAGGAAAGATGAACTATCTCTTTTTGGATGAGATTCAGATGGTAGATGGATTCCAAAAGGCGATAGACAGTTTGTTCTTATTAGATAATGTAGACATCTATGTGACTGGCTCCAACGCCTATCTCTTGTCAGGAGAAATTGCAACCTTGCTTACAGGCAGATATGTAGAAATCAAGTTATTCCCATTCTCTTTCAATGAATATCTCCAATCGATGCCCTCTGACACGAACCTTGAGGCGGCTTATCGTGAATATATCGAGAAGAGTTCATTCCCTTATGTCTTGCAAATCAAAAACGACCGCGAGATGGTACGTGAATACCTTAGGGGGTTGTACAATACGATAGTACTGAAAGACGTGGTGAGTCGCAAGAAGATAACGGACGTCATGATGTTAGAGAGCATTGTTCGGTTTCTTGCCGATAATATTGGCAACATTTCCGTCATCAAGCGTATCAGCGACACGATGAATTCTTTGGGAAGAAAAATCACTTCGCATACTGTTGAAAACTATATCTCTGCCTTAACGAACAGTTATATCTTCTATTCTGTTCCGAGATATGATGCCAAGGGAAAGCAACTGTTGAAGACAGGCCAAAAGTACTATCTTGCGGATGTTGGTTTACGCAATGTCATCAATGGTACCAAGGGAGGCGACTTGGGGCATGTATTGGAGAATGTCGTCTATCTGGAATTGGCGCACCGAGGCGGTGAAATCTATGTTGGCAAGGTAGGTGATGCAGAAATTGATTTCGTTGTTATTCAAAGTGTACGGAAATCTTATTACCAGGTTTCACTTAGCGTAAGGAATGAGGATACGATGAAACGAGAATTGGCTCCCCTGCAATCTATACCAGATAATTATCCCAAATATCTGTTGACGCTTGACAATGATCCTCAGATATTCCATGACGGCATCAAGCAGCAATATGTATTAGACTGGTTGAGACAGAAAGAATAAAAGACAAGATGGATACGAGTAATGCAAATGGAGGAAATTGAAACATTCATTTTAAATGATCAGAATAAGAATGAGAAAGATTAAGATAAATCCTAAATACGAATATCTGAAAGACTTCCTAGAGAGCATCCCTGATGTTTTCGAGAAGGAAGGACGTGTGATTTATACGGGGCGCAACCTCATCAAGGTACTTACTGCACCAGATGGAACACAGGTTAACGTAAAGCGCTTTCATGAACCACATGGACAAAACAAACTCATTTATTCCTGGAATATCAGAAAGCCAAAAGGTCAACGGGCATTCGAATATCCTATGATTCTGAAAAGAAAAGGAATCAATACTCCTGAACCTTTAGCCCTCATTGAAGAGCGTAACTTTCTGAATATCTTAGGATATAGCTATCTTATCACAATCCAGTGTGACTACGGTCATACACTCTATGAGGTGGCAGACGCTAAACCGGAAGAATATAAATATCTGGCAAAAGCCTTAGCCCATTTCGCTGCAGACATTCATCTGCATGAAATTCTCCATAAGGACTTTACACCAGGCAATATTCTCTGGAAACAAGATGAAGAAGGATTCCATTTCATGCTGGTAGATATCAACAGAATGGATTTCGGACCTGTAAGTGAAAAGAAAGGACTATATAATCTCAGAAGATTCTGGGGACCCAAAGAATTCACCCGTATCTTAGTAAGCGAATATGCCTTGCTGCGCAACATAGATACCGACAAGGCTGTAGCCTATGTGATGAAAGAACGGGCTAGGTTCTGGACCAAATATGGAAAGAAGCACGAAATTCCATTCCAGCTAGAATTATAGTTCAAATACATCTCACTTCAAAACTATTGAATATGGAACAAAAAAGACTCTGTTATATTAGCCGCAACTATTATAATCTGACAAGCGCCGGCAATAAAGCAAAAACAGACAACGAGGATACGCTTGCAGAAATGGGAGCCATCAATCTTGGCTTACCACGCACAATCAGGAATAGCAAGATATTGGCTTTCTTCCTAGACTTAATAGGCGTCATCCGTGCCTGTATCTTACTCCAGAAAGACGATGTGCTGTTCTTGCAATATCCTGTAAAAAAGTACTTTTCGTTTCTCTGCCATATAGCCCATCTGAAAGGAGCCAGAACGGTTTCTCTGATTCACGACCTCGGTTCTTTCCGCAGAAAGAAGCTTACCATCCAGAAAGAGATAAACCGTCTTTCGAATAGTGACTACATCATTGCATCAAACGAGAAGATGAAAGGATGGCTCAAAGAGCATGGGTTACAGAAGCCAGTTGGTGCCCTGGGCT
>USSA01000216.1 GCA_900557255.1 uncultured Prevotella sp.
TCATTTTTAATTTGATGGGTGCTTACATCTTGGTGGAGGAGGATAGTGCAATAGGCAGAGCAGATGCCGTTCTTCACATGCCGGATACAATCTATGTGATGGAATTGAAGTTTGATAAGACGGCTGAGGAAGCTTTGCAACAGATTGATGACAAAGGCTATCTCATTCCTTATTCAGCTGACGGCAAACGAATGGTAAAAGTAGGAATCAACTACGACAGCCAGAAGCGAACCATTGGTGAATGGAAGATAGTAGAAGGGTAAATATAGAGGATAAGCATGTACAAAACGCACAGAAACAGAAAAGCGGTGCCGCCTACAAATCTGCAGGAAAGCACCGCACAATCTAACCCTATTCACGTACAAAAAAAGAATTCTTCATGTTAAAACTACTTTGCCTTGATGACGAAGCGGAATTCGCGGTCGCCATAATGCATGCGGTATTTCTCCATAGGCTTAGACATCCAGCTGTCGATGCAACCTAAACCGTACTGGCGCTGCTGGATATGTACCTGTGTCAAGCCCTTGTCAACCAAATCACCGCTATGCTGTCCCCAAGCATGCTCCTTTTTATCGCCAGAATCCAAATCCTCAATAGAATAAGGAATGGCACTGCACTCCATCGGAGCATAACCCTCGAAAGTAATACCCTTGCCTGATGCAGGATTGAAGATGGAGAAATAACGGATATCTGTATGGTTGCCACTCTCCTGAGGACGAATATAAGGATAATACTCATCCTTTACATCCGACTCATATTTGCCAATAAAGGTAGAAGAATGACGGTCGATATAATTCTCCCCCGGACCACGGCCATAATACTCCAACTTAGAGAATGATGCAGGCAAATCCAATACCATACCATATCGGAACAAGTCAGCTATCTTAGCCGCTTTATCCGTGGTCATCTTCTCGGTAACAGAAACCTCACCTACCGCATTGATGCGATAACGAAGTACCAACTCAGCCTTCACCTCAGGCATTTCAAAGGTAGCCGTTAAAACAACACTATCCTTCATCTCACTCTTGTCGAATGACTTCAAGTTCATTACAGGATTTTTCCAAACCTTCAACTCCTTCTGCAAAGAAGCACCATAATCATTATCAGTAGGAGCACGCCAGAATTCAGGCTTCATGCTCTCGCGGAATTTCAAGATAGGCTCACCGTCCACGTCAAGATAGTCTATCAAACCCGTCTTCTTGCCTATAGTAACCGACATTCTCTTGGCAGAAACCTTCACATAGCTATTGGTTTCCTCTACCTCTATATTGCTAGTACTCTGGAGTTTCCCTTTCTTACCAGAAATCTTAGTAGAAGTCGTTGCAATAGGAGTATCTACCTTATCAAACTGATATTCATTGATGACAAACTGCTGGCGGGCTATCACCTGTCCTTTCTCTACCAATGGTTCTGTACCATCGCTGGCAAAGGCAAAATTGACTGTAATCTCCTCCTTACCGTGTTCAGTCTCTGCTTCAGCAATAGCATACTTCAAAGCATCACTCTTCACCATTTTAGTTGTCTGAGGAGCAATACCCTTAGTCTCAGGAATCTCAACAGTAGATAACTTCACGCCATTGGCATAGATGGTTGCAGTAAGGTGCAGGTCGTCAATATTCTTGAAGAAATTCTCATTATAGATATTGAAAGCACCATTCACGGCATCCAGATCCTTGATCCATACATTCTGATGCCAATACTGGATTTCGTAGGCATGCGGATTCAAACGGCGGTCTGGAGCAATAATACCATTGCAATTGAAGTTGTAGTCACTGGCAGGATAACGCCCATAGTCGCCACCATAGGTAAAGATTTCCTTGCCTGTAATCGGACTCTTGTCACGCAGACCCTGATCTACAAAGTCCCAGATGTATCCACCCTGATACTTAGGATATTTGCGAATCAGATCCCAGTACTCCTTGAAACCGCCCTCTGAGTTACCCATCGCATGAGCATACTCACATTGGATATAAGGTTTTACGCCATCACTCTTGCAATATTTCTCACTCTCCTCGTAGTCGATGTACATCGGACAATGAATATCGGTCTTACTGTCATATCCACCACGCTCATACTGCACAGGACGAGTCTGATCATAGGCTTTCACCCAGTCATAGGCCTTCTCGAAGTTGATGCCATAGCCACCCTCATTACCCAAACTCCATACGATGATGGAAGGATGGTTGATGAAAGTCTTCACATTACCCTCGTTACGCTCGATATGAGTCTGGAGATATTCAGGGAACTTGGCGAGAGATTTCTCACCATATCCCATACCATGAGATTCAAGGTTTGCCTCGGCAGTCACATAGATTCCATATTCATCACAGAGGTCATACCAGCGAGGATCATCAGGATAATGACAGGTACGAACAGCGTTGATATTCAACTGCTTCATAATCTTAATATCCTGAATCATGCGCTCCACACTGACCACATAGCCACCATCAGGATCCATTTCATGACGGTTGACACCCTTAATCAGTACCGGCTTGCCGTTCACCAGCAACTGGGCGTTCTTGATTTCCACATTGCGGAAACCTATCTTTTGAGGAATAACCTCCGATACTCCCTGCTTGTTTTTCAAAGTGATGAATGCCTTATATAAATAAGGTGTTTCTGCAGTCCATGCCTTCACCCCAGGCACCTTGATAGTACCCTGTACACCAGAAGCCTCGGCAATCTTCTTGCCATCCTTATCACACAATGTAAAAGTAACATTAACCTTACCACCCTTCAAGGCTACCTGATAGTTCAGGACACCATCCCGGTATTGATTTTCCAAACCTGCATCCAGACGGATATCGGCTGCATGAACTTTCGGACGGGCATAGAGATATACCTCACGGGCAATTCCTGTAAAACGCCAGAAGTCCTGATCCTCAAAATAAGAACCATCACACCAGCGCATCACCTGCATGGCAATGAGGTTTTTGCCTGGTTTCAGATATTTGGAGATATTAAACTCTGCAGCCACCTTGCTGTCTTCGCTATATCCCACATACTTGCCATTCACCCAGAGAGTCAAATTGCTGGTAGCAGAACCTACATGGAAATATACATCCTTGCCCTTCCAGTCCTTAGGCAGGTCAAAGGTGCGACGATAGGAACCCGTATAGTTGTTGAGTTCGCTGATATAAGGAGGATTTGGGTCAAACTGGGTAGCCCAGGCATAACCGATATTCTTATAAGTAGCGTCGCCATAGCCATTCAGTTCGAATAAGCCAGGTACAGGAAAATCCTTCCATTGAGAATCGTCAAAGTTGGCTGCAAAGAAGTTTGCAGGACGCTTGTTATGATCCTTCACGAAGTTAAACTTCCACATGCCTTCCATCGAAAGATAGTTGGCTGAATTTTTCTTCTCGAAAGCCTGAGCCTTATCCTGATTCTCGAAAGCAAAGAACGCAGCACGGCGAGGAGCACGATTCTGCTGATTGACATCTACATTATGCCATCTGCTGGCATCTTGCGCCCTTACTTCGCCATGACCATAAAGAACCATGGAACCCAATAGGGCAAGAAACATGAAATTACTTTTGTTCATATTCATGAATATTTATGATTTAAAAACAGGTTTTACCTTATTATATATTTAATGGAACAGTTGACTATCTTCAACATCCGCAAATTCCTTGGAATTATCCTTGCGCATCTGCAGGTTGAGTCCGTTCCACCAAGAAGGCCAGCCACCAGTAATATTGGCTATGAAGACATACTTGATAGGATGTAACCCCTTAGCCAAAGCTACGCAGTTGTCACGATGGGAAATACTCTTCACTTCGCTGGAGTTGTCGATAAGCAACTTACTGTCAATCCAAACCTGGTCGGCACGGGAAGAAACGTAATATACACCATCCTCTGGCACCATCACATATCCTTCAGCAATAGCAGCATAACCATTCTCTCCACGCAGAGTGCGAGCATCGTCAGCCTGCTTCAATTTCATTTCGCCAAAGTTGCGGATAACAGAATTTTCCCAGACGCCATCCGTCCATTCTAAGTCATTCACATGATGATAATACCCCTTGATACGCTTCATCTCCAAACCCGACTTTACATCTTTCACCTCAACAGAAGGAGCATAATTCTGTTTCTCCACCTGGATGGTTCTGATGCGACTCATCTTACCAGAAGGCAAAACCGTAGCAATATTGATGATACAATCATGGTTTACAGGGATAGGAGCAGTATAGACCAG
>USSA01000217.1 GCA_900557255.1 uncultured Prevotella sp.
TGATACTTCTATCTACATGGCTCTCGGCAGCGAGATGGATGATGCCATCCACCTTGTAGTCCTGCATCAGCTTCAGCATCAGGTCGAAATCACAGATATCACCCTTTACGAAAGTATAGTTAGGCTTGTCCTCAATGTCCTTGAGGTTAGCCAGATTACCAGCGTATGTCAACTTGTCGAGGTTGATGATGTGATACTCAGGATATTTGTTCACGAAAAGTCTTACTACGTGTGAGCCGATGAAACCTGCACCGCCCGTGATTACAATATTCTTCATTCTAATCAATGTATATATTCGAACACAAATTACACGAATCATTCAGGAGAAACTATAACTCTATATTCGTGTTATTCGTAAGATTCGTGTTCAAAAAAAATTAATATTCTAAATTCTTTTTTAATGTTTGATCTTTCTCTTCAAGGATTGAAAGGAGATATTTACCATAGTCATTCTTCAGCATTGGCTGAGCATTCTCACGCAACGTATCACTATCTATCCAACCTTGGCGGTATGCGATTCCTTCCAGACAAGCAACCTTCAAGCCCTGGCGCATCTCCAAGACTTCAATAAAGGTAGATGCCTCAGAAAGGGAATCATGGGTTCCGGTATCAAGCCAGGCGAATCCTCTTGCCATGGTCTGTACCTTCAGCTGCTTATCCTTCAGGAACTCCTGGTTTACTGTTGTGATTTCCAACTCACCACGAGCGGATGGCTTGATATGCTTAGCTACATCTACAACCTTGTTAGGATAGAAGTATAAGCCCACGACAGCATAATTGCTCTTTGGATGCTCAGGCTTCTCTTCGATACTCAGGCAATTGCCTTGCTCATCAAACTCTGCGACACCATATCGCTCAGGATCGCTTACTCTATAACCAAATACAGTAGCTTTGTTATTCTGCTCTGCATCTACTACAGCCTGATGCAACATCTGGTTCAAACCTGCACCATAGAAGATGTTGTCACCAAGTACAAGGCAAGCAGAATCATTACCGATGAACTTCTCACCGATTATGAATGCCTGTGCCAAACCATCTGGTGAAGGCTGCTCAGCATACTCGAATTTTACACCCAGTTGGCTTCCATCGCCTAAGAGTCGCTTGAAACCAGGCAAGTCGAATGGTGTTGAGATAATCAGAATCTCACGGATACCTGCCAACATCAAAACCGAGATAGGATAATATATCATCGGTTTATCGAAGATAGGAATCAGCTGCTTACTGATACCCTTTGTGATAGGATATAAACGTGTACCGCTACCACCTGCTAATACGATTCCTTTCATGAAATACTAAACTATAATTTATTCTGATAAAATTTCATCATTCTCATTGCTTCGCTGTGAGAATCAAATCCATTCTTCTTTACCTCTTCAGCATAGCTTCTTCGCTTGCTAAGATTTGCATTCACCACATTGATAATAGTATCAGCCCAAACTTCAGGCGATTCATTTAATCCTATGTAGTGTGCCAACTCTGAAGCTGTAGTCTCTTCTGTTATATTCTTAGAGAAGAAGATTGGTAAACCTGCACATTGAGCTTCTATGCCAACAACAGGCATACCCTCATACAAACTTGGTAGCAAGAATGCATCAAAAGCATTATAAAATTGCTTGATGTCATCACGGCGACCTAAATCCTCTACTCTATCTTGCAATCCATATTCCTTTATCTTTTCATGCATTGCCTTTTCTAATTCGCCAAAGCCAATCATTACAAGTTTAGCATTAGGCTGTTTTTTAGCAATCGCATTGAATATATCAATCAGGAAAAGAGGATTCTTCTGATCAACATATCGTCCGATAAAGCCATAGATCACCTTGTCTTCCCATCCAAACTTCTTTCTGGTTTCATCTCTAAGAACCTTATCAAAAGCATTGGCATCAGCATTGATTACTGTCTTGAATATTGTAATTTCACCTTTATCATAGGTTTTCTTACCAAATTGCCAAACTCCACAATCTATAGAATTTGCCATATAGTAATTAGCAAACCAATGGGAGAAAGGACGAAGAGCCAGTTTTACTATAGTTTTCTTCTCATTTTTGTCACCTTTAGATATACTCTCCGAGATTCTAACCTTTACATCAGCTAACCACCCCAAGAACATAGGAAAGACATTCAACGTATTATCAAAGGCATGCATGATTTCATATTTATTGTCCTTCAATATTTTATAAGTCTCTCTCATATGCGCTCCAATATGCTTGTAAGGAGCAACCTTATAAACCCTGCCACCTAAAGAAAGAATTTCTTCCTCAGGAATACCATTTGAATCAGAATCACAGATAAAGTCAAACTGAATCTGGGTTCTATCAATATGTCGGTAATACTCCATAATAAGATTTCGTTTTCCGCCAGAATGGAGTACACCTGCAATAATTGCAATTCTCTTCATAACCATTAACTATTTTACAGATTCATTATAAAAAGTAGAGATGCCATCCAGCATAGGAGTCAACTCAACTTGTGCCAAACGTTGCATTTTTTCAGTATCCAAAACCATGTTAGACACATCCATAGGGCGGGCATTCTCATAGACAATCTTAAAATCCTTCTTTGTGATAATCTTCAAGAAAGCAAGAATATCATTCACAGAATAACCTCTGCCACTTCCCAAATTAACGGTCTCGTTGTTGACATCCTTATCTATCAACTGATAGAATACCTTTGCCAAATCATCAATATAGATATAATCACGGATTGCCGAGCCATCCCCCCAAACTTCTACAGGTTTATCCTCCAAGATCTTACCTATTGCTACAGCCACCAATCCTTGCTTACCATGTAAATTTTGACCATGACCATATGGATTAGATGGCCGAACAATTAAGTACTTCAACTTTTCTGTACGATTCTTGAAAAGAATACTATTCTCCATCATTTGCTTTGACCAGCCATAGTAAGAAATAGGTGCCATTTCATCTGTCTCAACAAATGGTAGCATCGTTGAACGATTACCATATATAGTACCACCAGAAGAAAAATAAACAAACTTGACATTCTCCTTGGCACAAATCTCCATCAACTTGATGGAAGGGAATATCATGTTCTTAAACTCATTGTTGAAATCATCATATCCACTGCCAGGAATCAGCGTAGACACAAGATGAACCATGATATCAATCTTGTTACCAATCAAAATCTTTTCAACCTTGTCGATATTACCTAAAGCCTCTCGGTAAATCTTTACATTAAGGCCATCAAGTCTCGACACATTAGCAAACTCTGGTTCTACAACAAAAACATTATATTTTTCGTTTGTCAAAAATTGCTTGACCAAACTGGAGCCAATGAAACCAGCTCCTCCTATAAAAAGTATATTCATATTATTTCACATTACTATTAAATCTCAACATAAAGATATCCAACTGCATAACATCAGTGAATTCAAAAATCCTTTCGTTTCCACGTGTTGGCAGTAACATCGTTTTAGCTTCTTCTCGTAAAAAGCTATACCCATTTACCTGAAAAGCAATAGGTAAAACCTCTATATAAAAAAGCTGATTGCCCATCCAAAAGCGATATAATCCAGATTTCATCATCTCATCGATAACATTCTCGTTCATGGGAAGTTCAAGTCGTTGCTCTTCACCAGAGCATAATATGATATTATTGAAAACATAAAATACATGCGGATTACCAATATTAAAGCGAGCAAATTGGCGAACCATTTCAAACATTGGATGGTTACCATTTCCTGTTACTTGATGGTATTTTTGCAAGAACACTTCATAGAGAGATCTTTTGAATTGCCTTGTTATAACATGGGAATTGAATGTGTTGCGAATCCGAATTGTGTGCTTTGAGTGATAATAGCTAAAGAATACCGAGCTGAACTTTTTATAAGTTGTCGCATCCAATTGATGACCAAATATCCAAAAGGCATTGAATATTTCTTTAAATGCCAAATCACAACTTGGAATTCCTTTTGAAGCCTTTCCAAAATAATGATTACAGCCATTACAAACGTCAAAGCCAATATCATCACTGCCTAAATTATGTGGTACTATATGGGGAGCAGCCGTAAAACGTACTTCTGGCATTTCCTTTCCACACCAAATACATTTACCAATCTTTGAGTCCACTTTAAAAAGTGGTTTCGTTTAAAAGTTTAACATACATTCGTTCTT
>USSA01000218.1 GCA_900557255.1 uncultured Prevotella sp.
ATGTGATATAATAATGTATGCAACCAATCCTATTATTATAGAATATATTTTTTGTGGTTTCATATTTTATTCCTCTTATTTTTCCTTTTTGATAGTGTATGCCCGCATATTTTTAGGAGAATAACTTGTAACACGAGAGAAGACTACTATCAATACCCAAAACGTTGTATTTGTTTCTTATTTCTGAGGTTTTTTATTCAATAAATAAATTACGCCATCGTGTCTTATCATCATACAAATTTTATATGAGTCATCAAAAATTATTATGTCATCAACTGATGGATACCATATATCACTAAAATATTTAACGATATCATTAAAGTCAAAACGGTCTATTGCATAAAAATAATCCCAACATACATAAAGATGTGTGGGCAACTGCCTCTTGCAATTTTCGGATATTAAACAAGACAAATCAAAATTTTTCTCTTCTGCGTTTGTGAAGTTTACCGGGATGCCCCTATCTTGAATAATGTCAAAGACTTGGTTTCGCTCTTGTTTCTCCATATTATATGCCGAACAAAACGAGGCAAAAACCTTATCACATTCTGCTTTGGAGAGTGTGACAACATTCATGGTCTGACTGCTGTGCTCCTTTTTGAAAAAATCGAATTTGAATTGTTCCATATATTTTGTTTTGCTTTCGCAAAAATACAATTATTTTGCGAAAGCGCATCTGATTTTCAGAAGAAATACCCTCCACTCTCTTTTTTATTTTTATATCCATGGTCTTCAAAGAGTTTGGCGGTGTCAGATTGCTTCCATTCAGCGAACACGTTGCCTTTGGCTAAACGTATGCTGTTCACTATGTCGATGATGCTTGGTATCGGATATTCACCGATGCGGAGGATGGAGAACTCGATGGCAGAGATGCGTTGGTAGAGGCGACGGTAACGGTCGGAGTTGGCGAGGGAATCCCATGCGGAGAGGATGTTGGCGGTGTGAGATGAAGCTGGAGAACGGCACGCCCTGGAAGTCTGCTTCTACGGAAGCATTTGGGTTGGGGGAAAGACAAGGGGTTATGAATGACATATATCGTCATAATGGTATTTTGCATACAATTTGTCGAAATATGTTTCTATTTTATCAACCTTGGCAATCGTCATTTTTTTTAGTTTTTCTATTTGCTTTATACGCCCTCTCGTAGTATAAGAATTTTTCAGTTTCAAGCAATTATACCAGAAATCAATAGAAAACAGAGGAGGTCCAACAATAAAATCAACATCAATCCACATTTCTCTTCCATTATTGGGATATATATTATATTTAGTGACATCGATCTCACTCAGTGAATATTTTTCTTGTATTTTGGGATGTAACGCGAATGTATTGACATAGATTTTTATGTATCTATCACGACTGCTTATTTTGGTCGTAACAAATTCCAAAAGATTGCATTGGCGTAAACGACACATATCATAAATATAAATACCATTGTTGCCAGTCCTGCCAAAACAAGACGTATAGAATGGTGATTTAATAAAACCCTTTTTAGCAAGGATTGGAACAACATCCTTTATAAAAATGTCGTTGCGTATTTTAAGAGATTCTTTATCTGTAATTTGTTTGTAGAACATAGCCGCTAATTGTATGATTTTCAATCACGTTACACTACTAAAACGGAGTTGTGGCGTTTTTCGTATATAAGAACGAACTCTTTTTCAATCATCTGACTTATGATATATTATTACACCAATAAACAATACAAAGAAACTTACAATCCAAAGATAGTAACCTTCCGCCATTGTTATACTGTGCGTATGCCCAGCTTCGTCCGTTATGATTTCTGGGCAAAATGCAAATATCAAAGCCAACACAAGTGTAGGAACACTCCAAATTAGAGATTTCTTGCACTTGTTTTTAATGAAGCAAATAATAGCGACAAGATATGTGATATTGGAATACCACGCCAGGAAATATATTTTCAAGAACCCTTCATGGAATAACATTCCTGCCCAACCAAATAGCAGACAAAACAATCCGCCTCCATAATTATAAGGAGCATCTTCTGTATTCTCATAATAATTGAATGGTGACAACACACATGCCGTTAGGTAGCACAAAAGACTAAGTGTAACCACGATATACTTTAAGCGTTTATTTCTTTGTCCTGTCATCATTTCGCAAAGATACAACTTTTTCAGAAGAAATACCCACTTGATTGCTTTTTATTTTTATACCCATGGTCTTCAAAGAGTTTGGCTGTGTCAGACTGTTTCCATTTAGCGAATACGTTGCCTTTGGCTAAACGTATGCTGTTCACGATGTCGATAATGCTTGGTATCGGGTATTCACCGATGCGGAGGATGGAGAACTCGATGGCGAAGATGCGTTGGTAGAGGCGATGGTAACGGTCGGAGTTGGCGAGGGTATCCCATGCGGAGAGGATGTTGGCGGAAGAAAAAGAGGAGTCGCGGGTCGGATAAGTCCGCCCACGACTTGGGGAGGGATAAATCTAAAAATGCTTCCATACTGCGAAAGTACGGAAGCATTGTATGGTGAGAAAAGACAAGTTGTTTATTCTGGTTTTTGCACAAAAATGATTTTGTCAAAAATATCACCTGCAGAAACGGCTACACGAACATAACGTCCATCCTGTGTTTCGTTTGGCGCAAATGTAACAGTGAGCGTATTTCCTTCCACCTTTGAAGATGTATAGGTGCCTTTAACTTCGGAATAAGGTTTGTCATCATACGAAGGAACGTTTTTAATGGTTTTATCACCCACCGACTCATTAACGTATTCAATCCAAAAATTCTTGTAATTCTTGCATTTGAAAGTATATGTACCGCCAGACTTTGGCACGCCAATAGCCTTGCCAAAACTTGGTGTCAGTGCTTCTTCATAATTGTTCTTTTCCCATTTCATGGCATCCCAATCACCATCGTCTTTGCTGCATGAAGCTAAAGACAAGATGCAAGTAAAAAGCAACATGGTTGCAAATAGTCTCTCTTTCATTTGTTATATATTTAATGGTTTTAATTATAAAACGCACAACCTCTTTAAATATTACATGAAAAATGCAACTTTTTCAGGATGAATATCCACTGCTCTCCTCCTTATTTTAATACGCTATTCAAAAACAAGTTTTTTGAACTTTTTATTTTCCATAAATACCTTTATATATGATGTAGAAACAGGTCCAACTACGGTATCGTTATTGCAACATTTTAAATTATTATCGAAAGCATTAATAATCCAATTATCATGTTTCGCTTTTCGTTCAATTATTATGGTTGAATCATTCCAATAAACTATATGCACGCTATCTATTATTGGGTCATTATCGCTTGATAATTTGCATTTCAAGTAATATGAATTATAGTATTCGTCTGGAGGATATATATAGTATTCATCAACCAGTTTAATGCCTGTTGAAGAACAACTGACAAGAAGAGACAGCAATATGAAATAGAAATACTTAATCATAATCTTTTTTGCGATTTTACTTAATCATTGTAGAACTGCCACAAAAATACAACTTTTTCAGAAGAAATACCCTCCACACTCCTTTTTATTTTTATATCCATAGTCTTCAAAGAGGTTGGCGGTGTCTGAGTTTTTCCATTCAGCGAATACGTTGCCCTTGGCTAAACGTATGCTGTTCACAATGTCGATTATGCTTGGTATCGGGTATTCACCGATGCGGAGGATAGAGAACTCAATGGCAGAGATGCGTTGGTAGAGGCGTATGGAGAGAATGATTTGAGAAAGTCAAGGGCGGTGATGGCGCAGACGAACTGATGCAAAGTCAGCGTGGCTTGCTGCTTGCCGTGTTGGACGAGGTAAACGCTGCCGTACAAACGGCAACGCACGAGGACGTTTGCCCATTGGCACAGGCACAGCGTTTGGATTTCCGCCATAGGCTTGTCGGTGGCAAGTTGGCGGAAGAAAAAGATGAGTTGCGGGTCGGACAAGTCCGCCCACGACCTGGAGAGGGATAAATCGAAAAATGCTTCCATACTGCGAAAGTACGGAAGCATTTGTATGGGGGAAAAGACAAGGAGTTATTTCAGGCTTTTGTCAAGAATTTCAAGAAGAATGGTGGGGTCCTCGTGGATTTGCTCAGCAGTGAGTCCTCTCTTTTCCACTTCTTCAGCGA
>USSA01000219.1 GCA_900557255.1 uncultured Prevotella sp.
GTGCTTACAGCGTATAGCTGCTTAGCACATTATTGAATTATTAACGAACTATTGTTTAAACATTCACATAGAAAAATTCAGGCTGCTTAGGTTCCGAATACGCTTTCTCGAATTTCCAGCTGACAGCCTTATACAGCAGGCCACCGAAAAGTCGGGCATGCTCAGGACAGACCACGACACAGCGTCCGCAAGAGATACATTTCTTTTCGTTGGTCTTGTAGGGTTCCCCTATAGTGATGGCTCCGACAGGGCACATTTTCACACAGGCATGGCAGGATGTACATTTTCCCCTACTCCCTTCTGGATGCAGAGGAATAGGCTTGGTATCACGATAAGGGCGATTCCCCTTTACCATCAGTCGGCTAACTGCTGACATCTTTGGTATCTTGAGTAGAAGTTCCCTACTCTTTGAAGCAAAATCATGGAGTTTCTCCATATCATCCGCATTAGGTCTTCCTTCTGCTATCTTGGGAAATATGGAATGCTGGGCTATGACGGCAGCCGCAGAAAGTAACTTGAAGCCATGGGATTCCACCAGGTCCTTCAGCTCTATGAGCGTATCATCGTAGGCTCTGTTACCATAGACTGATACGATGATGGCTGGGGTATTGTTTCCTAGAAAACGTCTCAATGGACGAACTGCCATTTCCGGGACTCTACCAGCATAGGAAGGTACGCCCACTATCAGCAGATCGCCATCACTTCCCAGCGAGACATCATCCTTCAGCACGTCTGAGGTAATGTCATACTCAATGACAGGCTTCTGAAACTGGGATGCTATCTCACGAACGATACGTTTGGTGGAGAAAGTGGCACTAAAATAGGTCAAATGGATATTCTTAATGTTCATAATGTCTTTGGTTTCTTTTTGTTCGATGCAAAGTTACTATTTTTAGGCGAAACCAGCGAGTGATTTCTAGAATTTTGTTATCTTTGCAGAAGATTTGCTGCACTCGGCATCATATTGACGAGATTTTTTGAAATAACAAAGGAACATACAATGATAGATACAAGACTGAAAGTTTTCAGAAGTGTGGCTACACTCCTGAGTTTCACTAAGGCTGCCAACGAACTGTTCATCAGTCAGCCTGCCATCAGCAAGCACATACAAGAGCTTGAAAAGGAATATGGGGTGCAACTGTTCGACAGAATCGGCAATCGCATCCAGCTCACCCGTGCCGGACAACTTATGCTTGACCATGCCTGCAAGATTATCGATGCCTATCAGAATCTCGATTTCGACATGAAGAAGCTCACAGAGAAATCTGGTGGCGAACTGCGCATCGGAGCCAGTACCACCATCTCACAATATGTTCTCCCCGAACTGATTGCTGAATTCAGGAAACTATATCCCGACATTCGTCTTACCCTGCTCAGCGGAAATTCTCATGAGATAGAGGATGCGCTTGCTGCAGGAAGGATAGATCTGGGTATGGTGGAAGGCATCAAACGGCAGCTCACCTTTAAATACACTCCTTTCATGAAAGATGAGCTGGTGGCGTTCGTACATTGTTCCAATCCCCTAGCCCAACAAGATGAGATTTCTCTTGACCTTCTCAGGCAGACACCGATTGTACTGCGTGAATTAGGTTCCGGAACCTTGGATGTCATCCAAAAAGCCCTGCAGGAAAACGGCATTGCTCTTTCTGATCTGAACATTGAGATGAATCTAGGAACCACAGAGGGCATCAAGCATTTCGTGGAACATTCCTTAAGCATTGGTATCATCAGCATAAGAGCCATCTACAGGAGTATCTATGAACAAGTATTCAAGGTTCTGGAAATTGAGAATCTGAAGATGGAACGAGAATTTCTATTTGTTGAGAAGAGAGGCGAGACCGCTAAACTCCAGCAGACATTCAAGAGATTCATAACTAAAGGTTATAACGTATAGTTATTATGTATATACAACATCTCATGATTTTTCGTACCTTTGCACCCGCTTTTCAAAAGCGAATAACCGACAAAAAAGAAAAATATGAGATTATCAGAACAAAGGAGCAGTATGCTGCATGGCGTATTGCTCATCGCACTCTTCGCATGCGCTGCTTTCTACATCGGTGGCATGGACTGGGTGAAAACTCTTTCGTTTAGCCCCATGGTGGTGGGCATCATCATTGGTATGCTCTATGCCAATAGTTTACGTAACAACCTGCCTGACACCTGAGTACCGGGCATCAAGTTTTGCAGCAAGCGAATCCTCCGCACAGGCATCATCCTTTATGGTTTCAAGCTCACCTTCCAGGATGTGATGGCTGTGGGCTTCTCTGCCATCGTAATGGATGCCATCATCGTATGCGGCACCATCGGCTTGGGAATCCTGGTGGGAAGACTCCTGAAAATTGACCGCAGCATCGCACTGCTCACCACTTGCGGAAGTGCCATCTGTGGAGCTGCAGCAGTATTGGGTGTGGATGGGGCCATTCGTCCGAAGCCTTACAAGACGGCAGTAGCCGTAGCCACCGTAGTCATCTTTGGAACATTATCCATGTTCCTCTACCCTATTCTCTACAGGGCTGGCATCTTTGACCTATCACCAAATATGATGGGACTCTTTACGGGTTCCACCGTTCATGAAGTAGCCCATGTGGTAGGTGCAGCCAATGCCATGGGAGCCGAGGTGAGCAACAATGCCATCATTGTGAAGATGATAAGGGTGATGATGCTGGTACCGGTATTACTGGTGATTGCATGGACCGTTGCAAGGGATGTTGCCAAAAGAGATAATCTGGAAAATACTGATACCAACAAGCCTAAAATCAGCATTCCATGGTTTGCCATTCTCTTCCTGGTAGTGATTGGATTCAATTCTCTTGGTTTGCTTCCGGAAAGCATAGTGGATTGGATTAACCAACTGGACACCTTCCTCCTGACCATGGCAATGGCAGCATTGGGAGCCGAAACAAGCTTTGACAAATTCAAGAAAGCCGGCATTAAACCTTTTCTCTTGGCTGCCATTCTTTATTGCTGGCTCATCGGAGGTGGATATTGTCTGGTGAAGTTTGCCATACCTTATTTATAAGAATATCTATATAGAAGGTATATTATAACGACAGAGGAAAACATCCATGTGAAAAGTAGAACGATTCACAAATGGGGAAAGAAAAGCCGGAGAGATATATACATGATAGTATTTACATCGTCATAAACGGTAAGAAAAGCATTATTGATAGACTACAAGTTCTCTTAGGAGATTGATTATCTTCAACCTCTCGAACCAGAGCTTCATGGAAGAGCCTTGGTGGCGCTTGACATGGCTATTGATGATATAATAGTCGGCCTGGTATTCGTCCATCAGATCAGAGAAAGCTGCCTTGATGCGCGAACACTTCTCGTTGATGGCATTATCAAGAGGGTTCGTCAGGCGATTCACTGTTTCTGTGATTTTATCGGGATCGATTCTGTTGCCGATTTTTCGGTAGAGGGCAAACAGTTCCTCACGATGATCCACCAGGTTCTTGAACTCTATTCCTTCCGGGTGATTCAGAAAGAGTAGATAGAGGGCCTTGTGGATGGGACTGAGCTGCACTTCCCTGTTTCCATAGTTTGGGAGCAAGAAACGGTAATCTTCCGTGATGACCAGAGGACTGAGGGTTGCCCTTGCTGCCTCGATACGGAGCTGTTCCAATACGGGCACACTGATGGCTTTTAACAAAAGATCGGTTCTACCTTCTGCTAAAAGCTGGGTGGAAAGCGTCTTTACCTGAGCGGCTTTCTCCTCTGGGGTCATATTTCTTGTTTCTTCTTGCATACTGGTTGCAAAAGTACAAAAAGAATGGGAAAAATCGTTTCTCATCTAGAAAAAATCTTCTTTTGCAAGGCTTGCGTTTGATTTTTCATAGGGAATCTGATTCTTTGTATGTATCTTTGCATCCAAATTGAAATATAGAAATGATGAAAGAAGATTGGACTCCTATAGATTTCGGGCAGACAGAAGACACTACCAAGAACATCATCAAGGTGATTGGTGTGGGTGGTGGCGGATGCAATGCCGTTAAGAATATGTACCTCAGTTCGGGATAACGAGCTCTATCTAAATGCTTTATAATGTTTTTATATA
>USSA01000220.1 GCA_900557255.1 uncultured Prevotella sp.
CCATAGTGGGCGATGTCGATGGTGTCGATGTCATCCACGAAGGTAACGAAATGCGGATTACCCATGCAAACATAGGTGCCTTCAAATTTTCTGCCGTTAGCTTCGAGCACCGAAGGGCCTATGAATTGCTCGGGATTTTCAAGTTTGGGTTTCAGCATGTCTACTGTTACCGATTCCACAACTTCTTTATTATCCTGAAGATGAAGTTTCAATATCTTGATACCCGAAAGCGTTTCCAGTCGGATGGTGTCCTTTCGGGTCAATCCTTTTTCGTAAAGATACTTACCGATGCATCGGCTTGCATTGCCGCACATCATCGCTTCTGAACCATCGGCGTTGAAGATACGCATAGAATAATCTGCTCTTATGCCGTCGTGCGGCTTTCCGATAAGAACCAGTCCGTCGCTTCCTATGCCCGTGTGATAAGCACTCCAGGCAATTGCCGCCTTCTCTGGGTCAGGAATGTCGTATTGTTGGGTATCTATATAGATATAGTCGTTACCCGCTCCCTGCATCTTTGTAAAATGAACTGTTTCTTTCATCTGCGTTGTTCTTTATATTTGAATACTCTTTTTATCTCTCATGTCTTATCTCTTTTGAGATTTGACTTTTTGCTAGTCTTTCGAATATTTCGATGACTATTTGTTTGATTTCGGTTGCAAAGGTACGACGATTTGTTGAAATATGCAAGAAAATAAATACAGAATCTTGATTATTTTTTGCAATCTTACAATTTGTGTCGTAAAAGTGCTTTCTGCCTTACAAATTGTAAGGAGAATGTGATAAGCTTCGATAAATTTAAAATGTTCGACAAAAAGTAAAAGCGAAATGCTTGCGTTTCCTTTAAAATGCTGACAAAATGTATTAATTTTGTAGCCGAAAACGAACATAGTGTAAAAGAAAGGCTTGATTTGAATAGCAACCAATGAAGGTCCGTTTTCGAAAAGAGACAATCAATAGAAGTATTAACACATTATTAATTATTAAAGGATTATGAAGAAGATTGAGGCAATTATCCGCAAGTCTAGATTCGAGGATGTCAAGAAGGCGCTTTTAGCAGCAGACATCGAGTGGTTCTCTTATTATAATGTAAGAGGTGAGGGTAAAATGCGCCAGGCTCGCATTTACCGTGGTGTGATGTATGATACCAGCAGCATCGAGCGTGTGCTCCTGAACATCGTGGTTCGTGACAAGAACGTGGAACCAACCATCGCCGCCATCCAGGGGGCTGCCCAGACAGGTGAAGTCGGAGACGGCAGAATCTTCGTGATTCCTGTACTCGATACGGTAAGAATCAGAACCGGCGAACGTGGCGACATTGCATTGTATAATGCTGAGAAAGAGGAATAATTTAAAATGTTGAATGTTAAGTGTTGAATGTTGAATTAGGCATTCTTACTTATCTTTAATAAATATTATTTAGTATTCTAATTTAACTATAAGATATAAGTATGAGCAGTTTATTGTTGACGACACTTGATACGGGTAACACAGCGTGGATGATCATGGCAACCATCTTGGTGCTTTTGATGTCAATCCCGGGTATAGCACTTTTTTATGGTGGTTTGGTGCGCCAGAAGAATATTCTCAGCATCCTGATGCAGACGGTTTTCATCGTGGCAGTAGTCAGTCTGATATGGGTAGCCTTCGGTTATTCTTGGGCTTTCTCTACAGAATATGCCGATTCGGGCAATCCTCTGGCTTGCGTCATCGGTGGTTTCGATAAATGTTTTCTTCACGGCATCGGCTTGGATGCCATCATGCCAACAGGCATTCCAGAGCTCACCTTTGCAATGTTCCAGTGCATGTTCGCCCTCATTACTCCAGCCTTGATTCTCGGTGCCTTTGCCGAGCGTGTGAAGTTCAGCGGTTATGTACTTTTCACCATCCTTTGGGTCATCATCGCCTATCTCCCTATGGCTCACTGGGTATGGGGCGGCGGTTTCCTGCAGGAGATGGGAGCCATCGACTTTGCGGGTGGTACCGTGGTTCATATCAATGCCGGTGTAGCCGCTCTGGTCATGGCACTCTGTGTAGGCAAGCGAGATGATTACCGTGCGGGTCATCCTATCACACCTCACAACATCACCTTCGTGTTCATGGGTATGTCATTCCTCTGGTTGGGATGGTTCGGTTTTAATGCCGGTAGCGGTCTGGCAGCTGATGGTCTGGCAGCCAATGCCTTCCTCGTAACTCATATCGCCACAGCTGCAGCAGCCACTACCTGGATGCTCATCGACTGGATTGTGAACAAGAAGCCAACTACGGTAGGTGCTTGTACCGGTGCTGTTGCCGGACTGGTAGCCATCACTCCTGCAGCCGGCAGTACCGATATTTTCGGAGCTTTCTGCATCGGTATCATTTCCACCGTCGTCTGCTTCTTCATGGTAGCGGTAGTAAAGGAGAAGTTCAAGTATGATGATGCCCTCGATGCCTTTGGTGTTCATGGTATGGGTGGTATTCTGGGATCTATCCTCACCGGTGTCTTCGCCACTCAGTATGTAACAGGATCCGAAGGTGTACAGGGTGCCCTCTATGGCGACTGGCATCAGCTTTGGGTTCAGGTTGTAGCCACCGTGGTAAGCATCATCTACAGCGTAGTAGTTACCTATATTATCTTCAAGGTAGTAGATAAGAGTGTAGGTGTACGTGTTGACAAGCGAGTAGAAGAGGAAGGTCTCGACATCTACGAGCATGGTGAGAGTGCTTATAGCAACTAATTGCGAAATTCGATTATCAGCATAAAATTTAGGTCAATGGTGTTTCATTTTGAGGAATGAAACACCATTTTTCTATGATAAATCCTCAACTTGCACAATGAAAATGCCACAATCTGCACACTGAAATAGCCTCAACTTGCACAATGAAAATGCCTCAACTTGCACAATGAAATTGCCACAACTTGCACAATGAAACATTTAAGTTGTTGATATTCAATAACGTTATGCCCACCATTTTCCCTAAGAATTCCTATATATAATAATGTGTAATCCCCTTTTCTCCTTAAATCTTCTTGTTCTTCCTATATTAAAGTGCTTTTTTATGTTAAATCTCTATGCTATTTGGTGACAATATCAAATATTCTTTTTATATTTGTCAACAAATTAAAGAGTAGACAATTATGACTAATGACTCATTTTCTATAAGATTGCGGGAAGCGCGACAGATGATGGGGCTCAGCATGGATAAACTCGTAGAGCGAACCAACGGAGCCATCACCAAGCAGAGCATCTCCCGATATGAGAAAGGCATCATGCGCCCTAAGCGTGATGCCCTGCAAGCCATAGCCAAAGCCCTCAATATCAGCGAGGAATATTTCAAAGGAACCAATCTCAAGATAGATATGCCAATGCTCCGTACCACCTCCAGTGGCAAGTTATCCGAAGACGAGTTGCAAGCCCTTGAAGCAAAACTCTCGTTTTGGGCAGAGCAGTATCTAGCCAAGGAGAAAGAAGCGGGATTTCCTACCCAGTTCAAGAATCCGATAAAAGGCACCAGGATATCAACGCAGGAAGATGCCATCCATGCTGCCGACCTTCTTCGTGAAAAGTGGCATTGCGGTGATGGACCTATCGCCAGTATCCTGAGACTCTTGGAAAGAAAAGGTATCATGATACTTGCTGCAACTCTCCCGGATTATGTCTTCGGAATGAGCACCTGGGCAGATAAGAAGCATCCGCTGATGATTCTCGATTTCAATCCGGAAAAAAATAGCGTAGAGAAACTTCGTTTCACGGCAGTTCATGAACTGGCTCATCTGCTTCTCCTCTTCCCGGAAGATAGTCCGCTGAGGCTGGAGAAGCGTTGTGATCTCTTTGCCAGTTTCTTCCTTCTTCCTAAATTGGCGCTTATCGAAGAGTTGGGCTCCAAGAAGCGTGAGAAGATAACGCTGGAGGAGA
The DNA here is from genome assembly GCA_900557255.1 of uncultured Prevotella sp. The sequence continues at coordinate 3,900 of USSA01000220.1, forward strand.
TGATCGACATCAAGGAACTGTATGGCGCATCTCTAGCCGCTTCCATCATCGTCGCCAGAGATTACGGCATCATCACCACCGAGTATAAACGGGCATGGTATGCCGAGCATATAGAGCCTAATCCCCGTGAAATAGGTAATGGCCACTATGCATTTCC
>USSA01000221.1 GCA_900557255.1 uncultured Prevotella sp.
TGCAAGGAAACCGTCCTCAATTCCGTTTTTAAGACTGTAAGTATAGACTGGTTCACCAAAGTAGCCAATACTTGACTGATATTTTGTTTCTTTAGGTGTGGCAGTCATACCTATATGAGTAGCCGAAGAAAAGTATTCCAAGATGTTTCGCCAGTTGCTATCATCCTTTGCGCTACCTCTATGACACTCATCAACGATAACAAGGTCAAAATAGTCTGGATTAGGAAACAGCTCCTTATAGTTTTTGGCATCATTCTGTCCAATCAACTGTTGATAGAGTGCAAAGAACACTTGATAAGAACCCAGTTCTTCCAAGTGGTTCTTGTCTTTTGAGTAGTCAATCTTGTGTGTCACCTTTTCTAATGGCTTGAAATCCTGCTGTATGGATTGGTCAACCAATATGTTTCGGTCTGCAAGATACAACACTTTCTTCTTCAAACCACTTTTAAGTAAACGCCATACAATTTGAAATGCAGTATATGTCTTGCCTGTGCCAGTTGCCATGACAAGGAGCACACGGTTTTGTCCTTTGGCAATGGCACCAACTGTGCGGTTTACTGCATTGCGCTGATAATATCGTGGCGGAAATATATTCTGACCAGTGCAAAAAGGCTGCTCTATGATAGCCAGCTCTTGTTCGTTAAGTCCGTTTCCATCGTTAGCCTCATTTTTATATCTTTCGACAAGTTCTTCTTTTGTTGGAAATTCGTCCATAGCGAAAGTGCGTTCCTTGCCTGTCAAGAAGTCATGTTCGGCAAAACCTTCACCATTTGAACTGTATGCAAACTTCACATCAAGCATTTGGGCATAGGTCATGGCTTGTTGCAATCCATGTGAAACAGAATGATTGGCATCCTTTGCTTCTACAATAGCAATGGGTGTTGCCTTATTTGCATAAAGTACATAGTCGGCAAACTTCGGTTTCTCTCTATGCACAAGATTACCATGAAGGCTAATTTTACCGTCAGTAAATTTAACCTTCTGTTCCATGAATATACTATCCTTTGACCATCCCTTGCTCGTGATGGCTTCGTTGATATAGCGGAACTTGATGTCCTCTTCTGTTAAATCTTTGCTTATGCCCATATTCAAATAATATTTTATTATCAGAAGTTCTACAACATACTTGCCAAGATATCTTTTATCTTATCTTGTTTTGTTTCATAAATTCACTGAATTTAGCTGCAAATATACATTAAATTATGCGATAATCATTATAAATTAAGCTATTTTATGTAAATTATTCCAATATAGCGATTGTTATTTCGTGTAGTTATTGTATCTTTACTGCTGAGAAGAGTTGTTTGACAGCAAACGTATGCATATTGCAGAAATTGGGACTGTTGCCAAATCATTATCTCTATTGAGGTAAAAGACTCATAATTCGTTCATTTTAAACTATTTAGCAGATTTCAGCGTGTTTTTTTGAGAAAAACACAGAAAGTATTGAGCAAAAAAAGCATTTTTTCGGTTCTATGCTTGGGGATTTCAATCTTTATTCATAACTTCGCCATCGATGCGGAAGAAATTACGTCCCGACGTAGCATCTGATACATCGCGACGTAACAACAACTGCGTCACGACGCAGCATCAGATACGTCGCGACGAAAATGAGGGTACAAATTCTCACTATAACAATATATGGCAATCCCCGGCGCTTTTCCGAGAATTGCCATACGTACTTTTACGCTGAGTATCAACCATTTGCACATACAATATGGCAATATGGCAATTAAAACAACGCATTCAAACTTTTTTTATTTTTTCTTCACCAGTCTAATGACATACCCAGACCAAAGGCACCATATGGCAAGTATTCCCATCACGAAGATAAATATATATGTAGCAATACTACCTATGAAGATTCTACCGCTATGAGCCTCCAGAGCCACATTCCATAATGACATGGGCAGTTGGTTCATATAAGCGGGTTGTGGCGCAAAGTCGGTTCCTTCATTATACTCAGCAATGACAGGCGTATCAGAGAAATCCTGGCTCATACCTGCTATCGCCTTTTTTCCGAATGGTGCGCCAGCGTTCTTTAAAGCAGCTTTCCCGGTAGAATAATCAACGGTTGTCCCCTTTACTCTATCCCAAACAAAGAGACCACTAAACGAACCGCAATACCATTTGCCATCTTTGCTTTGCTGAAGGACATTCAATCCCATAACACTGACTGGTGGAGTATTGGAGATGGACTCCAACTTTCCTGTCTGGAAATTCACGGAAAAGAAACCATCTGAAGTTGACAAGAGCCAGTCACCGAACTTTTCATCATAACGTACCACACGGAGTTTGTCATTCCAAGGGTTCTTGCTATGAAGCGTCGTCCCAGGAATAGACGGCATCTTGTTCAACACCAAGACTATCATCACAGGTGGACGAAGGCACCAACCTGTCAGGGCTATCAACAAAGTAAGCATGATGGTATATCGGCCTATTTTGTCATGCCATTGTAGCGAAAAGCGAAGCAACCTCTTCTGTTTAGGCTTTAACCAGAAGATAAGACCTGAGATGCAGAGCAACACCAGGATGATGGCAATGCCATCTACGATGAGTTTACCAATGCTGCCAAACAACTCTCCACTGTGAAGCAGCCATATCGTACGAAAGACTGTAACCTTCCCATCATACTCCTTTGGCATAGGCAATTCTATCCGGTGGAAGTTCTGATAAGGTGGCAAGGAAACATAAGCATAGGAGCGGCTGAGAACTAAAAGCGTATCTCCATGAGCAGAAATGTCGCTCAACTTCTCTTCCGGCTCTGTCGGAAGAGTTACGCTTTTCCATATTTTGTGACTCCCCAACCGGTAGAGTGAAAATGGAGATACCGACCAGACAGAACCATCATCCGTTCTGATAACATTTCTTATCTGTCGGCAGTCTGCTCCTGCCGGAATCCCCTTATTAAAGTCCTTGAATGTGGATGCTGTAGAATCCGTTTGCCAGATTCCCCCGTTTCCATACAGCAATATGGCATCATCCAAAGCAAGCGTTCCCCTCAGCAACCCGCCATTCCAATTTTTGAATTCATAGCGACTTGGCAGATATTTCCTGCTCACGTCCACATCTTTGATAAGCGAACGGTGGTTGAGCAAAATACCCGACAAGCAGAACATCAGCATGAAAAAACTCATACCGATACCTAACCATTTATGTTGTTTTCTCCAAGTTATTTTTTTATTTAGCATATTCATAATCATTATTACTATCTTGAATCAGGCTGCAAAGGTACATATTTCTAAGAAGGTATGCAATACCTAAAAATAATGAAAATGAGGATGCTGGCAGTTTTTTCCCTAAAAATATTTGGTAATTTCAAATTTTCGCCTTATCTTTGCACCCAATATCAGAAAATTCTCGGGGTTGACTGGATTTGACGGCGAGATGAAATGGTACGTAAGCATGCGGAGGCTCGTTGGCTACCTCCTTAATCCTAGTGAACAAAAAATTAATTGGCGAAAATAACTACGCTCTCGCTGCCTAGTCGAAGTATAGTAAACTAGCTTTATTCCAGCACAGGGTGCTGGAACGAGACATCGTTCAACGGATGTTGTTCCGAATCTTGTTGATCAAGCGGTGCAGGTAAATCGGAAATAGTTCATGTACGCCTCGTTGCATGGATGAAATTTTAGAGGATAAGGGTATGATTGGTGGTCCAGGTCCTGTCATGCCTCGAAAACCGAAGGCTGGAATAAGCATGTAGAAAGCGTATGGTTTCCTTGTGCGGACGAGGGTTCGAATCCCTCCAGCTCCACCCTATTTGATAGAAACAAAAAACTCGCAGATTCTTTCTTTAGAATTTGCGAGTTTTTATTTTGCTGTTATTGTTTTCTCAAACTTTCACGATACTTCAGAGGTGACATGTGCAGATGCTCTCTTACATATTTACCGAAGAATGAGGTATTGGAGAAGCCCAGTATACCTGAAATCTCCTTGATTGTTTTCG
>USSA01000222.1 GCA_900557255.1 uncultured Prevotella sp.
GCATATTCCTGAGTATGCTCCATGCTTATTACGACTGTAGCAAGAAAGAGAAATTCCAAACTCTTTTCGGTGATTTATGGGTTGGTAAGCATCCTACTCCTTTGCAGGGAAAGTATCAGATTCTTCACCTTGATTTCTCGTATGTGGGTGGTGGTATCGAAAAGTTGGAGGAAAACTTCAATATGTATCTGCGTGTCAAATTGGACGGTTTCATGCGAGTTTACCAAGAGTTTTATCTGGCAGATTTTAAGGAGAGATTCTTTAAGTCAGATTCTGGTACGGAGAAACTGGCTTTGCTTCAGGATGAGACTGCAGCCAAGGGCATTCCTCTCTATCTGATCATCGATGAATATGACAATTTCACCAATACCGTGCTCAATGAGCAGGGCGAGAATGTATATTGGGCAATCACCCATGCCGACGGCTTCTGCCGTGATGTCTTCAAGAAGTTCAAGGGCATGTTTGAGCGTATCTTCATCACAGGTGTCAGTCCTGTGACCTTGGATGATGTGACGAGTGGGTTCAATATTGGCTGGCATATCTCCACCAAGCCAGAGTTCAATCAGATGTTGGGCTTCTCTTTGGAGGAAGTGCGCAAGATGTTTGCTTATTACAAGAAAATGGGGGGTATTCCTGCAACAAGTGACATCGAGGCAATGATAGACGAGATGAAGCCTTGGTATGATAACTATTGTTTCTCAGAGGATGCTCTGCATACTCAGAGTAAAGTGTTCAATAGTGATATGGTCATCTATTATCTCCGAAATTATATAGATAGGGGGGAAGCTCCAAAGCAGATGATAGATCCAAACACGAAGACAGATTACAACAAGATGAAGAAACTTCTTCAGTTGGATAAGTTGGATGGCGACCGCAAAGGTGTTATCCGCACGATAGCTGAGACGGGGCAGATTGTGACAACCCTGGAAGAGACATTTCCTGCCAGTAGGTTGACTAATCCTCAAACATTCACCAGTCTGTTGTTCTATTATGGTATGCTTACCATAAAGGGTACTTTTGGTGATATGATGATATTGGGTATTCCAAACAATAATGTTCGTAAACAATACTATGGCTATTTGTTGGAGCAATATCAGGAGGAAAAGTTTGTTGACTTGAACCAGATGAAAATTCTGTTTACTTACATGGCACTTGAGGGTAAGTGGCGTGAAGGATTACAGTTTATGGCAGATGCCTATTCCAAGGTATCGTCAGTTCGTGACGGCATAGAATCGGAGCGCAATCTTCAAGGTTTCTTCATGGCATATCTGAATTTGAACAATTACTATTATACCGCACCGGAGCTAGAGTTGAACCATGGCGATTGTGATTTTTTCCTTTTGCCAAATCTTACTCATTATGCTACGAAGCATAGTTATATCCTGGAGCTGAAGGTGTTGTCGAAGAAAGATTACGAGTCAAAGCCAGAGGATGGCAAACTTTCTAAGGCAGAAACCCAATGGCAAGAGGCTGAGGAACAAATCAATCGATATGCCGCAGCTCCAAGGGTCGAGGCGCTGCGCCAGGGTACAACGCTCCATAAAATCATCATGCAGTTTGTAGCTGGTAAGTTGGTGAGGATGGAGGAGGTGGTATGTTGAGAGACATTGAATTATTTTAGTGTTCAAAGAGCACGGAGTTTAATATTCCGTGCTTTTTTGTGCATCAGGAAAAGTCAAGAGGGTGAATCATAAACTTATGACACACCTTCACTTTACCAAAAGAGCAAGTACGGGTTCGGTAAGTCCAGTGGAAGGGTAGCAACTCAAGTAGTTCAGTCGAGCAACTCAAGTAGTTCAGTCGAGCAACTCAAGTATTTCTGTAAGCGGGTTCAGACGTCTCAGTTAGCTGATGCAGACGTCTCAGTTAGCTGATGCAGACGTCTCGATAAGCTTACAGATACGTCTCCGTTAGCTTACGCAGTAATATCTGTAACCCGATGCAGCCATATTCGTAACCCGATGCAGCCATATTCGTAACCCGATGCAGTCATATCCGTAACCCGATGCAGTCATATCCGTACCCCGATGCAGTCATATCCGTAACCCAGCGCAGCCATATTCGTAACCCAGCGCAGCCTTCATATGAACTAATTTTATGTAATCATCTATCATCCATCACGATTTGGGATTATCCCTCACGATTCTCTCACTACACTCTACCAGATACTGTTTCTTTGCAGCCGTGTTGCTAAAATAAAATTAATCTGCATTTTATTAGGATAAAGATGCTTTAGTTTCAAAAATAATCCGTATCTTTGCAGTCGTATTCTTCCCGATAGAGTTCTTGAATGCTTAATCTGGTAGAATGAAATTTAGAAAGAGCGGACATTTGGGATGCTCATAATTTAATAATGGAGGTTGGATATGAATAAATTAACAAGAGAAGAGGCGCTTAGACGTTGGAAATCTGCCAAGGCCACAAAGAAAGCCATGGTTGACAAGATGCAGAAGATGCTTTATGAAGACTACAAATTACGTACGGGCGAAGAACCTGTAAACTTTAATGTCTTGTAATGGAGGAATTGGAATTAAATAGAATAAATGCCAATTCTCCTTATATTGTTGAATTGGATTTTTCAACAGGCTTATTCAAGTTTGTAAGCGACTTTGGAGTAAGCTTTAGTGTTGCTTTTGAAAAAGACGAATTGCTGCAAAGCGGAGAGTCATATCAGTTTGCGTTGACTAATTATGAAGGAACCAAATCTCCACGAGATTCCAAAGTTAGAGAAACGGTAATGTGTATTGTGGATGAATTCTTTCGTAAAAATCAAGCTGCATTATTATATATATGTGAAACTGGCGATGGAATGCAAAAAATGAGAAGTCGTCTATTCAGTTATTGGTTTTCTGTTTATGCAGAGAATGATGATTTTCTTTTTCTCCCTCAAGTTGTTTACGATGAAGAAGAAAATGAGAATTACGCAGCATTGATTATCAGAAGAGACAATCCTCTGTTTAATGATTTAGTATCTGAGTTTACAAATACTATAACTTTATTGAATGGCAAGCCAGATTAATTCGGCTGCATTACTCCCACTCTTCTGGTGTCATGAAGAGTGGGTGTCATTAAGTGTCATTAAGGTTTTACAATCACTTTATCCTTTATTTCACGCCTATTTCTTGCTTATATCAGAAAAAAGCAGTAACTTTGCACGACTTTTCTGAAGCAGCATCTTTGCTTTTTACAAACAATTAGGTTTAATTTTCTAACTATGGGCAATAATACTTCCATCACGGAACATAAAAGACATTACTATCGGGAACTCCTATGCATCGGGGTTCCGATCATCATCGGACAGTTGGGAACCATCATTTTAGGATTCGCCGACACGCTCATGATCGGACATCACAGCACGGAGGAACTGGCGGCAGCAGGTCTCGTCAACAATATCATCACCTTCATCCTCGTTTCCTACATGGGATTCTCCTATGGTCTCACCCCTATCATCGGAAAACTCTACGGCATGGAGAAAACGGACGAAATAGGACAAAAAGTGAAAAATTCCTTCTTCGCCAATATGGTGGTGGGCGTCATTTTCTCGCTCGCTCTGATAATCCTCTACTTCAACCTCCATCGCATCGGTCAGCCCGAGGAATTACTCGCGCTCATACGCCCCTACTTCATCGTCAACCTCATTTCGGTGCTCTTCGTGGGCGTTTTCAATACGCTGAAACAGTTTCTCGACGGAATCGGAAATACCAAGGTGGCGATGTGGGTGATGATCATGGGAAACATCGTCAATATCTTCGGCAACTGGGTGCTCATCTATGGTGTGGGTCCTTGTCCGGAAATGGGATTATTAGGTGCCGGAATCTCTACCTTGTCAAGTCGTGTGCTCATGGCTGTGGCTATGGTGGGCATCATCGCCGTCACGAAGGAATACAGGGAAAATCAGGCTATCAGATTGTGGAAGCCTACAA
>USSA01000223.1 GCA_900557255.1 uncultured Prevotella sp.
GAAAAAGTCATCATCCAGCCACCCGTTTATCACCCATTCCGCCTCACCCCAGAGGGTAATGGCAGAGAGGTGGTCTTCAATCCGCTGAAGATGAGGGAAGACGGATATTACGAGATGGACTTCGAAAATCTCGAGAAGGTTTGCGATGAGAAATGCAAGATTCTCATTCTCTGCAATCCTCATAATCCGGGCGGTATTACCTGGAGCAAGGAAACCCTGCAGCAGCTTGCCGACTTCTGCTATGAGCACCATCTGCTCGTTATCAGCGATGAGATTCACGCGGATATGCCGCTCTTCGGACACAAGCACATCCCGTTTGCTTCGGTTTCAGACAAGGCACGCAATATCAGCATCACCTTCCAGGCTCCTTCCAAAACCTTTAATATTGCAGGAATCGTGAGCAGCTACGCCATTATTCCAAACGAAGATATTCGGAATAAGTTTTATAAATGGTTAAGCGCAAACGAGTTGGATGAACCAACCCTCTTTGCTCCTATCGCCACTATCGCTGCCTTTCGAAAGGGAGAAGAATGGCGCAAGACGATGCTTGCCTATATTGAGGACAATATCCGGTTCGTAGAAGATTACTGCCGTGAACATATTCCGGGCATTCGCCCTTTGCGTCCACAGGCTTCCTTCCTCGTATGGCTCAACTGCCGTGATCTGCATCTTTCTCACGATGCACTTCTCGACCTATTCATCGACAAGGCGCATCTGGCATTGAATGATGGAGAGATGTTCGGTCCTGGCGGAGAAGGATTCATGCGATTGAATGTAGCCGCACAAAGAAGTGTTATCAAACAGACTTTACAGCAGCTGGAAGAGGCTGTGAGCCAACTCTCTAGATAATTTTTAAAAAATAGCCGTAACTACTGCAAATATAGTTACGGCTATTATTATAATATGGTGGAAGAAAACCTTTATTCCCCCTCCATCAAATCATGAACCAGTTTGATTTCGTAATAATCAATACCAGCTCCCAAAGCTTCCTTTATTTCGCTAAAATGCTCCAATTCAGGATGAGCCTTCATGAAATCACGGATTTTCTTTTCATGAGCACTTGAAATCAGCGCCCGCAGTCCAATCTTTCCTTCTTTCACATAAGGAGTAAGATGACCAATAATGGTACCTTTGGTATAACCCCGCTTAGCAGCAATCTGATCTACCGTCATTCCCTGCATATAGAAATCATAACTTACCTCCTTCGAAGCGACTTTCGGCACCTTCGGTTCATTCGGTTTCTTCTGTCTCCTTGACTTTCTGCCCGAACCGCTATCTGATGAGGCATCTGCACCCAACAGCAAGAACTGCGCCTTCTTTTTCAGATAATCTGTTACCGTGAATTCTGCACTACATTCATACTTCAAAAGCCGTTCTTTTAATTTTACATCCTCTGAGAAAACAGAGAAGCGGTCTTCAAACTGTTTCCTAGCCACCTTGTTGTCTGTATCAAGATTCGACTTTCTGATTAAATCACTCAGAATGCCGATTTTGTCAAGAAAATACATAGCTCCCTTATGAATACGGTCTTGCAGATCAGCCTGTCTTACATCAGGATTTCGGGCAAGCATACCCGTATACTGCACACGGAATTTATCCGATACGGCTATCAGACTCTTCAGCACCACCTGCAGCTTCTGATACTCGCTTACCACGCGCGGATATTTACCATTAAAAAACTCTACCAGGCAGCGCATCAGATGCTCATAGCTGGCTCTGATGGAATAAAAATCGAAGAGCTCGCTGATGCAATAAATGATGTATTGCAGCTCCAGACTGCTGATTTGCTCCTGACTAGGCGCAGCAAGCTGGCTGGTGAATGCATCCACCGTCTGACTACTGATAATGGCTCCGCGAGAAAGCGGTTGACTGAGCACCATGCCCTCCAAAGTCTTGCAGCGGCTCAGCGCCACATAGGTCTGACCATGGGTAAAAGAATGAGAAGCATCGATGATGGCATGTTCGAAAGTAAGTCCCTGACTCTTGTGGATAGTTATCGCCCACGCCAGACGTAGAGGATATTGCATGAATTTTCCTTCCACCGTCTCCTCTATCTCCTTGGTTTTCTCGTTCAGCGTATATTTCGCATTGGTCCACTCCATTTTCTCCAGGTCAAACTCCTCGCCCGAATCCTTACTGCGAACGGTAATCTTGCTGCCGTCTTCATCGGTCCTAACCCCTATCACCTCGCCTATCATACCATTATAAAAACGGTGCTGCGGGTCGTTCTTGATGAACATCACCTGTGCTCCCGGCTTCAATGTGAGCTTGAAATCGGCCGGATAAGATGTTTCAGGGAAATCGCCCTCTATATCTGCTGTAAAAGAAAATGACTGCGCAGGCAAAGCAGCAAGCTGCTGTTCGTTGATATACTGGGCAGGTGCATTATGGGTGGTAAGCCTGATATAATTGCCCTCCTTTGGTGGTACAAAATTTGGAATATAGCGCTGGTTCAGAGCCTGCAGCGTAGCTTCAGAAGCCTTGTTCTCCCTAATCTGGTTGAGCAGCGAGATAAACTGTTCATCCTGCTGCCTGTACACCTTTTTAAGTTCGATGGTGAGATAACCCACCTGCTTCAGAGCATTGCTGCTGAAGAAGAAAGGAGTATCATAATGCTGCCCCAGCAGATGCTCTTCCTGTGGCGTAACCACGGGTGCCAGCTGCTGCAAATCGCCTATCATCAGGAGCTGCACACCACCGAAAGGCAAATCGTGGCGCTTGCGATACTGGCGAAGCACAGAATCTACAGCATCGAGCAGATCGCTGCGCACCATACTGATTTCGTCGATAACGAGCAGGTCGATACTGCGGATGATATTGCGCTTGAGCTTGCTGAACTGATAGCGTTTCTGTTCGCCGCTGCCAAAGGTCGTGCCCGGCACGTATGGCGAGAAGGGAAGCTGGAAGAACGAATGGATGGTCATTCCTCCGGCGTTGATGGCTGCAATGCCCGTAGGAGCAAGCACAATCATTCGTTTGGGCGACAGTTCTTTCAATCGCTTGAGGAAGGTCGTCTTACCTGTGCCCGCCTTTCCGGTAAGGAAGAGGTTGGCATTTGTCTTTTCTATGATATTCCATGCCAGGATGGATTCTTCGTTCATTTCCATACAGATTCTTTTTGTACCAGTTTTTATACCAGAACTAGATTTCTTCCGTGATTTCGCTCATCTCCTTACGCTTCTTCTCAGCGCGTGGACAGTCTTCGGCAATATGACCTACAGGGATGACGACCACCGCCTCATAGCCCTCACGCGGAAAGAACTGCTGCATCTTCGCCGTATCATAATTGCAAACCCAGCAGGTGCCCAGTCCCTTTTCGGTGGCAGCCAGACAGAGATGCTCTGCCGCTATCGCCACATCAATATCGCCATGTGGTTTCTCATCATATCTGCGCACCCAGTTCTCATTCACGTTTTTCATACCTATAATATATATAGGAGCCGTCTTGAACCATTCGCGGTCGTAGCAATCCTGCAGTTTCTTCTTCGCCTCTTCTGAGCGCACAATGAGCCAGCGCCAAGGCTGCCTGTTCACTGCCGATGGTGCCAGGCGCACACACTCCATGATATAGTCCAGATCCTCCTGGCTCACCGCCTCCGGAGTAAACTTGCGAGCCGAAAAACGCTCCTGGCTCAATGCCAACATGTTATTCTTATCATTCATATCGTTCAGTTTTATAATGTTTCAATACTAGCTTATGACCACAAAGGTAAGAATAAATCCCGAAACGACAAAAAAACTTGGATGAAAAACTATCGTTTCGGATTATTTTTTGTATTTTTGCACATCATACCAGGATTTCTGGTGATAACAAGAGGTGTTAATGATAAGATATGATAGGACTGGCAGACTGCAACAACTTCTACTGTTCGTGCGAGCGAGTGTTTCGCCCCGACCTGA
>USSA01000224.1 GCA_900557255.1 uncultured Prevotella sp.
GGTCTCCACGGGATTGATATAATCACACCCGGGACATCTACCGTTGACCATATTCGAGACAACAATTATGAATTTGCAAGATTCGACTCGTCTCAAACACAGCGTCAGATAAACGCCTTCTATATGTCTTGACTCTCTTCCCACCCATTGCCCGCTTATTACCGAGAAAGTTGTTTGGACTTCTCAGCTTTCAGCTCGGCGTTGGCTGTCTGCGTATCGACATTGAGTAAACCCAATTTGACGCACAGATTCGAGAGCCACTGCAAAAATAACAAATTTTCTTCAAAACGAGCAAGGTTTACTTGGATTTTCTGTCAATACTGTCCGATTTTAACATTTGAGAGACTATTATTGCTGTATATGGAAGTATAAAAAGTACGGCATCGCCATCTAAAGCCCCTAACATCCATTGTGACAGATACGAAAAAGGAGTAAGAACATTATAGCCTTACTCCTTAATACGTATTTTATAAAATGTGAATACACATTTACAACGATTTGCAATATAAATCTTTCATTTTATCCAAATCAGGCAAAGCCTTCTGTAATTCTTCTGGCATATCCTGTTTGGTTTTATATGTTGCCACTCCCATTGGGCTGTCGTAGTTCCTTACAACAATGTCAACAAAAGCCTTGTTCATTTCTTTGCATAACACAATACCAATAGAAGGATTTTCGTGTGGCTTTTTTACAGTAAGGTCTAATGCCTGTAGATATGTACATAGTTGTCCCAAATATGAAGGCTTGAACTTACCGTATTTTAGTTCTACGGCTACCATTGCTGCAAGTTCTCGACTAAAGAACAAAAGATCTATGAACATTTCTTCTCCTTCAAGTACGACACGATACTGGTTACCCATAAAGATAAAATCCTTTCCGAATTGAAGAATGAAATCGCGCATGTTTCTTACAATTTCTTGCTCAACTACACGTTCGTCAATATCCTCTATCTCCAGTCCCAAATTTTCAGTATTGATGAAATCAAGCAAATATTCATCCTTAAACATTGATATTGTTTTCATTGATTGCTTGATGTCTGGTATCGCTTTCGGAAAATTGTTAGGCATATTGCCTTGATGGTGATATAGATCATCAGATAAGTATTTCCGTAATATGTACTTGTTCCAATGATGCAAGTTCACTTGATGTATGTAGTAGATACGCTCATCTAAAGTGGTAGTTTTATGCAAAATTTCCATATGATGAGTAAAACTAATGCCCACGAAATCCTCTATACGTAAGTCTGCTGACTCTATAGGTCTGTTAATATAAAGGAGTGTTTTTTCTCCTATTTCAACACCTTTTTCTATCTTATTTTCAAGCTGTTGTAATTGGTTCGCCAATGGCGAACCAATTGAAAGGCATTGCCATTCCTCATAGAAAATACGCATTTTCTTCAAGTTGCCTGAAGAAAAGCCTCTTAATCCTGGCAATTCACGCAGCAATCTCTCACTAATAGCATCAAGAGCTTTTGCGCCCCAATGTGCTTGTTGTAAATTGATAGACACATAACGCCCTATACCATAATATAAAGACAACTGTATGGCATTACCAGATTGGCTTGCCTGTGCTTGAGCTCGCAAAATTGCCCCTTTTATTGTTTGGACAGCTTTATCTACTGTTATATTGTTTTCTTCCATTATACTCTGTTTTGATATTATCTACAAAGGTAGTGCTTTTAGCCTTTAAGCCACTATTGCACAACCCCTTTTTTGAAAAGAACGTAAAATCAATAGTATTATTGCGATGATTGTACTTTTATTAATCGCTTCACTCGTTGTACGGTACTTACCCCTTTACCACTCAACTTCGCCACATTTCTAATGGAATACCCCTTGTGGAGCAAACTTACTACTTCCCTATATTCGGCTTTCATCTGTTCTTCCGTTTTTACAGAGCTTATCTTGCGTCAGAGTTTCCCACCTTTCTCTATATACCGCTTCCGTCCTGACTGCAATCGGAATGAGATATTATCACGTTCCAATTGCGCACAGGTCGAAAGCGTGGCTACCATTATCGGGGCAAAGAGGGACGGATGTCCTTCTTCGTCCTATAATGTAAGTTGTTCCTTTTGTATGTAGAGGTTAATACCACAGTCAATGAGTTCCTTAACAGAGGCAAGAACCTCAAACGCATTGCGTCCCAGTCTTGACAGTTCGCTGACAAGTAGAATTCCAATGCGGTTTGCTTTGCAGTATTCCATTGCCTCACACAACACAGGACGCTCATCATTCTTCTTTGCGCCAGAGATGTGTTCCTCAAAGACCTTGCAGACTTCGATACCCTTATATTTTGCATACTCCGACAAGTCCTTGACCTGTCTTTCCGTGCTCTGTCTGTCACCAATACTGGAGACACGAGCGTATATTACTCCTGTTGTCATCTTTATCAAAGATTAAATTGAACATGAAAATGCCTGTGTCCAGATAAGTCTTGCAGATTTATTTGAACACAAGCGTTTTTTGAATACAGCCTGACGGCAATTTACCAACAAAAGGGAAGAAGTAAGATGTCCCCCTTGTTCGCACCCTGCTGTATGTCTCAATCAAACACGCCATTAAACAGATTGACCGCCTCTATCTTCTTTTCAAGAGCCACTTTTGCATAAACTTCGGTTGAAGTGATGCTTCCATGTCCCAAAACATCCTTCACTGCTGATATGTCTGCTCCTGCTGAGATAGCCAACGATGCTGTCGTATGCCGTGAGCAATGGTAGGTCAAATCCTTTTCTATGCCAGCCTTTTCTTTAAGTCTTCTTACGTATTTCGATACGTTGTCTGACTTCTTGACAAGGTGAAACACAAGACTTTCCGGATTGTCATCCGTCCGAGGTGGCAACAACGATTGCGCCATTTCATTGAGCGGAATAATGGCAGGACGCTTTGTCTTTCGCTGTATGATGCTGATTGTCGGCACGCCATCTATCATTTTAATATCACACCACCTTAGATGCTGCATATCGCCAAGGCGAAGGGCAGTCATGGATGACAAGCCAAATGCCAGTTGTACGGTTCGTTCATTCTCACATTCAGCTTCCACCGCCAGGAAACGTGTGAGTTCTTCGGGCGTAAGATACTCTCTGTGTTTGTCAGGAGCATGGAAGCGTTCCAACTTGTTTAGACTGTGTACAGGAT
This sequence comes from uncultured Prevotella sp., assembly GCA_900557255.1. The sequence continues at coordinate 3,135 of USSA01000224.1, forward strand.
TGAATTTTACAAGTCCTTCACGCATAGCCTTGTTAAATATCGCTTTGACTGTTTCCTCAAACAACAGTAATGTGTAATCAGCCAACCGTCCTCCGTTGGTCTTGATTTGGCGTTTGTTGCGATACTTGTTGCGCATATAATCAAAAAGACCGCAAATTTCATCTTTACTGACATCTTTCAGCAGGATGTCTTTCTTATCTACTCTCCGTAAATAAGTGGCGATACGCTTGCGGACAACATTCTTATGACCTATCATCTTCTTGCAGTTGCCACAATCAACAGACCATTTGATATAGTCATCGCACCATTGCAGCCAAGTCAAGCCGTTGCCTTGTTCTTCGCTTTTGGCATTCTCTTTCTCCAATACAGGAGGGGTGAGGATGCGCTCTGCTCGTATCTCCATAGCCTTGTTGTATGTAAGCCGATTGTGCTTTGCAGCACCAACGGCATCATCGGGCAAGAGATAGAGATGCAAGTTTTCTCTCTTGCGGAAGCCAGTCTCGTAGTATTCCAGATATAAGGCTCTTTTGCCTTCCGTCAGCTTACGTTCCTTGATTTCTATCTTCATTGTATTACTGGTATTTGGTCAAACATTCCGTTCACGAGGTTCACGGTTTCCAACTTCTTCTTGTCAACAATCTTGGCGTAAATCTCCGTCATCTTGATGCTCTTGTGTCCGAGTATCTTACTTACTACATAGATACTTGCACCAAGGGTCAGGAGCATCGTTGCCGCCGTATGTCGTGAGCAATGATAGG
>USSA01000225.1 GCA_900557255.1 uncultured Prevotella sp.
CCTTGTAAATCGTCCGCCATTGGCGGGCGATTTACAAACAACAGACAATGATACGTTTTTATCGATACATTGCGTAGAATTCCTGCACCTTGTTATGGAGCATAGAAGCATGGAGAAGACCATTCCTCCATTCTACAGAAGATGTGCATCCTGCACGATTTGTGAATAGTCATCTATCCCATTAGGATAAAAACGATCACCTCTTGCTTGGACATAAACTCCGTGCTCAGTCCCAAGGCATCTCCTACAGCTTGCCCAAAGATTGTGCAGAGGAATCGTTCATTTATAAATTCATTTCCCATATTTTTCTATTCATACAACCAACAAATCGTAAAGTCATCCATATCAATCACTCCTTGGTGATATAATCCTTTGAGATATTCCTCAAAGGTTAATTGATTATTAGATGCTTGAAGTATTTTTTCGATAACGTCGTTCTTGAAATTAAACCTCAATGTTTCTGCCGTTTTTAGTAATTGAGAATTACCAGACTGCTTTAGATATTCCTCTGCAAGTTCTTCGCCAAATTCCTTACAATGAGCTAACTCATACATCATTAAAATATAATGAGATAAAGCATCGCTGGCAGCAAAGACTACAGACGAATCATCTAACACAAATTCACCATGTCTAAAACCTTCTTCTTCCAACGGATCTTTGCAACTAACCAATCTTGGAGGATTACAGAAATCTGCCAATTTCGTAAAACTATGTTCCAAAATACCAGTTTGAAAACTATAATGGAAAACAACACTATCACCATAAGCCATCCATTTTGCGACCTTTTCATGAATCTTCCATGCAGCAGCAATAGTAGCGCACGAACCTTCGTTATAGAACTTATTCAGAAGAATGCCATCCCCTTGCTTTGCCTTTTTCTCATGCTCATTATAAAATGATTCCCAGATGCTATCCACCCATTCGTCAAGTTCTGAAAAAGACCTGATAGGTTTATTCTTTGGTAACTGCTCTATGAGATATTGCGACCATTCATCAGCAAACAAGCCACAGCCTCCTGCCCCATCCGATACCGCTATGCAGGTATCAGATGAGAAGAAGGAATCTTCGTTTGCTACATGATCATTCCATTTTGCTATGCTTACGCCTCTATTCATATATATTATAGGTTTTGATTAACGAGCATACTCGACAACGTACCAATCTTCATCATCTTGACCAATCGCTCCATACCGGTATTCACACCCATGGCATGATAACGGATGTCCGTTTGCTTATCACCAAAGATGGCACGAATCTGCTCATTATAATTTAGTGGCAAGAGACTCGACATATTATAAAGTTTCTCACCATATCCATTTCCGTTCAGTTCATCTACAGTTGCAGGGAACACTACTGATTCTGCATGTCCAGGTACAACGTGAATATTGAAGAACAATACATTACCATCATTGGTAAACATCGACTTCAACTGATTAGCAAGTTGTTGCATTTCATCATGTGAGATACCATTATACTCACCATCTGTGATATTGATAATTGTAGGAGGATAACAATCCTTGTCGTGATGGTCTTTCATCCAGCTTTCGAGCAAACCTTCTGCACGTTTGAAAGCCTTATCCATGTGTGTCCAACTACCATCATGGCGAGCTACCATCCATTGTTTCTTCTCTACTTCTTTGATGGTTATACCCTTACGAGTACGCACCTCTTCCTTCACAATTTTCTTTTGGTAAGGATTATCACGAATCTCTTCAGGAGTAACGAAGTCTCGTCCTTCAAGATTGCCATTCCAAGCACTATAAGCCTCAGTGCCATAACCTATCATGGCAATATCAAAGTAATGGCGAGTCTCATTATTCTTCACACATCGCTCCACCAACTCGTTGATTTGGGCATTTACGATACGGGCAACAGCCTCAGATAAAGTCATATCCTCACCATTAAATGTGGTAATTCTGCGCATAGAAACACTTTGATCTACCAGGAAGATGAATGCCGTAGGATGCTCACGGTCAACACGAGCCGTATATGCATTCTTGCTCTGCAACATCTGTGGTTGGCTTGGAATTGGAATCCCAAAGTTGCCGATGTTCTTGATATACTTCAGAGGAATAGTATTCTTTACCAATATCTCAGCCTGATAGAATGGCTGCTCATCCATATCGAAATCGAAGTGATTGCGAGCCTTGACTGTTTGGAAGTGAATCTTCTTGAAGTCCTCCAGACTTCCACCCACATGAGCACCATTGCGCACAGCATTTCTGTCTGCATACTTGGTATTCTCATCATAAATCACCTCAGGGTCTATCTCCAGAATGACAGGGTTAGAAATTCTATCCTCATTCATTGCCACATACATCATTGGATGGTTCATGGTAAAGCTGACACGAACATAATGTTCCAATCCATCACGCTTGTCGAGCGACCATGATGGAGAACCTGGTCCTCCACCTCCTGGTTTAGGAATATTGATATCACGTTCCTCACAATCCTTCCAAGAATAGAGTCCTCCATTCTTGATAATATTCTCCAAGTTATCACGGTCTGTGAAGTGATAGAGCTTGGTGATATGATTTTGTTCGAGGATATTCTTAAAATCCTCCCAGTTACTTCTTCTGTTCATTGTTTTTGTCCTCCAATAATATATGTATGTTAGAATAACGATAGTTGTTTTGGTTCTATTGTCTGTAGTTTCCACTTTTTATCACCAAAAGGATATAGACCTTCCACGTATGCCTTGATTAGAAAGGCATGCGAAAGAGGCTTCTTCGGGTCATCCACATCACAATTTGTATTATAATCCAAAAGTACGATGGTCTTAGTCTGGCTAGCCTCTCGTAATCTTTCGATAATACTTTGAACCTTATGTTCAAGAACCCACTTGTAAGTAGGGATATAAATCAGCTTTCGAGCCTCAATATATCCGAGCAGTTCTGTTCCGTTTACTCCTTTGCGATGTCCAAGTGGCTTACCATACTTGCGTACAGTTCGCTTGATATTCTTCATCGACTCATTCTTAAACATTTTCATATCTACATCAGCCGATTCAAATACCTTTAGCCCTTGCCACACAGCCTCAACACATGTAGCAGTAACACCCTCACTAAATGGCACAGGTATGCCACCATGAGGATAAAATGGGCTCAACTTTATCAAGTCATCTTCAGCATGACTCGTTACATCCGCAATGATTGCATCGGGATATTTCTTTAAGATATTCTCCCGCTTCTTTCGCTTAGATTCAATTTGTATCATAACTCTTACTTTAGTTTTAATTTACTATAACCTATCTTACTTCCTGAATTTTTCTCAACAGTAAAGAATCTACTATGTGATTGCCAAATTGGTATATATTTTTTTCAAGAAAACTTTTAGGAAGAGAACGACAATTACCAAAGGCGAAATTCCCTATATTTTTTAGTTTTTTACCTAAAATAACACTCTTAAGATTGCGACAATATGCAAAAGCATAATTTCCTATAGACTCAACATTATCCCCTACAATAACAGTGGACAAAGACTCACACTCTGCAAAAGCATAATTCCCTATCTCAACAACAGAATCCGAGATTATAACCGTCCGAACTTTACTACAAGAAAATGAAAAATCACCAATACTCCTTACCCCCATAGATATTTTATATTCTTTCGACCAAGAGCAGAATGAAATGATTTTATCATCTTTATCGTATAATACATCATCTTTCAAAACAAACCATGGCGATAAATTTTCCAAACAACTTACCATTCCTCTAAAAGGGTTTCCATTTATCTTTTTCAAAGATTTAGGCAATACTATTTTTCTTAAAGCAGAAAAACTAAAGGCATCGTTTTCTATAACAGAAAGTACATATAAAAAGTGTTTGAGAGAAGAATGAGGAAAGTTTACTGGTTATC
>USSA01000226.1 GCA_900557255.1 uncultured Prevotella sp.
TCTATTGTTTGGCCTTTCGATCTACATGCAGTGATTACAAAGTCACAATTCATTTATAGTATTTCGGTTCAGGGGAGATTGTCCGTGTATAGACAATCTCTCCTGAGCCCATAACTGGGAGGTCAGGTTTGTTACCTGCCCAATAACAAGAATGCCCTATACAAACAATATATTCATTATCCCATTCCTTGACCTCTGTGTATCGTTTGAGGCATTTAGGAGTACGAAATCGGATGTTACTATTGCCATATCGAAAAGAAGTCATATCTCCGTTGTTAGAGAGCAACGCTTCTGATGAAAGATTCTTGTTGTCCATATTTACCTCCTTATTTTAAATTATTCAGCATTATTTATTTTTCATTGCCCTGCGTTCAAAATCACAATTCGTGATTGCGCTTTCTTCAATAAGGCCAAAAAGTCTATAAACTTTTCTTTTGTCCACGTTTCCATTCTATGGCCTGTTCTGTCAACCTATATTGTTGGCGAGGATGGTTTGGGATATCAGGATATTTACGCTCTATAGCCCCTTCGTCGAGGGCTGGCAAAATATAGGTTGTCCTAAATCTCAGTCGGCTCTTTAATCCACAAGTTTTCATCATTTCCCCTGTTGATAAATAATCTTCAGAAACAGCTAGAATTAAATCTTTAACTTGGTTCGTACTTGGTTCGTACTTGGTTCGTACTTGGTTCAAATTTAATCCCAGTTGCATCCCCACAGGAGTCTTCATCGGATCGGTTACAGGCCGCACGAATGTCACGCAAATGAAGCCACCGTTGATGCTCCACTTCGGTTCTGGAGCATTCTGTGCCTTGCAAGCCTCCATGATACGGAATGCGCCAGACCCCCAACTTTCAAGGAAAGTGGTGCGGTAAAGCACTTCCGCCATGATGGGATTGTATGGATAGGAACTGTGTGACTGTTTGATTGTTTCTGTGTTGAGTTGTGGCGGCAATACGCCAGGATTCTCAATCTCTATGCGGTCATCATATATGGCAATACTTGGCGTAAGGTTGTACTTCTCGAACTGCCTATGACAAAGGCTGTTTGTAAGGGCTTCCCTCAACGCTTCGGCTGGCACCTCCATATTTTCCTCACGACGGAAGCCAACAATTTTGCCACTCATGTTCAGGTGCTTCAAGAAGAAAGCCATACCGGCATCAAGCAGTTGGAAGAAATTTCCTTCCACCCTTTGGTTGTCGATGAACTCTATCTTATTGATTCCGCGGAAACGAGCCAAACGCAGCTGCATCTGCGTGTAGCCCCTTAATTTGGTGGAAAACAGGGCGGCAGCAGCGTTATTGGGAACGCCATCGTTCATTAGTTCAAGTTTTCTGAGTACATCCGAAAGAGGCTCTGTCAAAGCTGTGGCTGGCATGCGGTTCTTCTCCACGCCGAGCCGTATAGCTCCCCTGATGAGTTTCTCGTCCATATCATCAATGGTTATGTCATCAGCCGACTGTCTCTCCCAGGCATAATAGTTTGGTTTGTTGGCACGCAGCCGTTCCTCAAACATATTGCGAGGCATCAGCTTCGTGGTACTTTCAACCTTATAATATGGGCTACCATGATAGGTATAAGGTGCCGTTCCCCAAACGAATGCTTCGAAATACATTGCTATGACTTGACAGCCTAGTCTATCGGGCACGTCAATGTATTGAATGTCAATCGAAACTGCTGGTTCGAAACCACTCAACGCTTGGGCTATCTCTCTTTGTGTATTATCCGTAACCTCCTGTCCGAGAATCTTAAGAGACTTAGGGGCTACACCGAACACCAGCCAACCGCCAGCACCATTGAGGAATGCACAGGCAGTGTGCATACCATCCTTCAACTCACCTGTAGTTTTTTTCAACTCCAAATGTACGTTTTCATCGTTGGCTATAAGCCTTTCAACTTCCTCTATGTTCATAGTTGCCTTTTTGTTTCTTTGTCTTCTTCATTTTCTCCCGAAGAAATGCGTCATACTCACTTACGATGAGTTTCTTGATTCAATCTTCAGCAGGTCAGTCATCTTTTAATGCTATAGGGGTTTAGAGAATCTGATACCATAGTTTTTCTCTACATCTTTCAGGTCTCTTCCATTTTGTACACAATCACGTATCTCTTTCTTAATCTTAATAAGTTTCAGAAACAAATTCTCATTTTTCTTTTTGTCCATATTCTACCTCCTTGTTTTTATGATTCAACATTCGTGTCGCTAATCTTCTGCAAAGATACGCTTTTCTTCTGAAAGATGCAAGGAATTTTGAAAAAATGTTTGAGGATGAGTGAGATAACAAGAAAATGCAAAGAAATATGGCTTTTTTGTTGTTGCAATCAAAATAATTATGTATTTTTGCAAAAACAAAAAACCCGGGGTCATCACCAGCATCGAATAATCTGGGAGAGGGCCTTACCGGGACTGCGCTGCAAAGATAATAATAAAAATGGAATATACCAAAGATTTTTTCGAAAAAGTTTTCTCTGAAGATAGAATGAAGAAATATTTCTTGCTCTATCCCGATGATGAACAAAAGGCTGTTAAGCATTATCAGTGTAATATAATGCTTTCGGAAGCTATGTATCCATGCCTTTCAGTCTTTGAGGTTGAACTTCGCAATTCCGTAGTTCGGGAACTTGTGGCATTTGCTAAAAGAGAAGATTGGTATGTGGTTTTATCAACAACTCCAGGCTTGATGGAGCTGAATAAATATATAAGTACAGCAAAGAAACAAATTGCTGCACGAGGAGAAGATATAACCTCCGCTAAGATTACCGCAGAGTTAACCTGGGGCTTTTGGACTTCTCTTTTTAATAGAAACTACGAACGTATTCTATGGAAAGATTTAAGGAGAGCTTTCCCTTTTGTGAAGAAAGCTAATCGGCAAAGAAAGGTTGTTGCTAGCTTCTTAAACAAATTCCGTCGCTTGCGCAATAGAATTGATCATAACGAAGCAATTTGTTGGGATCTCGATGAAGTTGAGATGATACATGATGAGATGAAGAATGTCATGGGATGGATGAATAAGGATGTGCCAACTTGGATGTCTCGGTTTGATAGATTTAATTCTGTTTGTTTGGATATACGTAAAATTATGGATTGGTAAAATGCAAGGGCATCACGACATCGGAGAATCTGATGCTTATCAGTTGAGGCTTACTTGAAACCCAAAAGAGGCTTGCTCGGATGGTAGACAGGATGTATCTGAAATTACGTCCGGACGTAGCGTTTGCTACGTCGGGACGCATCTGTTGCTACGTCGTGACGTAGGAAACACTACGTCGGGACGTAATTTTTGCTGCATCGTAGGAGCTTTTTCGATAAAAAGCATAGAAAAACACTGAAAATTGAATAGAAAATAAGCGTTTTTGTTCAATGTTTTCAACCTTTTAGCTCCCAAAACGCCTCTAAAACGCCCGAAAATCGCTGTTTTTTGCAAAACGTGGCAATAGGTGGCAATAAGGTGATAATAAAAAAGCCCCTTATTGCCACCCGTTATTCTCTTATTATCAGCTACTTATAATAAGCGTGGCAAATGTTGCAATAAATATGAGAAAACATGTTCATGTGTGTAGAGTATCTTTGTTTCTCAAACATTCCATCAAAATCCGATAGGTATAAATACTATTGCCATCGTTTCTTCTTGGGAAAATATTCTAGCTGTAATGGTAGAAGTTTTTCGGGAAAAGTTTTGGAAATTAGGAGATAAAGTATTATCTTTGCCATCAGATTCAAAAA
>USSA01000227.1 GCA_900557255.1 uncultured Prevotella sp.
TAATCGAGAATGGGGTTGGAAAGGGAAACGTTGAGCAAGGCTCCAGCTGTGGCTACGTGAATGCGTTCGCCTGTTGGAGAAATGTCGAAGCGACGGCAGGCAAAATACTTGTCGTTTACCAGTTTGAAGTCGGGTACTTGGATACCACATTGCTTGGCTATCTCATTATAATGATACTCTTGCTTTCCCATATCTTGTGGATCATAGGTATGGCGAAATTTGACCAACCAATGACCATCCTCATTTGTAAAAATGGCTTTCGGGCGACAACCGCCACTATTACCACTATTATATAATAGCAATCCTGCGTCATTATCCTGTTGCTCCTTCAATACTTCCAAGGCTTTGGCTTGTAAGAGGTCAAAGTCCTCTATCTCGTGTCCTGTCTGGATAGAAGTTGTAGGTTCGTAGGTCAATGCGCCCATACCTCCATTGCCTACGATGCTCAGTCGGTCGAGAGCAGATAGCTCAAAGTCGTTGATACCCTCTTTTAACAAGGTTTTATGCAATAGGTATCTACCATATCCATCGGGAAGGCTGTCTTCGAAGATGCCAAAGTTCCCGTTGAAAGGGGTGGCTTTGGCAATGAAAAGACCAGGCTTCAGTGGCAATTCCAACGGAGATATACTAAAGCCAGATGCCAACCACTGATTGTCATACTCGAAGGTGCATATCTTTCCATCGGCACTCAATGCCAGTGTGCCGACTTTCTTCTGGTGATATTTCACGGCTAAAGATTCTATATGTTTCATTGTCTGTAAGCCTTTTTCTTGTTAGCGTTTCTTTTTATCTGTTGCAACTCCTCCATGGTGGAGTACTTGGGTTGCGAGAAGACGTTCTTGATTTCTGAGGTGTAGTCCAAAGCTATGGCGATACCTATCAGATTTTTGAGGGAGATGAGGCCCTTTTGCTCGAATCTGGTGATGTTGCTGACGGCAACGCCTGACTTGTCTGCCACTTGCTCACGTGTCAGATTCTTCTCTATTCTTCGTTTTCTGAAGTCGTTTGCCATCTCCTTTGCAATCTCATCAGGATTGTCGTGGAGGTAGCTGTCTAATATTGCTAATATATTATTCGTTTCTTGCATAATCATTGGGATAATAACAAGATATTATCAGTTGCAAAGATACAAAAAATAATGTTATGTTCCAAATAAAAATGAACTAAAAAGTCAAAAACCCTTATAACCTTGTCTCTTATCCTTAAAAGCAAAGAACTCCCATCTCTTTTCTGAGATGGGAGTTCTTGTTTAAAAGGAATACTGGGCGGAAATTATCAGTTCGCGAGGGCGAAGATAATAGCTGTCAGTCAATGTACTGATGCCGCTATAGATGGTTTCCATATAATTCTTCTTATTGAATAGGTTTCGAAGCTCTGCTGAAAGGCGGAGCTTTTTCATTCTCCATACTGCCGATGCATCGCCAAGGAGGGTGTTGAGGTGGCTGCCCTCTTGCAGTTCATTGCGATAATGTACGAGCGAGAAGGAGAGGTCCACATGGCTGATGGTAGCGGTGGCAGATACGCTTTGGCGCCAATTAAATAACGATGACTTCGTTATTTTTTGACGTTTCGAGTTGCAAAAAGAGAATTCTCCCTCATAGCTAAAGGCACACCAGGATGGCGAGAAGTCGATGCTAGGCTTCACAGTATAGTTGTCGGCGGTGTAGCTGATGGCTTTGCCGCTGCTGTATTGCTCACCCTTGCTGTAGTTGTAGCTGCCCTCCAGGCGGGTTTTCAGATGAAGGTCGTAGAAGCCCTTCGATATGTAGAGTGATGCTCCTAGATTGTGGCTCTTGCTGTCCTGCTTATATAATGAGGTATAGTATTTGCCATCCACGATGCGTAGGTCGGATGCCGTGTTCATCCAGTTTTTGCTGGCATTGACCGATGCGCTGAAGAAGATTTCCTTGATAGGGCGCTTGTAGTCGTAACTCAACTTGCCATAAAGAGAGCGAGTTATCGGAATGATGTCGCTCGAAGTGTACCAAGAGCGATAACTTTGGCGATATTGCTTCATGGCGTAGTTGGTGGCATTGCCCGTTCCAGTACTGTATCCTGTGTAGATAGTCAACTCTCTACGGAAATTCAATTTCTTATATAAGTAAAGGTAGGGTGATATGGTAAGTAGGGTTTTCTGTGGATAGGTGAAGCGTTCCCAGATGAAATCGGGAGAGAACGACATACGGAACGTCTCGGTCTTGTATTGCCAGTAAGGGGTGAACTTCCCTGTGATGTTAAGACTGTTTTTGCCGATTTCATCGCTTCTTTTCTGATATTTCGCATAGATGTTGTTGAGGTCGATACTCATTCTATATTCCTGTGTCCAGTGGAAGCGATTCCTCATCCACTGTAAGGCGTGGGCAGTATGCCAAAGGTTGGTGCGGATGCGATTCCGCTCGTCGTTAACGTAGAGGTCTGCCACACCATGGTGATAGTCGGCAGTGCTACGCCAGGAGAGTTGACTTTTCTTGAAGACGAAGAGGCGGTAGATACTTGCCGAGAGGTCGAGCTTTGGGATGCGGACACGTTGGGTAAGCGTGTCGTTGATGTTTGACAAACCATCGTTTTGTGCTGCGCTGAGGCCGATACTCTCGTTGCCATAATGCTCAGCCTTGTTTACCTTGTTCTCCCATTGCAGATTGAAGGCATCGCTGATCATCGTCTTGTGGTTATGCTCCGTGGTAACTGTAGGAGCTTCGCCGCCGAGGTCGTAGATACTCATGTTCTCTCGCTCTTGTCGGGTTACCGTACGAAGATAGTTGGCTTCTATGCGAGTCTCTGCATCGTCCTTGTTCTTCTTGATATGGTTGATGGAGTATTTTTGTGAGGTGTTGAAGCGCAGGCGTTCTTCGTCGATAGGAGCGTCAAGCGATGGTACTGATATCCATGATGGAAGGGAGGCAGGAGCCAGACGATTGCTGTAAGATGCGAGTTGGTTAAGTGCATAGCCGAGATTTTTACCTGTTCTGTCGTATTCTGCATCATACATCATCTGTTTCTTCTTGCCAATTTGCATGATGTTGATGCTTCCGCCTACGTGGGATGGATGCCCTACGAGCATGTAAGGCTTGAGGGTGGGCATCAGTTTGTCGCGGGCACTATCTTTCAGGGCGATATTCATCGCTACATTATCCGTAAAGACCTTGTTCTGGAGCGCCTTGACAGGCTGGTCATGCTCGATGACTTCGGCCTTTTTCACATCTTTTGCCTTGATGTTCTCCTCTAGTTGGTTATATTTGCCACCCGTCAGGTCAAGACCTTCCACAGTGAATCGGTTGATGGGCTTACCATTGTAGTTGATACGGCCATTCTTCTCTATATCCACGCCTGGCAGCTTTTTCAGTACATCTTTCAGGGAGTTATCTCGTTCGTTGGCAAAGCGTGTGAGGTCGAAAGATATGGTGTCTCGACCCGTGATGCGAGAGCCTTTTACTTGTACTTCCTTCAAGACAAAAGCTGTTGAAGCCATGCTGATAATGGTTTCTTTTCCCAATGAAATCGATGTTTTTGTCTTTTTATACCCCATAAACGTGGCCTGCAGTTTGTCGTTGGCTTGCTTTTCGGTGATAGGGAGCACGAAGGTTCCGTCCTCCTTTGTTCTTGTAAACTTCAAGGGCTTTCCATTGCGGAGCAGCGTGATGGAGACGTTGGCTAGACGGTTATGGGTCAATGAATCTTCTACATAACC
>USSA01000228.1 GCA_900557255.1 uncultured Prevotella sp.
CCCGTATATCTTGCCCAGTCGGTGTTCCAGATATGTTGCCGTTTGTGGATGTGTCCGCAAGTCATATAGTCGGGATGGTCGTTCCATCCTTCCAGGTCCACTTCCTCCTGTCCGCCGATGATGATTTTCTCGCTCGCATCCTTCTTGGCGATATCCGAACCCTTGGCGTACATGTGTGCCATCATGATGCACTTCCTGCCCGGGTATTTCTTTCGAGCCTCAGCCGTCAGTTCTCTCAGAAAGTCGTTGACTCCCTGCGAGTAACTGGCGTTCTGCACCACATCGCTTCTTAGGAAAGGTACGGCGAGGATGATGACTTCTTCTCCTTCCTCGTTGGTTACGGGGATGATGAGGTCATCGAAGGAATAGATCCAATGTCCGCCGGTTTTAGCATCGTCTTCGCTTTCTCCCTGCTTCCAGATTTTCCTTACGTTTCCTCTTATTTCCACGTGGTATCGGGTGAGTAGCGGACGTGGAGCCTCCAGTCGGCTGGCGGAATCGTGGTTGCCGGCGGTAATGATGACCTGCATGTTAGGGCACAGTTGGGTAGCATCGGCAAGAAACTCGTAATAAACGGTCTGTGCCGCTGCCGATGGATTTCCGTTATCGAAGATGTCTCCTGCGATGAGGAGAGCATCGGGCTTTTGTTCAGCTATCTGCTCCAGGAGCCATTTCAGGAAATGCTTGTGTTCCGGCAGACGGTCGTTGCCGTGAAACAGGTTGCCCAGGTGCCAGTCGCTGGTTGCTATTATCTTCATACTCATAAGAATGTCTAATCTTAGTCTTTTGCTTTGTCTTTGGCTTGCAATCCTTTGGCCTTTGGTTTGCAATCCTTTGACCTTTGGTTTGCAATCCTTTGGCCTTTGGTTTGCAATCCTTTAGCCTTTGGTTTGCAATCTGACTACAAAGTTAACACAATTATTTGGGATACGCAAAGAAATAAGCTCAAAAAACGAAGAATTATGGCCGGAAAAGTAAAGATATTCAGGAAAAGTCTTGTTTTATATCTGATAAAGTTGTATCTTTGCAAGGTAGAAATCTCCGTTCATAAACATTGAATGTCCGTTCAGTGTCTTTGAACGGCGGTTCATAAACTTTGAATGTCGGTTCAGTGTCTATGAACGGAGATTTCTCCTAGGATTAAATACTTTTCTTCCTAGGTTTGTGGTCTTTTCTTCTTAAGTATAACAATAAATACTATAGGATGTAAAGGCTGTTGCAATAAGAAATACTAATAAACTAAAGTAGGAAAGGAAACTGATATGGCTAAGTACAAATTGCAGGAAATGGGGGATATGCGCTATGATGGCAAGCGCAGAGTTTATCCCAAGATGGTGACCAACCGTACGCTATCCCGAAAAGAGTTCGTCAAGATGATGCAGAACTACCATCGCGGTATTTCGGAAAGTACCACGGAGGCTGTATTGACCGATGTGGTTGATATGCTGACAGATATGCTCTCCATGGGTTACAACGTGAATCTGGAAGGTTTCGGCACCTTCTCCCTCTCCCTCGCTTTCGAGGATGAGAAGCCTAGGGAAATTCTGAATCCAGATGATAAGATGACGTACCGCAAGGTGGGCGTGAAGGACATCAACTTCAAGGCGTCCCCTGAGTTTGTCAAGGATGTGAAGCGTGAAACCGACCGTGACCTGGAGCGTGATATGAGTGGTGTAAAGGTTATCCGTAAGCAGCTCTATTCCAAGGAAGAGCGCATCGCCCGAGCCCTAGAGGTGATAGAGAAGAACGGAGTCCTCACCCTAGGCGATTATGCCTCCATCAACAACCAGAGCCGTACTGCCGCCTCTATGGAACTGAAGGAGCTGACCTGTGATAAATCTTCACCGATAGATTCACTAGGCCGCGGCAGCCATAAGGTTTGGGTGAAGAGAAAAGAATAAAAAACAGGAGTGTGGCAATAGTGATATTAGTTTAGAGAAAAAGATTTGTTTTTTCTTATGTAAATTAGAGTTGTATTTCTGCTCTTGTATAATACATGCATGCCCAAAACCAACGTTCACCAGCACATAGCGTAAAGGTAAAGGGCAAAAGCTTAGAATATAAGAACTGTCATTTATGATAGTTACCACAGATGACAGCTCTTTTTTATTTGAGATATTTATTTCCAAATAGGATTTTCTTCCCATGCTCTTGTGAAGCCAATCATAAAAATAGGAATGTTTGGGTAGGAAGCAAAAAGTTCCTTTATATCCTTTTTGATAGTGTTGTTTGGACATATAGCATTACACAGATATAAAAGACAGGATATTACGCCAAACGCACGTTTACGCTGGTGCTCTGTTAAGTTTGAATGCATCCATTCATTCCTATGATGGCTTATATTTGTCGGTTTCTTAGAAAATATCTTATACCATATTCTTGAATGGTGGGCAATGATATTTCGTAAGACAGAAATAGCTTCTAACCAACTTGAAAGTTCTCGGGCAGAATATAAACCAAATTCATTTGCTATTCTTGATTTTAATGGAGATTGATTCAATAGGTTTTTGTACATCTTAGATAGAGTTCCAAATGTAGCAGTTTCAAAAATCATCCACGCGTCAGGATTAGCTCCGGACAATGTATTTTTGTCCCAATCGGGATGGTCTAAAATATACTGTCGAACAAAAGGATCTGAATTTCGAGCGAACTCATATTTCATATCCAGCACTAGGTTTGTGTGAAACTGCTGGTTTTCAAAAAGGGAATTATCCAAATACCATAATCCTGTATTTGTTGCCAACGAAAGAGTTGTTATGAATTTTGTACGTAATCCCACTTCCAGGATTTCAATTGCTCCAAAAAGAATATTGCGCAACTTTTTGTCAAACTCATATCGGTCTATGATTGTATTAAAACTTGTACCATTGACGAAATGCCTAGTATTAATATCCAACATATCCACCCAATAGTATTTTAGGCGAAAATAGCTAATCCTTGCTAGATATGAAATAGCAATTTGTTCATCATTGAATTCCATTCCCTTTTCTTTGAGTCTGGTCAATTGTTCTTGTATGGTTCTTGGTCTCTGATTCATATGTCTTATATATAAAAAATGACTCGCTTGCAGTTCTAATGGGATGCAAACGAGTTCTGTTGCTGCAAAGATACAAAGATTCTTTGATAAAACAAACTTTTTGAAAAGAAAAATCACAAAAAGTAGATTCTTTTTACATAATTGATGGATTTTATCAAAGATGATACTTCGCCGATAGATTCGTTAGGTCTTGGCAGCCATAAGGTTTGGGTGAATAGGAAAGAATAAATGCAAATATCTCTCAGAATATTTGTTAGTTTCAATTCTTTTTCGTATTTTTGCGGTGTAATTTAAATGATAGTGTTATGACGACAATAACTTCTTTAAATAAATATCAGCAAAGGGTTGTAGAATTGATGTCTAATGTCAATTCTGACCAGCAGATGGCTGAAATCACGGATTTGCTATCTGGTTATTTTGCGCAAAAAGCAATAGATGCCGCAGATGAATTGTGGGATAAGGGCTTGATAGATGAAAATACTATTGAGCAATGGAAGCATGAACATATGAGAACGCCTTATTCTGAATAAATGCAACGGATTGTATTAGATACAAATTGTTTGTTGATGTCGATTCCTAGAAAGAGTCCCTATCATCA
>USSA01000229.1 GCA_900557255.1 uncultured Prevotella sp.
CCATAGAGCTGGGTAACAGTAGGAGCAATCTCATCGAAGTTGCGACGCTGATATACATCGAATGTAACGTTCAGACGGTTGTTGAAGAAACCTGCATCCACACCGAAGTTGAACTCGTGCTTCTTCTCGTAAGTAAGCTCATTGTTACCGAGTGCTGCCACAACAAATCCCAACTCCTTGTCGGTAGTTGTAGGACGGTAAGGGGTATTCATAGAGAGTTTGGTGAGTGCATTGCAGTAAGCTGCATCAGGAGGAGTACCAGTCAAACTATAAGACACACGGAAGGTGAGGCTTGACAATGGCTTGAGTTTAAGGAAGAAGCTCTCCTCGTGTACGTTCCATGCACCTGACAGATTCCATGTAGGCATCCAACGTGCCTGTGTAGTACGACCCATCTGGTTAGAACCTTCATAGCGGAATGTTCCGTTCACTACATACTTGCCGTTGAAAGAATAGGTTGCATTGGCATAGAATGCGGCACTACGTGAATCGGTGTTGCGCAAGCTGTAATAGTTTGAGTTCTCCTGGTCCAACTTCTTGAAATAGAGATACTCGAAGTAAGCTGTCTCACCACGGTAGTTCATACCCCAGCCGTTAAACCAACTGCGGTTACGGCTGATGCCGGTAGTTTCAAGACCACCAAAGAGATTGACAATGTGCTTCTGTGCAAAAGTATGGTTGTAGTTGGCTGTGGCACGGAAGTCATAGTCCAACATACGGTTTTCTGTACGCTGATAGATACCACCCTGTTTCAATACTGATACTGGCAAGGCATAGAGGTCGTCCTTATCAGTGAAGAGCAGCTTGTTGGCATCACGGATCAGTGCGTTGTCCATGGCGCGATAAGCCAAAGCTTGGTTGGAATCTTCCAGAATGTTGTGCTCCTGTGAAGAAGTGCTATACTTGATGGCACCCAGGGTAGCGAATTCAAGATCCTTGAATGGCTTCCACTTCAACTCCAACTGGAACTTGGCATCAGCCACGTTCAGGTCGATGTAGTTGCTCTCCAACTCATGCAGAATGTTGAAAGCTGCATAGTTGGCATGATAATAAGTATAAGGATCGAGCGCACGTGATGTGTTCAGGGCGTAAGAATATGGGTTGATATCGAAGTCACGCTTCACCTGACCTGATACTACATCCACATCCTGTCCCAAAGTTCCTGGAGCTCTCTGCTTACGGTAAGAACCACCACCAATCAAGTTGACAGAGAGATTATCAAGAATATGATGAGTCATATTCATGCTCACAGTATAACGGTTCACCTTGCTATCCTTGTACCATCCTGGGTCAACCATAGCAGAAAGTGAAGCATAATAGTTACTCTTCTCGGTACCACCGCTCAAGCTTACAGAGTGGTTCTGCATGATGGCAGAAGAGAAAAGCTGCTTGAACCAGTTGGTATTGCGATACTCAGCCTGCTGGAGATAAGCATTCTGAGACTCCTGATTGTTGGCAAGTCCGAACATACCAGAAGTACTGTTGTAGGTATTGATGAGCTCATACATCTTTCCATATACACCATAGTCGCTACCATTGAGAATATCAGAAAGATTGAGCCATCCCTTATCCCTCAACTCCTTGTAGATGGCCATCTGGTCCTGAGAGTTGAGAATATCAAAATTGTCATAAGATGGAATCAGACGGGTAGTAAACTCACCGGTATAGTTCAGATGAGCCTGTCCCTGCTTACCCTTCTTGGTAGTAACGACGATGACACCTGCCATCGCACGCGCACCATAAATAGAGGTAGCAGAACCATCCTTCAGAATCTGGAAACTCTCGATATCATCAGAGTTCAAGCCTGCGATGGCAGAAGAAATCAGAGTCTCCGGGTCACCGGAAGCCAAATCATCTGCGCTCACATCGGATACATCCTCCATGATAACGCCATCCACTACCCAAAGAGGTTTTGAAGAACCATAGATTGATGTTGCACCACGCACACGAATCTTCGGAGCAGAACCAAAGGTACCACTCACGTTCTGCACAGACACACCGGCAGCACGGCCTTCCAAAGAACGGCTGATGTCGGCAACACCATTCAATTTTGCTTCCTCGGCATTTACACGGTCAGTAGCACCGGTAAATAAGCGTCGGTCTGTTTTCTGTAAACCAGTCACAACCACTTCCTGCAACTGCGCTTCAGGACGAAGCACCACCTTCATGTTGGCAGTAGCAGCCAATGTCTGACTTTTCATTCCCACGTAGCTAAACACGAGTTTAGTTCCGTTAGGAACATTCAGTTTAAATTTACCGTCAATATCCGTGACTGTACCCTTAGTGGCTGCCCCCCCAGAAATTAAAACAGAGGCACCAATAATCGGTTCATTGTCATCCGCAGATATTACGGTTCCAGATACGTCAATCTGGGCAAACGCAGCTCCGATGCTCATCAAGAGACAAACAAAGAAGAGCGAGAGTCTTTTTTCCATAATTTCTCGTCTTATTTTAAATTAATAATGTGATATCGGCTGCAAAATTACAACAAAAATATGAAATATTATCTTTTTTTGCATAAAATCTGCAAAAATATTCTATTTTCCTGTTTTTTTGTAAGACAAATCGAGAAATTAATAAAAAATAGATAGCACAAAGCCACAATAGGGCAACAAAGTATCATCTTGTCATTATACATTCATTAAAAGCAAAATGCATGCTTTTCGACCGCTATAAACTGCTGACAGATTACGTACCTGTCGTTCTGCAATCTGAAAAAACTTATACTGTAAAAGCGCCGATTATAATGATGAGGTAACATCAGGGTTTTCCGCGATTTTTTCTTTAGCTTTACTTCGCTGAGATTTCCATATTTTCAACTGGCTTCAATTTGTTTACGAATATAAGAAATACAACCACAAACAGCAATTCACTGGAAATCAAAAGGTTATATATTTACACTTTTAGAACAACGAATAAAAATTCTATAGTTGTACGACTAAGAACCCTATAGTTGTGCACTTGAGACTACGTAAAAAAAAACAAAAAATGAGGGTGCTCAATGGACTTGACACACCCTCACTCTTTTTATTATCTCAATTTCTTATCCAGGAAATATTATCTGATGAAAAGAAGCTCACGATACTTTGGCAAGGTCCAAAGTTCATCGGCTACGAGAAGCTCGAGCTTGTCAATCTGATAACGGATTTCCTCCATCTTTGGAGCCACCGTGTCGTGATAAGCCACAGCCTTCTCGCGCTCGCTCTCTATCTTGTTGGCTACCTTGCGGGCATCTACCAATGCCTCTACACCACGCTCTATCGACTCGGTGCGCTCGGCTATCTCACGGATAATCTTCACGTTGCGGGCGGTCAGCTTCTTGCCTTCCTGGCCACCGAAGATGTGAATCATACCCTCTACATTCTTTGCCAGACGGCTCTGGTAGTGGGTAGCCACAGGGATGATGTGGTTCATGGTCAGGTCGCCCATCACACGAGCCTCAATCTGAATCTTCTTGGTATAGGTCTCCCACTTCACCTCGTTGCGCGCCTTCAACTCGCTCTCACTCATCACGTTGGTCTTGGCAAACATCTCGATGCTCTCCTTGTCCAGGTAGCGGTCGAAGACTACCGGGCAGGATGCCTCGCAGTCCAAGCCACGCTTCTGAGCCTCTTCCTTCCACTC
>USSA01000230.1 GCA_900557255.1 uncultured Prevotella sp.
ACGGACAGAAAAGGAAGAACAGGAGTGTGCCGATGAACTGGATGAAGAAATCCGCAACCTGACAAAGCAGGCAAGTCAAAAAACATACATAGGCGGTCTGACCAAGGAATGTGTAGATGCTTTTGTCAGCATGGTTTATCTGTATGACGATCAGACGATGAAAGTTGAGTTTAACTGTGAGGATGTGATTCGGAGAGCATTGGAAAAGTATGGCGCATAACTGCATAGAAACAGCAAGGTGAGCAAAAAGAATGCCCGTCTGGTTGAGAGGATTCGTAAATCTTCTCGATCAGGCGGGCATTTCATTCCGTAGGAATGACTTTGACCGCATAAGCCACAGACAGCACCCCGGTGTAATCCGAAGTGCAGCTGTGTCTTATGCGGGCTTTTTTGTTATATGATCAGCGGGCTACAAAATCAGATTCCCAAACCGTACAGTATGGCTTTCATCTCTCTTACCATCCGAGTGAGAATTTCCTGTTCGATTTCATTGCAGTCCAAGAGAAGACGGTGAATTTCGGAATTTGAGGTTGAAGTCGAGTGCATCAAACTATCTACCAGCAAATCATCAGTCGATACGTCAAGAGCATTGGCAATATCAACCAGTGCATCAAGACTTGGGCGTTTGATAGCGGATTCGATTACGCTAATATGTTTTCGTGTCATGTTAAGCTGCTCTCCAAGGGCCTCTTGCGTGATACCAGCTTGTTTTCGGGCATTTGAAATGCGCTTGCCCAAAGCTTTATAATCAGTAGCCATGTGCTTTTCTCCTTATGATTCCCCGCATAAGGCAGTACAATTATCTCGCATGATGGTAGGCAGAGCAACTCTATATCAAAGGTTCTAAGACCGCAAAGGGACACACTGCTAGCTGCTCTGTGGTCTTAGGCTGTTTTGCTACCTACTGGGTAGCAAAAGGCAACTCATGCTACCTGATGGGTAGCAGTCAAAACGCAACGAATGCTTTATAATAGAGGTAGGAAAAGACTGCAAATAGGAAGGAAAGACGATGGCGGACAAGGTAGAAAAAAGAATTCTTACATTATATAGTGATGTGCAGGCAACTTCTGTTCACTGGTTGTGGTATCCATTCATTGCAGTGGGAAAGATAACATTGCTACAAGGCGATCCCGGCGATGGAAAGTCAACCATGATGATGAATCTGATTGCGGAACTTTCTAAGGGTGGGAAAACACCGGATGGAAAGCCTGTTGGGACGCCGCAGAGGGTTATCTACCAGTGTTCGGAAGATGGAGTATCAGATACCATTAAACCCAGACTGGAAAGATGTGGCGCAGATTGTAGAAAAGTAGCTTTTATCAATGAAGAAACATACAGTGGTCTAACACTGGATGATGAGCGTATCCGTCAGGCAATCATTGAATTTCGCCCACGGCTTGTAGTTATAGACCCGATTCAGGCGTATTTAGGAAGTGATTCTGACCTCCAGATTGCAGGGAGAGCCAGAAAACTGATGCAGCGTCTCGGAATGTGGGCTTCAGTATATGATTGTGCCATTGTGCTGATTGGTCATCTCAATAAGAAAGAGGGAACGAAAGGTTTGTACCGAAGCCTTGGCAGCATAGATGTGGTTGCTGCTGTGCGAAGTGTTTTGCAGGTGGAGCGTGACCAGAAAGATACAGATATTCGTATTGTTCGGCAGATAAAAAACAGTTTGGCTCCGTCTGATGGAGAAATTCGGTTTTCTATAACAGCGGAGATGGGTTTTCAATGGTTGGAGTGCAAGAGCACATTCGTTTCATCGGAACAACCGAAAGTGCCGGAATTTGAGTCAAAAACAGAAAAGGCAGCATATCTGATAAAAAAGTTGCTTTCTGATGGCGATATGAGAGCAAGAGAAATCTATATGCGGATGAAAGATGAAGGAATTAGCCGCAGAACCGCAGAAAATACGAAGAAAGAACTCGGTATCCGAAGTTATCGGAAGATGCGACAGTGGTATTGGAGCATCCATACGGGAGAATGAGGAAAAGCACATGATTACCGGTGAAGTAGAAGCAGTAGACCGTAAGCAAAAAATCAGAGACCGCTATAAGGGCGTAGATATATCGGAATTGGAAGTCATTCCCGCCAAAATCATAGAGGATTTGGAAACAAGTTCTGTGATTCGGCGTGTGGCAGCATATATCCGTGTTTCCACGGATAATGATGAACAGACTTCTTCGTATGAACTTCAGAAAAACTATTATACGGATTATATTCAGGCACAGCCGGGATGGGTATTTGTTGGAATCTATGCGGATGAGGGCATCAGCGGCACATCTCTGGAACACCGAAAAGGGATGCAGCAGTTGATTGAGGACTGCAAGGCAGGCAAGATTGACCTTGTTCTTACAAAATCCATTGCCCGTTTTGCTCGAAATATCGTTGACTGCCTTTCTGTGATTGAACTTCTGAAAAATCTGAATCCGCCTGTGGGTGTGAAATTTGAAGCAGATAATATCTATACGCTGGACAGTAACGGACGCATGATCCTGACGATTCTGGCATCTGTGGCAGAGAAAGAATCCCATTCCAAATCAATTATCATGAACTGGTCGATTGATCGCCGGTTCAGCCGTGGACTTTTCCTTACACCGGCATTGCTTGGGTATGATCAGGATGAGGATGGCAACCTTGTGGTGAATGAGGATGAGGCCCAAACAGTAAAGGTCATTTATTACCTGTACCTGAATGGGTTTTCGCTGAAGGATATAGCAGAACTTCTGACAGATTACGAGCGGAAGACGAAGCTGGGGAACACGGAATGGAATCCGGGTACGATTGCCGGCATCATTGCAAATGAACGCCATTGTGGAGATGTGCTGGCGAGAAAGACTTTCACACCAAACTTCCTTACGCACAAGGCAAAGAAGAACAACAATGATCGAACGCAGTACCGTCAGAGGGATCACCACGAGGCAATCGTTTCCAGAGATGTTTTCAATGCTGCAAATCATCTGCGCGCATCCCGGACGTATAAAAAGAAAAATCATCCGTTGCCTGTTTTGAGTGTGGTGGATGATGGTATCCTTCGCGGATATGTGCCTTTTGATAAGGACTGGACAGGTTTCTCAGCCGAGGAATACCGGGAAGCATCTGAAAGCGTCATGCGGGAAAAACAGCCAAACACGGTAGAAGTAATGAACCGTCTGGATCTTACTGGTTATGAAGTGGTTCGGGCGCAGTACTTTGCAACCTTACAGAATCCGGCATTGACAATTTCATACGGAAGGCTGCGTTTTAATGCTGCCTGTCTGAAAAAGTTTGATGATGTGGAATATGTAGAGCTTTTATTGAATTCGGTTGACAGATGTATTGCCATTCGTCCGTGCGAAAAGAGCAATCCGAATGCAATTCGCTGGGGCAGATTGAAAGAAGGACGCTGGTGTGCAAGTACGCTCGGGTGTCGAGGACTGGCAAAGGCTCTTTTTGATATCATGGAATGGGACGAAGATTTGAAGTACCGCTTCCGTGGTCAGCTTGTGGAACAGAAAAATGATAAGCTGATGCTCTTTGAACTCGATGAGCCGGAGATGATCAAGGTGGAGGAAATCGTTCTGCCACCCAAAGAGGAAGAACCAGAAGGAGAAACTGTTAAAAAGACGATTTATATTTTCC
>USSA01000231.1 GCA_900557255.1 uncultured Prevotella sp.
TTTTGAGTATTAATAACTTATTTAATAATCGTCTCGTTTTAACGGGACACTAGTGTCTTTATATTATATTCTTTTTTAGGGCTTTTTCGATTTTTGACCCTAGGGTCTTTTTTCGAATTACCCTCTTTTTTCTTTACCCACGCGTACATATATAAATAGAGTTTTCAAACCTTCACCCTTCACCTTTTTGTTTAACATTCTGTAAATCAATTTATTACAGGTGAAGGGTGTGAAGGGTGTTTTTCCACTTTTCTTAAACATATTTTAAGAAATGAAGCTGTCTTTACATTTTTTTAAAGTTGCATTTCTTTGAGATGTTAGATTGATATTTCTCTATTTTAAATATCTTGTTAATTGGCAGTAGTTTTGGCTATTTGGGTGAAAATTAAATATTTTTAGATAAGAATACCAAGGTATTCGATAAGTTGACTTTCACCGTGAAAGGCGATGCGAATATCGTGGCGGTGGATAATGGAAACATCGCATCGGATGAACTTCATATCGGAAAGACCCAGTTGGAGAAGTCCATCCAGCGCAATCTCTTCCAGGGATCCGCCCTCGTGATATTGCGCGCCGGTGATAAGCCGGGTAAGATAGAGCTTTCGGTGGCTGGCGAAAAGATGAAAGCCAAGAAGCTGGTTCTGAATACGAAATAAAATATGAAAAAAGGTCGCCAGCATTTTGGCGACCTTTTTAGTATTTATTTCGCTATATCCGTCGAAATTCGACGGATTTTCCGCTATAAGAATGCCGAATTCGCTATAATTCCGCTATAATATGTCCTCTATGATTGAGGCATGACATACCAAGTTCGTCCTTTCGCTTTTATTAAATATTCTTTGCTCATGTTTTTGAGCAAATCTTGTGCTATATCCTTATGAAGAGTTCGGCCTTTTTGTAGAGCATCTATCGAGATGCAATCACAGAGATAGAGTTTCGTTTGGCTTCAACAGAACGGTATATCGTTTTACTCAACTACCTTCCACTCGCCTCCATTACGTGAGCCTCCGATGCGAATTAGTCGTCCTCTTTGCTTTAATTTCTTGATATGGTAGGCAACCCCATCTTCTGTTATGCCACATACGGATGCAAGTTCTTTTGCCGTGACCTTAGGATTATTACTGATTATTTCAAGAATGGTTTCCGTAGTGTCGGCAGGAGTTTCCGTAGTTGTTTCCGTAGTGTCGGCTGGAGTTTCCGTAGCCGTTTCCGTAGTGTCGGCAGGAGTTTCCGTAGCCTCTTTGATGTTTTTTCCCAGTTTAAGACAAGTTTCGATTCGGTCAGGATTACTCTTTTCTTCAACTGTTGGGATGCTCCAACCATTATCCTTCCATCCTTTTGCGATAACATCGGCACCTGTACCACCTTTTTCACCAATTCCTAAGAATACAAACATCTTTTGGATAATAGGATTTCTGCACACGCTATGTCCTCCTTCGTAGTATTCTTCCATGCTGATAAGCATAGTGCCAGGATTTGATAAGATAATCCGGTCAAAGTATCTGTCGATAGCAATATTACCTCTCACTGTATATGCAGCATGAATCAAACTGTTGGCTAAAGCCTCACGCAGAGCCACATGGGCGGTAGTGGTATTATTTCTTATTTGATTATAGTCAAGGCTGAATGGCACTGGTAATGCATGTTGTAACAAAGGCAAAACACGAGTGAAGAACTGGTAAAGGTTGGCTTCCCATGTTCCGTCGGGATATATACGATTTGTCCAACGTATCTGAACGTCATCACTCAAATGTTCACGATAGTCTGGAAAGAACTCTTGACAACATTCTGGATCTGTAATACTGTTACTTTTGCCAAACATCAGCATTCCTGCAACCGTAAATCCTTCGGTTGATGTAGCTCTATCCTTACGATAGGCACCTATGTTTTCCAAGAACTGTTTGTCGTCAACCTCTGTCCAAGGGTGGTTTTCGTGTTTGATATCATATGCACGGCGATACTGGTGAAGAGTCAGCATATCAATGTCATTAATGGAATAACCTCGTAGAATTCGAGAATCAGCGGATGCTCTCATATTGTTGGCATCCGAGTACATCTGCTTTATCTCATCATCTGTACATAGATAATCTCCCTCGTCCCTGCGCTTATAAGTATGTCCAAACGGAGTAAGTGTAAGGTGAATGGGGCGCAAGTTATATTGTGCACGAGGAATTCTAAAGGCAAGTAAGTATTGCCCTCCGTCAGTCTTTATTTCTTCTATATCGCTCTCTACTAGCAGTGGAATATTTACGCACGACTTATTGTGTGCATCATCCCAAAACTGCTTTCTGTATTTTGTAACAAGCTCTTTTGAAAGGCCATCAGGGGTGAATTTATGATTCTTCTCTTTCACTCCCAACACTATCGTTCCGCCATTGGTATTTGCCAAGGCTGAGAAAGATCGCCAAAATTCAGCTTTTGGGAATCCGCCTGCGGCTGACTTATACTCCACTTCGGAGTTCTCCTTCAATTGGAGTTTTAAACGTATTTGATCTGCTATGTTCATGTCATTATAATTTAATTCGTCATTTTTATCAATGATTACAATATTGGCTTCTGATTATATTTATTCTTTTAGATTAGTCAAATACCAGTATATAGTCTTCTTGAGTCCATCTTCAAATGTACAAACTGGGGTATAGCCAAGTAGTTCTTTTGCCTTTGATATGCTTGCCTTAGAGTGCTTTATATCTCCGATTCTATTTGAACCAAATATTGGTACAATGCAATCTATACAATTATCATATGCTGATAAGTTTTTTGTTATCAGTTGTTCCAACTCTAAAACTGAAGTATTTTCACCTCCTGCACCATTGTAAATTTGGTTAAAGGCTTTGGGGGATAGCGTCTCCAATGCCAACATATTGATATGAATTATATTGTCTATGTAAGTAAAATCACGGCTGTTACTTCCGTCTCCATTTATTATTGGCTGTTCATGTTTTAATATTTTTTTTATGAACAAAGGTATAACTGCAGCATATGCACTATTAGGGTCCTGACGGCGTCCAAATACATTAAAGTATCTTATGCCTATATACTTTAACCCATAAGTAATTGAGAAAACGTGTGCATACAATTCATCAACATATTTTGTAAGTGCATATGGAGAAAGTGGTTTGCCTATAGTGTCTTCTACTTTCGGAATGGTTTCGTTGTCGCCATATGCAGAACTACTTGCAGCAAATATAAACCTGTCTATTTTTGCGTTTTTTGCTGCTACAAGCATATTCAGGAAACCACTAATGTTTACAGCATTAGTGGTAATAGGGTCATCTATACTTCGTGGAATACTCCCCAAAGCAGCTTCATGAAAAACTACATCTACTCCATTTACTGCTTTTAGACAAGTATCAAGATTCCTAATATCTCCTTCTATTAACTTAAATCTATTATTGTCAAGTAAGCCTTGTATATTCTCAATGCGTCCTGTCGAAAAATTGTCAAGGCAAACTACATAATTTCCCTTCTTGACAAGTTCTTCACAAAGATT
The DNA here is from genome assembly GCA_900557255.1 of uncultured Prevotella sp. Next base: position 3,494 of record USSA01000231.1, read on the forward strand.
GGATCCGATGAACCCAGCTCCTCCTGTTACCAATATTTTTCTCATTTAACTTCTAATAATATATTTTCCCTAAAATCCGCAAGCAATCTCAATGGCAATCTCAATTGCAGTAAAGAGCTTGAA
>USSA01000232.1 GCA_900557255.1 uncultured Prevotella sp.
TCACCAAAAAAGGTGCAGATGAAGCGAAGCGTAACAGGAGATGATGCCGATGGCTGCTGCCCACAAAGGAAAAGCCCTTGTCCTACGTTGGTTGGGCGCAAGACAAATGCTTTATCTATTAAGGTGGATTCGGATGGAGTCCACGTTAATATGTTCATTCAGTGAATCATTAGCATGTAATTTACCAAAAGGGTCAGTATAATAATATTTGAAAATATTTACTGTGGCGCCCATTCCAGTATGTGCTACTATATATTGTGTATTTGGCAATAATTTTATGAATGAAGGGTCGCGATTATATTCTCGTGTGTATGAAGAAGATTCAATTACTTCAAATTTATTTGGAATCTTCCTTTCTAAATAAATGGTGTCAACTTCCTTGCATGGTTTCGGGTTTCGTAGGAAAAAGTCATAAGAATATGCTTTGCTAAGGCTGTCCCATGGCTCAATGGAAAAATGCAGCATTTGGTTGATGTAAAAAACTTGTTCTTTTTCAGATAGTTCAAAATCATGATTGTCACAAGAGCACATCAAGAACAAACACATTGCAAATGTTATAATATACTTCATATTGAAAACTTTAATGAAAACTACATATTGACCTTTCTGATAAGTTCACTAACAACATTTATTATTGAGTTTATATTTTGCTCTTTTCTTTTACCTTTACAGGCATACATCTACAACTCATTAAAAAGAAAAAATATTAGAAAGGAATTATGGAAAGCGATATTTGCCCATAATTCCTTTTATTTTTATATGACCCCACCAACTCCAATTGGATATAATCAAAACGGTACGACCGGTTTCCAGAAATCGCTAATTTGATTTAGTTTCAAGTTTCTCTTCCAAACATTAGCTTTAATAAAATGCTCTTCATAAACAGCCCTGTCTCGCTCTGGATAAATGTTCCCTTTCCAATATTGTCTCAATTCGGCAACCTTAATGAGATGTCCATTGGTGCATACATATTTTGCATATTCGTTCTCTGCGGAAGAAACATACACTCTTGAAAGAATACACTTGTATTTGTCGCTGATTTTGGGGTTTGGAATATCTTTGAATTCTTCAATTTTGTCATAATGCTCAGTATTAGGATTCCAAACACATGCATCAAAATGTTTAGTGCCAGAAGCACCAAAGCTACCCAAATAAAACAGCACATCTTCTTTTATACCGTCAAAATTCAAGTCAGTCAACAGACAACTATCAATACGTTCTTCATTTGGTACAAGATCATCATCTTCAGGATATTTGTATCCGAAGCGATGAATGGTCTTGTCGCCACGTTTTATAATCACTCCATAATCAACATCGTCAACCTCATGCTCTATCATAAGGCTTAGAGTGTCGTCATTACTTCTCATAGAAGAATCAGAAGTTGCTTCTTTCTGTGGAACACATTTCGTTTTATTCTTATTGCATCCCCATACTACAAGAAAACTACAAAAAATGAGTAGAATAAAAACTATCTTTTTCATACTTCTTTTTATTTTTATTGCGACAAAGATACAAACCGCTTCCTTCCTGACTGTAATCGGAATGAGATATTATCACGTTCCAATTGCGCACAGGTCGAAAGTGTGGCTATCATTATCGGGGCAAAGAGGGACGGATGTCCTTCTTCGTCCAATAATATAAGCTGTTCATTTTGAATGTAAAGGTTAATGCCACAATGTTGCAATTTATTCAGATATAAATGTAACTTACTTCTATCAATTATTTGTCCCGCTCCAATTCCTTTATTGCGCAAATGGCTTGTAGCTCGACCTTTTAAATGTGAGGATAAGTCTTCTTATAATTATCTGTCACATCTTTAAAGATACTCTCACCGTCACTATAGAATGTAGCCAAGACAACTTCTCTATAATCTTTGAAAGGCAACAAATACCAAACTTCTGTATTATCAGCATTTTGTTGGATGTTAAGAACTCCCTCCATGCGTGTATTTCCTTCACTGTCTGCATCGGCAAGTAATAGAAACGAAGATAGGAACGCACTGCGTTCCCTATCTTTTTATCACTTGTTGCGTCTGTTTTTTGAATCCATACCTTTAGAGAAAGCACGAAGTTGTTGCTTCCCAAGGAGGCCATGAAGTGGTGATGAACGGAGAATAACACTACTCACACTCTCTCGGAGGGTGTGACAGAAGTTCTTTTTGTACAAACACTCCTTTCTCGAACTTCCATTTTCCAAACTCATAATCAACGGCAGAACCACGGCTGAAAGATTCAATAATCTTTTCTTTTTCGTTAAGCGTAGGATTGGGAATATCATGGAATGATGGAACAAACAAGAACTTCTGCTTGACTTCATTCCAGACATAAGCATCCCAATATTCCACACCTTGATTTCCGAATTGTCCCAAATATACCAACAGATCTTTATTGCCATCAAACGTCACATCAGCCATCAGACAGCTATCCTTCCGGCCACCATTTGGGTCAAAAGTATCGTCCTTTGGATAAGAGAAAGGTATAATTTGTACAGTTTTCTCCCCTCGCATAATAAATACTTCAAAATCGAAATCCTTGGACTTGGGAGATTGTGTTCTTATAACAGCGTTAAGCGTATCTTCCGATGCAATATCTTGCTTGTTAAAAACTTTGCCCGAAATCACACTATCGGTGTCAATAGACATGCTGTCTTTGGTAGGGTTTCCCTGCCCCACCTTACTTTCCTTGCAACCGAAGATCAACATCAAAGAAAGTATTACTAATGTACTATCGATAATTCTTTTCATTGTCTTTAAATATTTTGATCATTTCATTGCGTTTTTTTTCTTATCTTATATCTTATAATTGAGTGTATTCTAAATATTGTAAAATATCTTCCAAATTATCATAATAATCCAATATATTCGGTTCTTTACACATATACATTTTTCTCACATGGGAAAGAATTATCTGTTTTAGCTTATGAAAATTTGAAGGATTTACGATTTTGCACAAAGCCAAATCAATAAAGATCCAGTCAGCTCCAACATCAGGTAGAGAAACCTCTCCGTTTAAAATTGGCACTATTGTTTTATTATAGAGTTTATCAAGTGACGAATATTCTGAAAAGACATATTCTGCACACTTTTGAATTTTTGCTTGTAATTCATTAAAATCGGTTGCATATTTTTCCCCATTCAAGTTGAAATAAAACTTGTCTTGCATAGATAGCATATCCCCAGAAAAACCGATACTGGCTCCGTCTCTTTGGTCTTGCAATTTTTTCATACTAAATTTCTCAAACCATTTTGATAGAATATCGAATCTTACACCATAGATAGGGTATATTACGAGAGATGATGTTGCTTCGTCAATCCAGTGATCCATCTCAATAATTTGCTTACCACCTTTTGTCTTCAACAAGAAGGAAGAGTCTCTTTTTCTAAATTTATATTCAGAAAAAAAGTCAAGATTAAGTAAATCTTTTATTATTTTATCAAATATCATAATTCCTAATTTTACGATTCAATGATAGCACTCCCCAGGGAGTACTATCATTGAAATTCATTTATTTTTTATTTACACGGTTATGTAATACTTCACGTTGTTCTCCGGATGGTCTGGGTAGTTGATACCCGTCAGACGC
>USSA01000233.1 GCA_900557255.1 uncultured Prevotella sp.
CACGAATACGGTCGAGCAACTCTTTCCAATAGTTGCCACCACCAAGATTTTTGAGTCGTTCATCGTCCATCGTAAACCCTTTTACGATGTACTCATTCAGTCGCTCTGTAGCCCATTGACGGAAACGAGTGCCTTGAATAGATTTTACACGATAGCCCACAGATATGATAACATCAAGGTTATAGAACTTCACTTCTTTGCTTTGGGTTTTTCCTGCCATAGCACCATGCTGAGTGGTCTGTCGGAATTTCCGACAAACCACTTTTTCATCCAATTCTCCTTCCTTGAATATATTCAATATGTGCTCATTGATAGTAGAGCGCCCTTTATTGAAAAGCTCTGCTATCTGTTCCACATTTAGCCAAACCGTCTTATTCTCCAATCTCACATCAAGCTTCACGCCATCATCAGATTGGTAGATGTTCATTTCTCCCAAATCAGTTTGGGGTGCGTCCTCCCATTTATAGCCACAATCCAAGCAAAGATGCAGTACACCCTCTGTCTGCACATTGTCAGAATTGCACTTTGGACATTTTATATTATTATTCATCATTGTTTCGTCTTTGTTATTATCTAAGTCAAAAAATGATATTCCTGTATGACTTATGCTTAGACATTATTATATTTCCATTTCCTTTCTTTGAAAGCAGGATGTCACCCTGCTGATAAACAACAACAGTCCCGACATTAGGATCACTTTTTTTATTTCACTTCTCTCTCAACATCCATTCCCACGTAGGAAGAACATGAACCTGCTTGCCATCTATCTCAAATTCTTCCTTCTCCTCCATCGTAAGAATATATCCCTCAGCCAAGCCATAAGCATTCATGGCTTCCATCAGCCCCTCGATTTCTCGCTTGCGAGTTTTCTCGTCATTCATCACTATCGTTACTTGATAAGCCTTCATGATTCTCATGCCCTCTCTAACAACAAAGTTGCACTCCTTCTTATCTGCATAATAAAAAACATCATATCCGCGGCGTTTCAACTCGATGAATACGATGTTTTCCAACTTCACTCCCATATTGTCGGTGGCATTGAAGCCAATGCGACTCACGATGGCATTGTCGATGAAGTAAATCTTCTTCGGGTTCAGCATCTGCACCTTTACCGATGGCGAATACTTCATGAGCTGGAATATCATATAGGTTTGCTCGATGTACTCCAAATAGTTTTTGACGGTTTCGGAATGACGAATGCCCACTATCTTACCCAGTGAGGTATAGGTAATGCGCTTCGTGGCATTGCTGGCGAGATAAAAGATGAGTTCCTGCATCTCCTTATCATTGGTCAACCCATTACGAGCCATCACATCACGGAAGATGATGCTATCGTAGAGTGACGAGAGGTAACGAGTGGATGACGACTGGAGATACTCAGGAAATCCACCTTTCTCCAAATACTCCTTGAAATGCCCCAAGAGAATGGCACGCTTGCTGGTTAGATAAAAGTCCTTGGCTTCCAGCTGCACCTTTGCCAACTGCAAGTATTCTTGAAAGGAAAAAGGGTAAATCTCCACTGCGATATAACGCCCCGTGAGATGAGTACCAAGCTCTCTACTCAGCATCCGGGCATTTGATCCAGTTACAATCACCTTATTGCCTTCATTGTAGAGACGGCGCACAAAGGTCTCCCAGCCCTTCACATTCTGTATCTCATCAAAATAATAGGTATGCTGCTCACCAAAGAGTTCGAAGAAACATTCTTGCAATGTTTGGAAATCTGCCACAGTAAAGTTGACCAGTCGCTCATCATCAAAATTGAAAAAGAAGTCTTGCTCCGGCAATTTGCTGCGCATTTGCTGGAGCAAAACAGACTTTCCACAACGTCTTATACCAGTAATAATTAGTATCTCCGTTGTGGTAAGCCACTCTTCCTCTATGTCTCTCGGCACAGTATCTTGTGCTATATTCTTGCAGTATTCCTGCTGCTCAAATATAATTTGCTTTAATAACTCTTTCATGTTCAATCATTTATTTGCTTGCAAAAATACGATTTTTTAAGTAAACAACCAAATAAATCTTCATTTTTGTTCATTCAGAATGAGTAATTTCTATCATTTTTGCTCATTCAGAATGAGTAATTCTGAGCAAAAAACACTCATTCTGAATGAGCGTTTCTTGAAAAGTGCCTTTTATTCACTGTCTTAGACCTTTATTTCTTTCGTCAACTCACATCCCACCAATCCATCATCGCCAATGCTGTGGGAACTTACATATCAACGCAGTCAAGCAGTTACTATGATGAAGGAAGCCCTTACCAATATGACGTGAAAGGCAAGACCGCCTCTTTGCTTTCCGAGATTATCTATGAGAACCGACTGAAGCCATTTACACACTCCGTAGGCTTGGCCTATACCTACAAGCACACTATGAACAACTACCAAGGAGATGTATTCGCCCTGAACAAGACAGACAATAACAAGGTGTATGCCTTTGGTGAAATCAAAGGTGCATTGAAACAACTGCGCTATAGCTTGGGAGTTGGCATAAGCTACATTCATTATGCACAGGCTGAACATCAATACAACTACTGTACATTCCGCCCCAAGGTATCAATCGCATACAATATCATGAAATAAAAGGGGAAAGTGCCAAATCACTTTCCCTCTTTCTCCTCCATCCATTCTTCCAACACCTTGCAATATTCATCATTTTGCTCGGCAAATGGCATGTGTCGGGCTTCTACGAAGAGATGCCACTTGGAATCTTGGATACCATCGTAGAGCGTCTTTGCTACCAATGGAGTGCAGAGGTCATTGGTTCCACTCATCACAAGGCATGGTACTTGTATCTCGCCCAAGCGGTCGGTGTAATCATAATCACGGAGCGTACCTGTAGGAGTGTATTCGTTTGGTCCCCATCCATAGAGATAAGCCTCAGCACCTGCACGCTTCTTTCGGCGAAGGCACTCTGGGCTGTCTTCCGTTACCTCTCCTGCACAATGCAGGAGCATGAAGTGTTCATTCGCCTTGGCATACGCCTCGCTCGAAAAGTCATCCTTCGCCTCAGCCTCAGCGATGGCACGCTGGTCTTCCTCCGACATAAACTTAATCATGCGATGTTGCTCACTTGCCCAAAGCTTGCTGCTCGAAAGAGTGCTGCTGAGGATGGCTGACTTCACGCCCTTTGCTTGCTTCTCTATCAGATAGATGATGGCGAGCATGCCACCCCACGACTGTCCCAAGAGATGAAAATGGTCGATGTGGAGATAGTCGATGAGCGCACAGAGTTCGTTGAGCCAAGTCTCAGGAGTCCAGAGTTCGGGATGTCCCTCCACAAATGAGTTGCCACAGCCCAACTGGTCGTACATGATGACAGCTCTACCTGATTCCGCTACCCTATCCAATAGCTCGAAATAGTTGTGGGTACTGCCTGGTCCACCATGCAAGAGGATGATAGGGCTCTTGCCCTCCTCTGTTTTACCTACGATACGATAATATGTTTGATAGCCCATGAAGGGCATATATCCTTCCTTGATTTCCATTGTCTTCAAATGTTT
>USSA01000234.1 GCA_900557255.1 uncultured Prevotella sp.
TGAAGTGGGTATAAGATGGAAAGAATAAGCCCTTATCCGAGGAGGTCTCACGGACATGGCGATTAGTTGCCTTTACGAAAGTCATGGAGTAAAGCTTGCTGTGAGAAGTCAGCAGATGCCATAGTAGTGCAATAGTCGATAACGTTGCACGAAGGGCAGAACCTAACAATTAAACGATAGTAATTGAAACATACCTTATGAAGGAAAGAATGCAGAAAACATTATCCCAAGTTAATGGCTGCCCCCAAAGAGATAGGTCGGAAACCGAATGGTATGGGGGAGTGCAGACCTTCATGTGGATGTGTGAAGACAACATCGTGGAAGTACCATTCGACAAGGAACACCTTTTCGAGCAAATCCTTAGTCCTGCAAATCTCAACCGAGCCTACAAGGCTGTTGTGAGAAACAAAGGCTGTGGTGGTATCGACAAGATGTCGTGCGAGCAACTGCTCCCATGGCTCTTGACCAACAAGGATGAACTCATCCGTTCCTTGATGGACGGTTCTTACCGTCCGAACCCAGTGAAAAGGGTAGAAATACCCAAGGACAATGGCAAGATGCGCCTGTTGGGAATACCTACAGTAGTAGACCGTCTGGTGCAACAAGCCATCAACCAAGTACTGACTCCCATCTATGAGAACCAATTCTCCAAGACGAGCTACGGCTTCCGTCCGAGAAGAGGATGCCATGACGCACTACGAGGAGCGCAAAGGATAATCAACGAAGGCTACATATATGTAGTAGACCTTGACCTTGAACGCTTCTTCGATACCGTGAGCCATAGCAAACTCATAGAAATTCTCAGCCGTACGATAAAAGACGGCAGAGTGGTCAGCCTTATACACAAATATCTCCGAAGTGGTGTAATGAACAAAGGCTTGTTTGAAGCGAGCGAGGAAGGAACTCCCCAAGGAGGACCGCTAAGTCCGTTGTTGAGTAACATCATGCTCAACGAATTGGATAAAGAACTTGAACGCAGAGGGCTTCCCTTTGTGCGCTATGCAGATGACTCGATGATATTCTGTAAGTCCAAGAGGGCTGCAATGCGAGTGAAGGAGTCTATAACCCGATTTATAGAGAATACTCTATATCTCAAAGTCAACAAGGAAAAGACCGTAGTGTCGTATGTGCGCGGAGTGAAATATCTCGGCTACTCCTTTTATGTGATGAAAGGCAAATGCCAACTCACGGTGCATCCAAAGTCCAAAGCCAAGATGAAGTCAAGGTTGAAAGAACTGACAAGTCGCAGCAACGGATGGGGATATGCCAAGAGAAAGCAAAAGCTGAAAGAATACATAAGAGGTTGGGTCGGCTATTATCATCTTGCCAATATGAAGCGTCTTTTACTTGAAACAGACGAATGGCTAAGGCGTAGAATCCGCATGTGTATATGGAAAGCTTGGAAGAAACCCAAGACAAAAGTGGCAAACCTCATTAAATGTGGTATCAATAAATACCAAGCATACGAATGGGGTAATACTCGCAAGGGCTATTGGCGTATAGCAGACAGCCACATACTGCATAAAGCTATAACAAATGAGCATCTATGTAGGGCAGGGTATGCTGCTTTAATGGATGCGTATCTCGAATGGTATCCAAAATAGGAACCGCCGTATGCGGAACCGCACGTACGGTGGTGTGAGAGGTCGGAAAACGAAAGTAGGAAGAAAACTGCTTCGTTTTCCTCCTACTCGATTGATAAATCCTCAACTTGCACAATGAAATAGCCACAACTTGCACAATGAAAATGCCTCAACTTGCACAATGAAATTGCCTCAACTTGCACAATGAAATTGCCTCAACTTGCATAATTTAACGTTTAAAATGCTAGTATTCAATAACTTTTGATTATCTTTGCAGCGGTGTTCAAAAAAAATGATTATGAAGAAATATAAGGCAAGAATAGCAGATAAAATGTTAAGTCGAAGACTTTTGGGGAGTGGTGCCGTTTTGATACAAGGACCCAAGTGGTGTGGAAAGACGACAACTGCAGAACAGCAAGCAAAGAGCGTTGTGTATATGGATGATCCTGAATACATGGAGCAGAATGTGGAACTTGCAAATCTTTCTCCCAAAAAGTTGCTTTCAGGAGAAGTGCCTCGTCTTATTGATGAATGGCAATTAGCCCCGCAACTTTGGGATGCTGCTCGTTTTGAGGTTGATCATAGAGATGAACTAGGACAATTTATCTTTACCGGTTCTGCAGTCCCTGTAGATACAAGTAAAATTCACCATTCAGGGACTGGTCGATTTGCATGGTTGACAATGAGGACAATGAGTCTTTCAGAATCTGGCGATTCTACAAACGAAGTCAGTCTAGAAGAATTGTTTGCCAATCCCGTAGCAGATGTTTTTGCAACTAATCCTCTCAATATTGATTCTTTGGCATGGTTGATATGTCGGGGTGGTTGGCCAAAGGCAACGATGGTTAGTAAAGAGGTAGCACTTGATATGGCATATAGATATTATGAAGCCGTGGTGCACTCTGACATTTCTCGTGTAGATAATGTGAGCCGTGATTCGGAAAGAGCAAAAAGAATATTGCGTTCTCTAGCAAGAAACCAATGTGCTCAGGTAACGGTAAATACCATCTGTGCTGATTTGGAGAATAATGATGTTGCTGCCACCAATCGCAATACGGTGGCATCCTATATAGAAGCATTGAAGAAAATCTTCGTATTGGAAGATTCCTTGGCATGGAATCCAAATTTGCGAAGTAAAACGGCTATTCGCACTTCGGATACTCGATATTTTTCTGATCCTTCTATAGGTGTTGCGGCTTTAGGTATAGGTCCAAATGATTTGGTGAATGACCTCAGTACAATGGGGTTGTTCTTTGAATCAATGTGTATCAGAGACTTGCGTGTTTATGCCGATGCTATTGATGGAACAGTATATCATTATCGTGATGGTAACGGTTTGGAGTGTGATGCCGTAGTTCATTTGCGTAATGGAAATTATGGACTGATAGAAATTAAATTGGGTGGTGAGAAGAACATCGAAGAAGGAGCAAAGAATCTAAAGCTCTTGGCTTCTAAAATCGATGATACGAAAATGAAATCCCCATCTTTCCTCATGGTTCTAACAGGTACATCTCGTTATGCAGTTCGCAGGGACGATGGCGTCTATGTTGTGCCAATTGGTTGTTTGAAAGATTAATCAAAATACAGAATCTTTGTACTCTAGCACCTTGACTGTATGTTTTGTACGGTCGAGGTGCTATCTTTATATAATAAGGTGTAAACCTGTTTTTTCCTTCGATCTCCTGATTCTTCTCCCTTTTTAGTGCTTTTTTATGTTAAATCTATCTATTGTATGGTGACAGAACCAATTCTTTTCTTATATTTGTCAACAAATTAAATGGCTGACAATTATGACTAATGAATCATTTTCTATAAGATTGCGGGAAGCGCGACAGATGATGGGGCTCAGCAT
>USSA01000235.1 GCA_900557255.1 uncultured Prevotella sp.
ACCAACGACCCCGAGATTACAAATCACGTGCTCTGGCCAACTGAGCTAAAGAGGCGGGTGGACAAGCGATTCATATCGCACCGCTACAACCAAGTACCCTTGCTATGTTCCCATCCTGGGGGATTCCGAGGGAGCTGGTCGTATGAGACTTGTCCGTCTCAATTTTTAAGCGGGTGCAAAGGTACGGTTTTTCTTTGAACCCGCCAAATGTTTTGCCGAAAAACTTCAGTTGTTTAACGTTTGTTTGCTAAAAATCAACTACCGTAATGCCTGATCCGCCAAATTGTACGTGTTCATCTGCATAATGGGTCACATTAGGCACACTACTCAGATATTGGCGAATGAGCTGTCTTAGGATACCGTTTCCCTTTCCGTGAAGGATTCTGACTCGTGGCATTCCTACCAGGATAGCGTCATCGATGAAGTATTGTACCGCATTAAGTGCTTCATCGCCTCGCATTCCGCGAACGTCCAGATCCTGGTGGAAGTTGGATTTATGAGAGTCAATGGTCTTTCTGGTTTCCTTACTGATACCGTATGAAGCCAGATTTTCCTTGCGCTCTTCTGTCTTGTCTGCATTTTCAACAGGAGTTGTGGCATGCTCCAGACGGTTCAGGCGCATCTTGGTTCTCATTCCTCCAAATACGGCTGTTGCTGTATCTCCAGTAATGTTTTCTATCTTTCCGACAGTAGTCAGTCCCTTGATGCGAACCGTATCGCCAATCTGAATATCACGTTTACTATCTGCTTGAGTCTTGTTTTGTGCATTCCTCAGTGCTGCTGCAGCCTTCTCCTGATTCTCTTTCTTTTCAGCTTGACGCTTGGCATGGCGCTCTTTGCGTTGTTGGATCTGAGCAATCTTGCGGGCAATCTTGTCATCGGCCTCCTTGGAATCAATTTCCTGAACCTCTTGCTTGAAGGCATCAAGTTCCTGACGGATACGGCGGGTTTCTTCTTTTTCAGCCTGGCTTTCTTTGATTTCCCGGATGGCGTTTTCGATTCTCTTGTTACTTTCTTTCAGAAGTTCTGCGGCTTCTTCTTTTGCCTTTTTGAGAATTGCCTTTCTGCTTCGCTCAATATCCTCTATGTCGTTTTCGTACTTGGAGATTGTTTTCTCCATGTCTTTTTCACGCTGATGGATATTCTGGCGTTTGTTTTCCCAATATCGCTTGTCACGAACTATATCCTGAAGATACTTGTCGCTTTGAATGTATTCAGAACCTACGATATCTGATGCTTCCTTGATTACTTCTTCGGGTAATCCTATCTTTCTTGCAATTTCGATAGCGAAAGAAGAACCTGGTCTGCCGATAGCTAATTGGAAGAGGGCTTTCATCTCATGGCGGTCGTAGAGCATGGCGCCGTTAACCACTCCTTCATGGCTGTCGGCAAAATGCTTCAGGTTCTGATAGTGGGTGGTAATCACACCATAAGCTTGCTGCTTGCAGAACTTGTCGAGTACAGCTTCGGCGATAGCACCACCGATTCCTGGCTCTGTACCTGTACCAAACTCATCTATCAGAATGATGGTCTCGCCATTGGCTGTCTTCATCATATTCTTCATGTTCAGAAGATGAGATGAGTAGGTACTCAAGTCGTTCTCCAGACTCTGTTCGTCACCGATATCAATCATGATGTTTTGGAAGACACCTGTCTTTGAACGCTCACTTACAGGGATGCTCAAACCGCATTGCAGCATGTACTGTAATAATCCGACGGTTTTCAGACAGACAGATTTGCCGCCTGCATTTGGACCGGAGATGATAAGAATGCGTTTGTCCTGTGTAAGCATGATATCCAACGGAACTACTTTCTCGTTTTTTTTCTGTAGAGATAGCTGCAATAATGGGTGTATCGCACGGGTCCAGTCTATGTGAGGGTGGTCTTCTACCTCGGGCTCTATGGCTTTGAAGATATCTGCCAGTTTTTGCTTGGCTTGTATCAGGTCAATGATGGCAAGGAAACGGTAACTGTCCAGAATTTCTTTGGAGTATGGACGTACCTTGTTGGTAAAGTCGGTGAGGATGCGAATGATTTCCTTTCTCTCTTCTCCTTCCAGTTCGCGTACACGGTTGTTTGCCTCTACCACCTCGGTAGGTTCTATAAAGACTGTTTTACCTGTGGCACTCTCATCGTGTACGATACCTTTGATTTTACGCTTCAGAGTAGGGATGACGGGAATAACCAGTCTGCCGTCACGCAGGGTAGGGGTAACATCTTTTTCTACGATGCCTTCACTTTGTGCCGAACGCAATATACTATATAAGGTACGCGAGATGCTGCCCTCTGTCTTTGCCAGTTCTCTGCGAATCTGAAGAAGTTCAGGGGTTGCATTATCTCTTATCTTTCCGAATTTGTCAAGTATCTGGTCGATGCGCTGAATCAGTTGTGGAAAAGTAACTACATCTTGCGAAAGGCGATGTAGGGCTGGGTAGGGATACTTTTTCTCTCTTTTCCATCCGTCTTCCGGCTCGTCATCGTCATCGCTGTGATTCAATATTTTTACCATATCTGCTATGGTAGATAGTGAACGTCGCAAGTCAAACAGCTCGTCCTCCTCCAGGTGACTGTTTTCTACACGGATACGGAGGATGCTCTCCCTTACATCATAGAAATATTGTAGGGGAAAGTCTTCTACTTCCTCCATCAGTCTGCGGAACTCACGCACCTGCATGAGCCATTCGTTAACTTGTTCTGCATCGCTGCTGAATGCCATCTTGTCTACCTGTTCCTTTCCGAGTGGAGAGAGGCATCTTTCGCGCAGCATCTTGCGGATTTCATTGAATCCTATCTTATTTTCAAAATTATCTGGATATATCATGGGTGCAAAGGTAGTGCAAATCGAAGACAATACAAAATAAAAAAGCATTTTTTTATTTTTATTGTTGAGATTCGGCCTGTCTTATTAGAAAGTAGTGTATTTCCCTCTACCAAATGTTTGAACTGTTAAGCGTATTCTTGGCATTTCCGGGTGTAAGTTTCTGCTTAATTACGGCAAGATATTCCGTCCATTTTGCATCAGTTCTTCTGTTCCAGACGTCGCCTAAAAAAGCAGCTCCGCCAAAGTTCCATGCTCTCAATTGTGGAATATATTCAGCGGTGACACCTCCCAATGCAACTACTCGCTCATTGATGATTCCATTGATGCCTGCTTCCTCTAAGTCTTTGTTAGAGAAGGAATGCTTGTAGCCTTTCTTTGAAATGCTGTCAAAGATTGGACTGAGGAAAACATAATGGCAGGCAGGTTTGAGACTCGCGCTCTTTTCGTCTTTGTTCTTGGGTGATATAGTCTGGAGAGCTTGTTCTACTTCCTTAAAACTATGGCAGGATTGTGAGATGCTTCCTTGAAAGCCTTCTGGAATCTCGTGGTTTCTTCTGTTAAGATGAATACCATGAAGATGAAATTCCTG
>USSA01000236.1 GCA_900557255.1 uncultured Prevotella sp.
TTCGCAGCCGAAATCAAATGTATAACTATATAAGGTAATGTAACAATGGAAAAGAACATCAGGAAAAGAGTGTGTTGGTTGGCTGCGGTAATGAGTGCCGTGCTGGTAGTATTATTTGGCTATTGGTTCTTCTTGAACCCTCATGGCTATTGGCAAAAGAAGAAGGAGGCAGAGAAGAATGAATATATGGATAGGAGGATGCTTTGGCGGAAGTCGGAGAAGATGACCATGCAACAGATGTTGTCGGACATGACGCTAATGGCTAAGGGGGATTCGATCCTGGTTTGTTGGCTAACTGGTCTCTCGCTTCCCGTTTATCGTGACTTCATTCATGGTACTGCGCAACCTACAAGGAATGCTTGGGCTGAGACGAGATATTGGTATATGTCTTCTCTCGCTAAAGGCAGAGAATGGATGGAGGAGCGTGCCAAGACGAGGATTCACAAGAGCCTTATCTTTGTGGAAACGAGTAGATTTCAGGTGCAGAAGGATTCCTTGAAGGATTATCGTAAAGAGAAACTTACTCCAACTGAGATTAAGAACAACAAGATGTATCTAAAAGATAATTGTCTGTATAGATGAAATCATAGCATAAATAAAGTATAACGAAAAATGAATAAAATTATAGGGCTTCTTGTAATGGTTTTCATGTTCCTACCCTGGCGACCAATCGTTGCAATAGTGGCGGCAGTATTGTTTGTCAACATCAATGGTACGGAATTGTATGGATGGCAAGCTGGTTTGGCGCATGGATTGTTCTTCCTGCCTAATCTGGTGAGGCATCTCTTTGAAGGCGATGTCCTTTTCAAGGCTACCAATTGTACTACAGGTTATCATGTTGCCTGGTGGATAGCTACAGTAGGTTCGTGCATCGGTTGGCTCGTTGATGCAACCTTCTCTTTTATGAAGGCATCGGTATTTGTAGGTAGTGATAAAGAATAAATAAAAATAAATACGATGAACAGTATGGCTGATAATCAAAAAGTATATCAGGCAATCAAGACGATTGCTGATGAACTCTGCAAGGAGAACAAGACGTATCTTCGTGCAGATTTGGCTTTTGAACTGAAGAAGTATGGTATAGCTTTCGATTCCTCGGAAGTGAGTAAGCTGGTATTTGATGCCTACAGATATTTCCATGATAATGGCAATATCGCCATTGCTTTTGTTTCCAATAATTCACGTACAACCCTTGTGGCTGAATACAAGTTGAATGACAGTCTGGAACAGGGCAACAAGGAGGAGGCTTTGAAGATAGCCGAGACGGAACTGGCGTTGTCTTCATCTGCTTTGGAGCAGTTGAAAGAGCAAGTGGAATTGAACCTTAACCTGGTTCTTGCTAAGGGAACGTCGAAGATGGCTGATATTGTCATGGGTACGAATGGCGTGAAAGATGTAAGAAGTAAGGCGTCTACCATGTTTGATAAATATACCAAGATGGTGGAGGCTTATCACTATGCTGAGGATAGCGTTCGTGGAAACATCGAAGATTTTACCTCCTTGCGTAGTGATATCGGGACGGTTTATCGTGATTATGCCCTGAAACTGATTGATATCTATGGCGACTCCATCAAGATGGTTTCTCCAGACTTGTTCGACTTCAAGCGAATAGAGTGGCTGGATGTGGACGAGATGCTTAAGTATGTGGAGTTGGAATATAGCAAGCTCACGGAAAAATGTGCAGCTTTGATTGGTGAGATTTCTGTTAGTTTCCGTACTTCCTTGCAGGGTTCTTTGCAGGCTTATAAGTCTTTGTCGAACGGCAACAAGTCCTTGGGCTTGGCGATGGCAGGACTGACAATGCTCGAACACTATATGGGAGCAAGTGAACGCGCTAATCGTTTGAAGTCTGATTTATCAGTTTTCCAAATGAGCGTGAAGCATGATGCCACTCGCATCAAGGCTGATATGGGACGATTGTTGGTGATCTGCAAAACGCTCAATGATGTGGTAATCCCGAAGGCGAATGTGTTCTTGCGTTATGGAGAAAAACTGTTGGCTTCAGACTTGAAGGCGACACTTGATGTCTTGTATGCGGATGAGACTATTCGTCCATTGGAGGAGCAACGAAAATGTCTGCTTCAGCAGATGAAGGCGCTGGACATGGAAATGAACGACCATCTTCAGAACATCGATGTCTATACCTCGCTGATTAATGACATCACCGCTACCTTGGAGTCTAAGCAGGGAAGCTATATGGAAGCTAAGGCGAAGAAGCCTTCCAAGCCTTTCTTCCTGTTGAATTGGTTAACCTTTGGTATGGCCAACAAGAACTACTATCGCGACTTTGCTGAATGGAATGCGGTATGTTTCCCTCTTGTGAGAGAATACGAGAGCTATCAGGTAGATTTGAAGTTGGATAAGGAGGAATTGGAATCGCATCGTGAGGAACAAACCCGCATCAAAAATGAGTATGCCAAACTCTCCAGTGAACTGGATAAGGTTTCTAAGGAGATCAGAAGCAAGATAGTTTGCTCTGACGACTTGAAGCTGAAGATGCTGAAACATCTTCGTGATATGGTTGCCATGCTGAAACTCGGACGTGAAATCATGGAGAGCAAGATAGATGAGAAGTTGGTGCATACGGTCGATATTCCCGATTATCGGGAGACAGCCAAGCTTCCTGCTGATGTGGAGCAGAACCTTTCTCTGTTTACAGGAATTTTGGCAGACAATCTTCATGCCGACAAGGATATGGCTAAGAATCTGCTTGATGGAGTGGAAGCATACACGAAAGACCCTAAGAAGATAGAGGGCAAGACCGCACAACAGAACAAACCTGCTGAGTATAGCGAGGAAGACTTGGCGCAGGTAACTGGTGCTATGGAACAATCCTTACAGAAAGGTATCGCTCTGTTTGATAGTTTCGCTAAGCTCAAAGCGCAGCAGCTCAGTGGTAGCTTGGCTTCGGCTGCATACGATAAGGAGTTGAAGAAACATGCTGATGAGTTTAAGCGTGAAATGGCTAAGATAGACAACAAGAGTGCTTATCTTCGTGAAGTGTTCAAGCGCATCAATCTGGCTGGTAGCGAGGTGGAGCGTAAGCAAGCTATGGAGTTGATGAGCGACTTGAGCGGTTTCTCTCTTTCGGAACAGGAGTTCACAGAATTTATAAATGGTAAGAAACAAATAGAATTATAAGGCGTATGGAAAGTTCAAGAAGACAACAAGCCCAGGCTGATTTGGGCATGGATTTCGCTAAGGAAGATCAAAAGCGAGAGGCGGTTCTTGCCAAAGAACAGGCGAGGGCTGATAAAAAAGCTGCAAAGCGTGAGAAGATGATGAACATGCCATCTTATCGTTTGATGGTAGGTACGGCGAAGTATATGGACAAGTGGTTCTTGGATCCTATCCTTGGCTTCATCCTTCCTGTCGGTATC
>USSA01000237.1 GCA_900557255.1 uncultured Prevotella sp.
TACCTGTGGAAGTGCTTGGTCGCCTTGACTTTTTCAAGGAGATTTGGATTGAGCCGGAGAAATACACCACCCAGATGATTTGCATCCTCGTGGCATTCGTGGCATTGCTCGTCTATATCATGTTTGCAGCTCACAAGAAGAAAAGCCATGAGTAACAAGAAACTATATTGGTGGAAATCCATCGTGTCGATGGGCGTGATTTTAGGAAGCATGCCCATCGTTCATTTGGTGGCACGAGTGCTGAAGGACAATTACGACGGCACGCAACTGTTGGGTGCTGGCATGGCTGTGGGATTCGTGGGCTTGGTGATGGTGGTGGTCGGTGTTTTCGTCAAGGGACAGACTCACCAAACCTTGCTCGGACTTATCGGTGGCATGTTCTACTGGACGGGTTGGGTGGATTTCCTCTTCATGTATTATGCCCATCGTTGGGGCACACATGCTGAGATTGACCCCACAACGGGAGAGGTATTGAGCCGACCTGAATATCTCTTGCTCCCTGCCACCTTTGGCTTGTGGGCAATGGTGATGTTGCTCTACATCTTCTGTTCCCGAAATGCCTGCAACTTCCTCAACTGGTGGCAGACGCTCTTCTTGGGGAAGAACAAGCGACTCATCGCCGCTCGCCCGATGACACGCCACACCAGCATTGTTACCTTCATGGAAATCAACACAATGCTCTGGACTTGCTATCTCCTGCTGATGAACCTCTACGATCCTCAATTGTTTGGTCGAGAGAGTCCAGTCACCTTCGGTGTAGCCTTCGGTGCCTTGCTTTCCGCCCCATACGTATTTCGCAAGCAACTCCATTTGCAATCGTGGGGAGCAAACATCAGAATGGGTACGGCAACGGTCATCGTGTTCTGGATAGCGGTAGAGGCATTTAATCGCACGGGCATCATCGGCAAGCTCATTGCACATCCGAGCGAATATCCTTGGCATTGGGTGGTAATGGTGATAGAACTTTGTTTCTTGGCAGGAAAGATTGTCAAGGATGCAAGGGCGAAGAAAGAAAAGAAATAAGATAGATAATCAGATAAGGAAATCAATGAAGAAAGGAACTTGGAGAAAACAACATAAATGGCTTGGTATCGGCTTGAGCTTCTTCATGCTGATGTTCTGCGTGTCAGGCATCCTGCTCAATCATCGTTCACTCATCAAGGATGTGAACGTGAGCAGGAAGTACCTGCCAAGTCGTTATGAGTTTCAGAAATGGAATGGCGGTTTGCTACGAGGCACGCTTGACATTGGCAAGGATTTAATGGTAGATTCCATGAGGAATGTGGATTCTTGTCGCCAACTGTTGCTTTATGGCAATGGTGGCATCTGGCTTACCGACTCCAAGGCTTCCTATTTCAAGGATTTCAATGAGGGGTTGCCAGAAGGTGCAGACTATCGTCAAATCAAAAATGTCATAAGGCTTGATAATGGAAGGATATTTGCAGTCTCACCTTTCGGGCTTTATCGCTATGGAGTGCATAACAAATGGCATGAGGTGAATATGTCACTGGAGGATGAGGAGAAATTTACGGACATCGCTTCGCATGGCGACACCCTTGTAGTGCTCAGTCGTTCCTTTGTCTATACCTCGCTTCCTCCTTATAAGACTTTTAAGCGCATTCAACTTCATGCGCCAAAGGATTATGACGGCAAAGTAACTGCCTTTCGTACCGTTTGGCTACTCCATAGTGGAGAACTTTTCGGAATAACAGGAAAGATTGTGGTTGATGCCATAGCCATTATTCTTGTGGTTCTCTGTATTACGGGTATCGTCTTTTGGCTGAGACCGAAGCGAAAGGCATTACTGCAAACCTCGCTTCATCTGCATGACAGAATCGGGCGATATACTATCATACTTGCGCTCTTGATTGCACTGACGGGTTGGTGTCTCCGCCCTCCTGTGATGATAGCATTAGTGTTAAGCAAGATTCCGTCTATCCCAGGCACAACACTCAGAAGCAAGAATCCTTGGAACGACAAGCTCCGCATAATTCGTTATGATGAGAGCTGCCATGATTGGCTGTTATCCTCATCGGAAGGATTCTATTCATTGAACATCAAAAATGCTACAGTGAAAGTTATTACTTCTGTTCCACCTGTCAGCGTGATGGGATTGAATGTATTACAGAAAGATGCAAATGGTAGATGGCTTTGCGGTTCATTTAGCGGCTTGTTTGTTTGGGACAGACGACAAGGAACTGCTACCGATTACTTTACGAACAAACCTGCACCGAATGAAGCAGGAGCACCATTCGGAAAGAAAGCTGTCGCAGGTATGAGCCAAGACTTTTCCACCCCTGCCGTAGCGGAATATTACGAGGGAACAAACTTTGCCCCTCAACCTTCGAGCATGAACCAACTTCCGATGTCGCTTTGGAATGTGGCATTAGAGGTGCATAGTGGCAGAATTTTCATTGGAACGATAGCCACATACATATTCATCTTTGTTATGGGCATTCTTGCGTTTTGGTGCTTGTGGTCGGGCTATAAAATTAGGTTAAAAAAGAAATAACATTGCACAAAATCCAATTCTCATTAAATGCGAAAACAAACTGATGGTGGCGAGGTAATATTTTTGCCACTATCAGTTTTTTATATAGTGTTCCACCTGCTACAATGGTGCAAACACAAGAAACAACATCTTATTATTTCTTGATAAGCCTTTTGATTTCATTTGATTCGTTTGTCAACTTTCTTGCCAAGCTATCTTTGTATGCTGCTATCTCCACCATTTTATGATAACGAAAGATTGAATCTTCATAAACAGCAACACGACTTCTTACATCATCAATAACTTTCTCATCTCGGCAAACAGAGAAATGCTTTTCGATGTAGCGAATATTTGGGTCGTCAGATGGAAGAACCATTTTTAAGGCTCTATACTTCAAGTCTGCCTCCTCCCAATTTTTGTGCTCTCGCCATTGGGTGAGATTACCCCAAATGGAGATAACAAGAGATAAAGCCAAGCCTCCAATGAAAAGAAGAACATACTTTGAAGTAGGCTCGAAACGATGGGTGACAACCTTCTTTTGAGGAATGCTACCCATTGCGTGAAGTTTGTCCTGCACAACTTTTGATGTAGTATTCAGCTCTTGTTTCATCTGATTAATGGTATCAAACAAGAGTTTGCACCGCTGTTCATCTTTGCTTGCTTCTTTCTTGGTAAGGTCGATATAGATACATATCGCCTCTCTTAATTTTGCCAAATTGCTTATAGTCTCCTCTTCTTTTGCAGATACGGAAAGTATGGCTTTTTCAAGTTTACTTGTGTCAACATTTACAGGGACGGGGATGGCTCCTGTCTCTGTCTTCTTTGTGGAGGCAGAAAGTTCATCGACTTTCTGCTCCAATCTCTCAACTGTGC
>USSA01000238.1 GCA_900557255.1 uncultured Prevotella sp.
GTCGCATTCTCAGCTTTTCATACGGCTGC
The DNA here is from genome assembly GCA_900557255.1 of uncultured Prevotella sp. The sequence goes on from USSA01000238.1 coordinate 30, forward strand.
AACTCGGACAAGTTTCGTCCACGTGTTTGTATCCGTAGGTTATGTAGAACGATGGCTTCGCAATCTATCCAGTCAACTAATTTAATAACATTAAAAGCTTAGCTATCGGCATAACGGGCAATTTTTATGAAAAAGTTACATTTTTCTCTTTTGGCGATTCTTTTCGCCTTGTTTGCAATGGTGTCTTTCACTGCTTGTTCTTCAGATGACGAAGACACGCCTTCCCCAGAAGATGTCCAGACAAACATCATTGGAATATGGCAACCTACACATGTAACAGGCTATGACTGGGATGAAAATGACAAGCCTGCTAAAGTAGATCAGGACATAGACATTGATGATGTTATCTCTTTCGAATTCAAGCAAGGTGGCACTTTCAATGAGTATAGTTGGACTGGAAACAAATGGGAAATAGAATGTTCCGGAGAAGGCTATACTATCTCAGGCAACAAATTAACTACATACGAAGAAGATGGCACCAACGTTTTAGATGTGTATACCATACAGAGTATTAATTCGACAACTATGGTTTTAAAATACAATCTGGATGGCAACGCCTCATATCCTAGCACTATCACATTCAAGAAGATTAAATAATCAAAAGATAGCATCATAAATGGCAGAAAGTTGAGTATGTACCTCAACTTTCTGCCATTTTCTTTTGCATATTCAAGAAATAGCTGTACCTTTGCCATTACATAAAAGTTGTAACACTAAAGATGTAATGGCGCATGAAACTAAGTAACAGGAAATTAGCAAATCCTTTCATCTACCAAGGTTATGAAAGTCCCGAGTATTTCTGCGACAGTGAAAATGTGCTTTAAACGTGCGGAATGTATCTAAAAAAGATAGATTCCGCACGTTTAAAGCACATTTTCTTAGATATCGCTTCATATTTGGGCTATTCCGCATACTCTTTTCTTTACTTTTTATAGTAACAAACGTTAAAAATATACTTTAAACGTGCGGAATGTATCTAAAAAAGATAGATTCCGCACGTTATCTCACTATTTTTTCGTATATTTGCCCCAGAAATATAACTATTTGAACTATGTTAATAGGTAGAAAAGAAGAACTGAAGACACTTCATCAAGCATTGATTGCAGATGAGTCGAAGTTTGTTGCCATATATGGGCGCAGACGAGTGGGAAAGACTTTCCTGGTAAGGGAGGCCTTCAACAATGACTTTGCCTTTTATCATACAGGATTGGCAAATGAGACCAATCGCATACAATTGGCAGAGTTCAACCGTTCACTCACATCATATAGCAAACAGAAACTGTCGAAGTTAAAAGATTGGTATGATGCTTTTGACAGGTTGGGGCAACTGTTGGCACAATCTACTATCCCCAAGAAAGTAGTGTTCATCGACGAGATGCCATGGATGGATTCTCCACGCTCCAATTTTCTTTCGGCTTTGGAACATTTCTGGAATGGATGGGCTTCCGCCCGCAAGGATATTCTCCTCATCGTTTGCGGCAGTGCTACCTCATGGATTATCAATAAGGTGATTAAAAATCATGGTGGTTTGCACAACCGAGTGTCTGTCCGTATTCATCTGAAACCGTTTTGCTTAAGGGAATGCGAACTCTATTCCGAAGAAATGGGACTGCGCTTTAATCGCCGACAGGTTTTGGAAGGCTATATGATCATGGGAGGTGTTCCGTTTTATTGGTCTCAACTGAAACTGGGAATGAGTCTGGCACAGAACATCAACCAGTTATTTTTCTCAGAAGATGGCAATCTTCGTCACGAGTTTGATGACTTATACGACTCTTTGTTCAAACAGCCTAAGCCTTATCTCTCGATAGTAGATGCTTTGGCAACCAAGAAAGTCGGAATGACCCGAACAGAAATCTTACAAGCAACCAAGTTGACCGACAATGGCAAGTTGACGGAATACTTAGAGAACTTGGAATACTGCGGATTTATCCGAAAATATAATTGCATCGGAATGAAAGCTAAGAATGCCTTGTTCCAGTTAATGGACAATTACACCTTATTTTATTATAAGTTTATCAAGGACAGCTATATCAATGACGCACAATATTGGACCAAGATTACCGGCAAACCCGAGTACAACACGTGGTGCGGTTTGGCTTTTGAACGAGTATGCCTACAGCATGTGGAGCAAATCAAGACAAAGCTAGGCATTCAAGGAGTTATCACCACGGTTTATTCTTGGAGTGTAGCTGGGAGCAAGGATAAGCCGGGAGCACAGATTGACTTGCTGATAGACAGGAGCGATGATGTCATCAATCTCTGTGAAATCAAATACTCCAAGGCTCCATTTCAGATAACTAATACGATAGATGCGAGTTTACAAAACAAGCGAGAGCGTTTCATCCAAGAAACTGGCACCGAAAAAGCCGTACATCTTACAATGATTACGACCATGGGATTATCCGACAATCCTTATGCCTGGGATGTTCAGTCGGTAGTAACAATGGACGACTTGTTTGTTCTCTAAGCGTCCTAACTATATTAAGTTGGAGGAGATGGCAACAGAATCTGTTCTGAAAGCATTCTGCAAGGCATTAAAGATAAAACTCGTAAAAGAGCGCCTCCCTTTACGTGATTTGAACGATGCTTGGGAATATCTCCACAACTATACGATGGATATGTAGATACCATACTGCTTAAACTAGCCAGAGAATATGGTTGCTTAAGTAAGAGAATATGATTGTTTAAGCTTACGGACACTGAATCTCAGGTTAACGGAGATAGTTTCTCGGGGTAGCGGAGACTGTTTCTTGGGTAAGAGAATACTGCTTCTCGGAGTTTGCCACTAGGCTCAGCAGCTCTGCTGAGCCTAGTCAGCAGATCTGCCGACTGCAGTCAGCACATCTGCTGACTATAGTGACAACACCTTATTGTTGTACAATAACACACCTTATAGTTGTACAACCTTACACCTTATAGTTGTACAACTTTACCCCCCATAGTTGTACAACCTTATACACTATAGTTGTACAACTACAAACTCTGATACAGAGATACTACTTTCTTTTGGAAATACAATTATTATCTGCAACTTTTTATCGAAAAAAGTGAAGAGAAAGATTGCTTTTTCGATATAAAATCGTATCTTTCAAGAAGTTCTATCTGAAATTCAAAGAGTTAACAATTCCTCAGACACAGTCTGAAGAATTCAAAAAGCAAAAACAGCAGACACTGTCTGCTGAATCTTCTTTACTACCCCAAAAAGGTCAGGCACTGCCTGACCTTTTTTAATATCATTTTCCGTATAACTATCCATTAATCTAGAAAATCATTACTTTTTCTTGCATAAAGTTTGCAATTTCCGATATTTATGCTTACCTTTGCCGTT
>USSA01000239.1 GCA_900557255.1 uncultured Prevotella sp.
CTTTTGCTGCATTTTAGTTCTTGTATGCATCTGTCTCCACATATGGTGTTCCACGTTTAATCACGGCAAACATACGTAACACCAGCTTGAACTTGACGGCGTTGAGTACTATGCTACCGCATTTCTCCTTGCGCTTTCGCTGCCAATATTCCCTGAGGGTGGGACTGTGCGTTATGGCCGACACGGCGGATATGGACAAGTCGGCCTTGGCCTTGGAGAATCCCTTGCAGGACACGGAGGTACGCTTCCTCACGGAGGTCCCCGACTCTTTGGGGAAAGGTGCGATGCCTATGTAGCAGGCATATTTTCTGGGATTGGTTATGGCAGTGAAATTCTCCGTCAGTATGATTGTCTCAAGTGCCACGACGTGTCCTATTCCAGGTATACTGAGCAACAAGTCATAATTCTTGCGTATGCTCGCTTCCTCATCCAAGCAGCAGGCGATTTCCTCATCCACGGCTTTTATGCTCTCTTTTAGCGAGCCTAGCAATAGTCTTTTTCTTTCCATAGACGACTCTGTGTCATATGCACAAGTGTCATGAAGTTGCTGCTTGTAGAGGACAGACTGTTTGGAGTCCTGCTTTCGCTCTGCATAAAGGCGCTTCAGTTTGAAATAGATTGCTGGAGGAAGCCTTGAGGGACTGCGAAGAATTTTTTTGTGATTTTGTTCACAATAGATGGCTATGCGGAATGCATCCAACTCGTCAGACTTCACACGGTCGAGGGAACGCTGCCCTGCATCCAAGTCTGGCTCGAAACGATGCATCTTACGGGGATCAACCATACCATAGATATACTGGTGACTCTCCAGCCACATCCTGAAATCTTGGCAATAGAGTCCTGTATGTTCCATGCAAAACAATAGATTGTCAAATCTATTGGCTATCTTCGCCAACCATGAGGCGACTTCCTTAAATCCTGATGTATCGTTGCTCACTTTTATGTGGGCATTTTTCCAATCTATTGTCTCACCGTCATAGTAAGCCAGGTCGAGAGTCTTCTTTGAGACATCTACACCAATGTAAAGTTCTTTATCCATATTCTTGACATTTTTAAGTTTTATAGAAGCAAGAAAAAAGGATTTGGATGGTGAAGGACTAAATCAGCACATAGCTATTTGCTAGAGTAGTTAATAGTACACCTTAACACCAATTAACCAAATCCATGTTACTTGATTCTGGGTGCAAAGGTAAAAGAGTAGTTGCCTAAGGGGATTTGAACTTAAAATAAGCATAATAGGAGGCGATGATTAATCTTAATAGAAGCTAATGGTTAGTCTTAATAGAAGCTTGAATTAGCCCCAGCAGTTAACCCTGGATGGGAATAAGAGAGAAACGAATGTCTTTCTTCATTGTAAATATTTCCTTCTATATTTTGCCAACTCGTTTTTAGTCGATGTAGCTCTCAAGAAATGGATTTCAGTATTTTTTCGTTCATATTTTCAATATTCACACACAAATAAGATTCAGTTGAAAATACAGAAATCTCAGCAAGGAAAATGTAAAGAGAAACTCCCGAATGCCTCTGATTAATAATATGATGAAGGGTGATGAAGGGTGATGAAGGGTTGAATTGCACCCTTCAACCCCTGAAACCCCGATAAACACAGGGATTTCAGGCGGAAAGATGAAGGGTGACGAGATTTTACGAGTGCCGTTTCTAAAAAAATCCTGATATTCGATAAATACCCCTATATTTCCAAAATGTTTGCTTACGGCACTAATGTGCCTTGGCTGGAGCACCAAAGTGCCCTGGCTGGAGCACTTTTAGGGCACAGAGAACTATAGTGCTAACTCTCAGAGATAGTGGTGCTATCTTTCAGAGATAATACTGCATTATAGCCTTTTTAGATTTTATCCTCTCAAATCAGATATGTAAAGGAGGTCTTTGACAAGTTGGAAAATGGCGAAATAGAGCCATATAGTCTTCTTGAAATAACTAAAATGGAATTGGCAAAAATGGAAATTCTATCAAAAATGGATGAAGGATTATGGCTTACAGATGTATATATTTTGACAAAGCCGTTATATTTGCTGCCTGATTTTAAGTTCAAAACATAAGGTCAGACAGTTTTCATTATAACTATTCATTTAAGAATTTATAAAAATTACGCTGCCTTCTGTTACAAATGAAACAAATTCATTATCTTTGCAAAAACAATTCTTATGTCAGAAGACATAAATCGTTTGAAGTTGATACTGGTCGAAAAGGAGAAGACCAGCAAATAGTTGGCGGATGAGCTGGATGTGAATCCCTCCACCGTGTCGAAATGGTGTACAAACTCTTCACAGCCAGACTTGGCCACCTTGTTGAAAATCACAGACCTGCAGAAGATTGACACCAAGGAATTCATCGTAAGGGAATATGATGCCTTTCTTCGGAAGAAAATGAAAAAGAAATAAAAAGAGACTATGAACATTGAGGAACTTGAAAGGCTTATAGCCAACGATGAGAACGTACATCTGGAGTTAAAGAAAACTACAGGTGAACTGAAGGATGGGATGCACACGGCTTGTGCATTCCTAAATGGTGTTGGCGGTTGGCTCGTGTTCGGCGTAGCCCCAAAGTCTCTCAAGATTCTCGGACAGGAGGTGACGGACAACACGCAAAGGGAAATTGCCCAAGCGTTGAGTGGTCTCGAACCAGCCGTTACGGTTGACATCCAATATGTTGATGTGCCAGACAGACCGAGTTGTCAAGTCATAGCCATATATTTCGAAGCATTCGTTTGGGGAACTGCGCCCTACACGTATCATGGCTGTCCATATTATAAGGTGGAGAGTACCACGAAATTGATGCCACGCACGATGTTTGAGGAACGACTGCGTGCCAACAAGCCCAACTTTTATGCGTGGGAGCGGCAAACGGCTGATGGTATTACCATTGACGATATGGACGAGAAACTTATAAGAGGAGCTTTGCGTCTTGGCGCAGAGAAGAACCGTATGCCAGTCACGGCTTTGACAGAACCATTGTCAGACGTACTCGGCAAGCTCGATCTGCTGAATGACGGTGTTCCCAACAATGCCGCTGCTGTTCTGTTCTCCACCAAATTAAGAGGCTACACACAGATGCAGTTGCGCTTGGCTCGTTTCCGTGGCATCAACAAGATAGAGTTCATCGACAACCAGAGGGTGGAAGGCAACTTCTTCCAACTGCTTGATGCCGGTATGGCTTTCTTCTTGAAACACCTGAACATGAGTGGCAAGATTGTTGGCTTCCGTCGTGAGGAGAATATGGAGGTGCCTGCTGAGGCATTG
>USSA01000240.1 GCA_900557255.1 uncultured Prevotella sp.
CCAAACCCAAAAGCGGTACCGTGATATTGGATATTATCGACGGCACCGCTAATTGTAATATTCGTTTATTCATAATTAAGTGTTGAATGTTGAGTGTTGAATTATAGGGCGCATGCCTAACTCAACATTCAACATTAAACATTCAACATTAAATTTTATATTTCGCAGCCTGCTCCTCAATATAGGCAGCATCGCTGAAGTAGTCGATACGCATAGCCTTGCGAACCTCATCCATGGTCTGGGCTGCAAACTCGCGGGCATCCTCGCTACCCTTCTTCAGGATATTGAATACCTCAGGAATATCCTGCTCAAACTCATGACGGCGGGCACGGATTGGGTCGAGCATCTTGTTGATGACGCTGTTCAGGAACTTCTTGCAGGTGCCGTCACCGATACCACCCTTCACATACTGCTCCTTCAACTCATCCAAAGTCTTGAACTCAGGCCAGAATTCAGCGAAGTCCTCAGGAGTAGAGAATGCCTCCAGATAAGTGAACACGGCATTGCCCTCCAGATGTCCCGGCTCTTCCATACTCATACGTGGCTCACCGTTAGACATCTTCTTCACCTTCTTCCAAACGGTCTTCTCGTCATCGCTCATGTAGATGCAGTTGCCGAGACTCTTACTCATCTTCTCCTTACCGTCAGTTCCAGGAAGACGACGGCAGCAGGCAATCTCTGGAAGCAGAATCTCCGGCTCTACCAAAACAGGTGCATAAGTCTGGTTGAAGCGGCGAACCAATTCGCGGGTTACCTCCAGCATAGGCTCCTGGTCCTCACCGGCAGGCACGGTTGTAGCCTTGAAAGCGGTGATGTCGGCAGCCTGACTCACAGGATAGCAGAAGAAACCGAGCGGAATGTTTGCCTCGAAGTTACGCATCTTGATCTCAGTCTTCACGGTTGGGTTACGCTGAACACGAGATACGCTGATGAGGTTCATCAAATAGGTAGTCAACTCAGCCAACTCTGGAATCATACTCTGGATATAGAGTGTACACTTCTGTGGGTCGAGGCCCGCAGAGAGATAATCGAGAGCCACCTCTGTAATGTTCTGTCGAATCTTCTCAGGATTGTCGGCATTATCAGTCAAAGCCTGAACATCTGCCATGAAAACGAACATTCTGTCGAAGTCGCCAGCGTTCTGAAGTTGTACTCGGCGCTGCAGAGAGCCGATGTAATGACCCAGGTGAAGTTTACCTGTAGGACGGTCGCCCGTCAATATAATCTTTCCCATTTTCTTGCAATTTATTATTATTTTAGCTGCAAAGGTACAACAAAATAATGAGAATGAGGAAAAAAAGATGTAAAATTAACCAAAACCCAGAGTTTAAGAGACAAAATGCTTGTCTTCTTTAATCAATTTCATCTATCTTCTTCAACTGATACCCCTCAAACTGCATAATTATCTTATGGAGTTTGGTACCTTGACGCAAAGCTTCCACTCTTGGAGCATCGGCATATCGGTTTCAGACTTCGTCATATTGCTCCAGCAGATAGGTATAGTATTGCTTGCGAACATTATTATTTGGAATGCCAAGCACCAGCTGTTCTCCACGTGTTCCCTTTATTGTCAACATTCCATAATAGAACAGAAGACTGATAAATATCTGTGGTCTTACCAACAATTTGGCAGGAAAACTTTCCTCAATATTACCTATTATTTCTCCATTCTCGATGATGGTACGCAGAACACCCTTACGGTCGCCATCCAGCTTATCAAGCTGCAGCAATTTCTTCATCTTGCCATAGTCTGTCTTGGTATTAGGGTCCACCATCTGCTCTGGTCCTTCACCAGTCTCACGATAATTGCGCAAATAATAGAACACCATATCACTGTTGAAAACCTTACTCTGAGTTTTCAACGCACTTTTAGAGAAACAATAGTTGTCATACCATGGTTTCATCTCTTCTATAATAGCCTCCACATCACTATCCGGTCGAATCTCTCCATTCTCCTTATAATAAGTGAAGAGTTCTCTTACATCTTCCGTAGAGAAACCAAGCATTTGATTAAAGGCAGGCTTGGTAGAGATATGCCATCCGATGTTGAATCCACTGGTCAAATCATCTAGTGTAACTGGACTTACGCCTGTCATAAAGATTTTAGAGAACATTCCCTTAAACACCTTGAAAATCTCCCGATAGAAGCCACTGGCATGAGTAAGGGCTGTATACACTTCCTCACCCTGCTCATTGAGCACAACATTGGTAAAGTTGTCATACTCATCTACGATAAGATAAAGTGGAAGATTCTTTTTCTCTGCAGCAATCCCAATGGCATTCAACTTTCTGGCAGCAGTTTTTGCCTTCAACACGTTTTCCACTACTCGTGCGGGATAATACTCCTGATAAGTTTCGATAAAGCTATCAATACATTCATTGCAATAGGCATTGAAGTTTTCTTCCAATTGGTCTATCGAACCTCCTATCTTGGAGAAATCAAGAAACAAGACTTGATACTTTCCCTGATTTTCTGTAGGATGCGAACCTATCCAAAGGTTGCCAAACAACTTATCAAACTTATCTTTACGTTTGATGTCATAATAAGCCCTCAGCATACTGATAAACAAGCTCTTGCCAAAACGGCGAGGGCGAATAAAGAACAAGGCATCAGGCTCATCCTCTAACTTAGGTATATACATGGTCTTATCGACATAATATTGATTTCTCTCAATGATGTCGATGAAGTCAGACACTCCGTAAGGTATTCTTTTAGCTCGTCCCATAATCGCTTATTTTTAAATACATTGCAAAGGTACAACAAAATATTGAGAAACTGCAAGAAAAGGTGAAAAAATAACAAAATGAGCAGGAGAAGGAAGGGATATCTGAACGAAAAACGGGGCACCCTTGAGGATGCCCCGCCACCAATTAAAATAATTGATTGTCGCATTATAAACTTACCGTACTACTTAGCGATCATGATCGTTACACGGTTCTCTGCGTTTTCTGCAAAAGGCTGCACACGTGCACCCTTAGATTCTTCTGTAATGCGCTCTGAAGGTATATTATATTTCTTTGTCAGCATCCAAACCACAGCTGCTGCTCGCTTGGCAGCGATGCGGTCGTTGATGACGTCATTGCCTGTACCCTTGTCAGCATAGCCGGTTACTACAACCTTTGCCTCTGTGTTCTTGTTCAGGAAGTCAACCACCTCACGGATCTTAGCATCCTCAGTAGGAGCAATCTTGTAAGAATTGATGGTGAAGAAGATGTCACGGCGAATCTCCTCTACCTTCTTCTCTACAGGAG
>USSA01000241.1 GCA_900557255.1 uncultured Prevotella sp.
AACTGCGGAGCACCCTGCATCAACAAGCAGAGCTATGAGGAATATCAGGAAAACATGCGCCAGGCACGTGAAATTCTGAAGGGAAACACGCGGGAAGTAAGCAAATATCTCTACGATTTGATGATGAAAAATGCAGAACTTCTACGTTTTGAAATAGCCGAAGAATATAAGAAAAAGTACCAATTACTGGATGAATTTGAGGCAAAAAGCGAGGTAGTAAGTCACACTATTACGGATGTTGATGTCTTTACTATCGTGAATGATGACGCCAACAAGAACGCCTTCATCAACTATATTCACGTAAAAAACGGCACCATCAACCAGAGCTTCACATACGAATACAAGCGCAAGTTAGAAGAGAGTGACGAGGAACTTCTGATTACAGCCATTCCGGAAATCAGAGAGCGTTTTCACTCCACATCGAAGGAGATAATCGTGCCCTTCGAAATGGAATGGAAGCTGAAAGATGCCACCTTCTTCGTACCCCAAAGAGGTGACAAAAAGCACCTTCTGGAACTGTCGGAAATGAACTGCAAACAGTATAAATTCGACCGTCTGAAGCAGGCTGAGAAACTCAATCCGGAGCAGAAACAGACCCGATTGATGAAGGAATTGCAAGCCAAATTAAAGCTTCCGAAGATGCCTTACCAGATAGAATGTTTCGATAATTCCAACATATCCGGTACTGATGCCGTGGCAGGTTGCATCGTATATAAAGGTATGAAACCATCCAGAAAAGACTATAGGAAATACAACATTAAGACGGTGGAAGGACCGGACGATTACGCATCCATGCAAGAGGTGGTAAGACGCCGGTACAGTCGCATAATAGAGGAAGAAACTGCACTTCCAGACCTCATTATTACCGATGGCGGAAAGGGGCAGATGGACGTCGTCAGAGAGGTTATTGTTGACGAATTACACCTGGATATCCCTATCGCAGGACTTGCCAAAGACGACCGTCACCGCACCAACGAACTTCTCTTCGGATTTCCTCCTCAAACCATCGCCCTACCACCCGAAAGTGAACTGTTCAAGGTACTGACGCAGATACAGGATGAGGTGCACAGATACGCCATCACCTTCCATCGCGACAAGCGCAGCAAGCATGCTCTTCACTCAGAATTAGACGATATCAAAGGCATCGGTCCGAAGGCTAAAGAAGCCCTTCTTAGCAAGTTTAAGAGCGTGAAAAAGATGAAAGAAGCATCCTTGGAACAACTTTCAGAAGTATTAGGCCCTCATAAGGCAGAAATTCTTTCAAAATATTTCGAAGAAAAAGGCGAGAATATGAAATAAAAGTTGTATATTTGCAGTTCAAACTATACTATATATATTAATAACAAGAAGAAGAACAGAACCGAAGCAAGTATTCCACAAATGCTATTCATAAAGTTCTATGTTCAACATTCAAAGTTCAAAAGTAGTAATATGAGAATCGTAATACAGCGTGTCTCTCACGCCTCAGTTACCATCGAAGGAGAGGTTAAATCTGCCATCAGACAAGGCTATCTGATCCTTCTGGGAATAGAGGAAAGCGACACTTCAGAAGATGTAGACTGGCTGGTCAGAAAGGTAATAGGACTCCGTGTTTTCGACGACGAAAACCATGTTATGAACCGCTCTATCATGGATATAAATGGTGAGATTCTGGTCATCAGCCAGTTCACCCTATTCGCCAGCTACAAGAAAGGAAACCGCCCAAGCTGGCTCAGAGCAGCCAAACACGAAATCAGCATTCCACTCTATGAGGAGTTCTGCAAAAAGCTATCCGATGCACTCGGAAAGCCAGTAGGAACAGGCGAATTTGGTGCCGATATGAAGGTTGATTTACTGAACGATGGACCGGTAACCATCATGATGGATACTCACAACAAGGAATAATGCCCTACCCTTAAAGAAAGGCATCTTTCCCCATAAAAGAATTAGGAAGATGACAATAAAAGAAGCACAAGAAGCTGTAGATCAGTGGATTAAAGAATATGGCGTACGCTATTTCAGCGAACTTACCAATATGGCTTGCCTCACGGAAGAAGTGGGCGAACTGGCACGCGTCATTGCCCGAACATACGGCGACCAGAGTTTTAAGAAAGGCGAGAAACCTAACTTAGGCGAAGAAATGGCCGATGTTCTTTGGGTGCTTATCTGCCTGGCAAATCAGACAGGGGTTGACTTGACAGAAGAACTCCAGAAGAGTTTTGACAAGAAGACCAAAAGGGATTCTGAAAGACATAAAAACAACCCAAAACTATCTGAGCATCAGGAAGATAAAGAACAAGATAACAAGAATTAAAATTGCTATTCATATAAAAACTTAACTTTAATAATTATATAAATAACATTAAGTATGAGCAGTATTAAAGAACAGGTTCTTGCACAGCAGGGACAGTATAAAGAGTCAGACGACAAGTATTTATCAGTTTTGAAGCAGTACAACTGCAACCTCAACGATGAGGAAGTAGCTGCTGCAGTAAAGAAGATTCTCGATGAAAAGGTAGCAGAGAATGAGACCATGGAGGTCAAGAAGTTCCTCTTCGGTAGCATCGAGTTGACTTCTCTCCATACAGAAGATACAGAAGAAAGCATCCTGAAGATGATTGAAAAGGTGAACCAGTTTGCCAAGGATTATCCTCAGCTTCCTCACGTAGCAACCGTATGTACCTACCCTAACTTTGCCGGCCTTATCAGCCAGAGTCTGGAGGTTGACGGCGTAGAAATCGCTGTAGTAAGTGGCAATTTCCCATCCTCTCAGACCTTTATCGAGGTAAAGATTGCAGAAACCGCTATGGCTATCAAGGATGGTGCTACAGAGGTGGATATCGTAATGCCTGTTGGCAAGTTCTTCAGCGAAGATTACGAGGGTCTCTGCGATGATATTCAGGAACTCAAGGAGACATGCGGAGAGCATAAGATGAAGTGCATTCTGGAGACAGGCGATCTGAAGAATTGCAGCAACATCATGAAGGCTTCTATCCTCGCAATGTACTCAGGTTCTGACTATATCAAAACCTCAACAGGCAAGGAGAAGGTCTCAGCTACCCCTGAGGCAGCATACGTTATGTGCCAGGCTATCAAGGCATATTACGAGAAAACTGGTATCCAGATTGGTTTCAAGCCTGCAGGTGGTATCAATACCGTTCATGATGCCGTAGTTTACTACACCATCGTGAAGGAAGTTTTGGGCGAGAAATGGCTGACCAACCAGTGGTTGCGCCTCGGCACATCACGCCTG
>USSA01000242.1 GCA_900557255.1 uncultured Prevotella sp.
ATAGCCAGGATGATGATGAGCCATAGGGCTTTGTTGTACTTGATGTTCATGTCTTGTCGAAGTCTTATTTTATAATTTTGTCGTAGCGAATCAGAAAATCCGAGATGCGATGGGCTTGGGTGAGTCGCTTGATTTCCTTTTCCGGTACATTACCTGTCGTTTGTTCATATTATCTGAACCTACAGCAGCAGGATATTTGCGAGGATCAAAGATGCTCTGTCCCATACCTTTCCATTTGTAGTGATCCAGATGCATCAGGTTGAGGATGGTAGGATATTGGTCAACCTGTCCCATCACCTTATTATATATTCCACCTACAGGAGCGTTTACAACTATGAAAGGAGTAAACTGCTTGTCGCTTACGATGCCTTTGGCGGCTGGCGATTCGCAGATAGGTTTGCGGTCGGCAGCAAGACCTTCGTGGTCGCCAATTATCACAATCATCATATCCTTGTAGTCCGGGCGACTCTTCAGATAGTCGAGGAAGATGCCCAAACCGTGGTCGGTATAGTTGGCCATGATCATGAAGTCGCGCATCTTTTCCGGATAATCGCCTTTAAAATGAATGCGCTTCAGGTTGTCGGGCAGGATGAATGGGTTGTGACCGGAGTAAGTTACAATCTGCAAATAATTACTTTTTCCCTTCTTCATGATTCCGCCTTTCTTGAGCTTTGCCACAATCTGCTTCATGAAGGATACATCGCCCAGTTTCTTGCGGCTGCCCACTTTCTCATCGTTCACCCACTGGTCGTTGAAGAACATCTGGCTGATGCCGAAGTTTTCTGCCACCACAGACTGGTTCCAGGTGATAGGCTTGTCCACCGTCATCAGATAAGAACTCAGGTCGGGATGCTCTTCCTTCATCGCCTTAACCAATGAAGGATAGTGGGTAAAAGGAAATTGCATGGCGTAGCATCCGCTCATCAGCGGCAACAGACCTGTGCTTACCAGAAGCTGTCCGTCTATGCTGCGTCCGCCTTTCACCTGAGTGAGAACGTGTGGAGCATAGAGAGTATGACTGTCGGCGATGTAACGGTTCAGGTTTGGAGTGATTTCCTTACCTTCTACCTTACGGTTGATTACCCAACTTTCTAGCGATTCGCAGAAGATGACTACTAGGGTTTTCTTTCTGGCGATACTGTCAGCGAGTGGCTGATAGGCTGGTTGATGTTTCATCCAGTTATCAATTTCTGCTTTTATCTTAGGGGTAAATACCGTTTTTTGTTGGTTCGCTTCGTGTATCAAATTGCCAAAGATGGTGTACATTGGCACTTTGCAGGTGTACATGTTGGCATTATCCAAGTTATTGAATGCCTTTTCTGGTCCTCCTTTAGCAAAGATTAAAATAACAGAAAGCAGGAATGCTGCAAGTGTGGTTAAGGCATATTGCTTGATTCGCAGGGCGTAAGCTCCTCGCTCTCTTCCAAACGCTTCTGCTCCTCGGTTCTTTCTCTTATGGAGAGAATAGATGCAGATAAGTGTAGATAGCGGGAGTAGGGCATCTATCCATCTCATCGAGTCAATCACACTCGCCGTAAAATCGCTCAGATTGCTAGCCAGCAGATAACTTTCCAGAGGTATCATCGAGTTGTAGGTACGGCAATACATCAGGTTGCTGATGAGCAGTCCGTCTAGAATAAAGAGCACGAGATATTCTTGCCATTTCTTACCGGTAAGCATAAATGGGAGGATGAACAGCAGAGCTGCCAATAGGGAATTGACATACACCTCTGGCAGGGAAAAAGAGGTGAAAGTAGTCTGCAAGCACCAGATGATATCGAATACGATAAATTTACTGGCTGCACATCCCAACAGAGAAGTTGTATCTCTGTTCCACAAAGTATGTGGAAATAATTTCTTCATAATCTGTTTCATGGGTACAAAGGTATTGATATTTTGTGAGATACTGGCTAATTTGCTTATTAATCTTTGCTAAAAAATAGAAATCCCCCATCACGCTTTGGCTGCGTGATGGGGAATTAATCGGTTTACATTGTTTCTCCTATATCTTATTGAGGCAAAATGTTGCAGTATTCCCGTTTGAACCATAGTTCGAAAACAGGGTCAACCATCTTGAAGCCATCGCCCGATTTCTCAATGAAGTCTCTTTCTACAAGAGTCTTTTTGTTCTTGGTGATGGTGCGTGGAGCACCGAGTCCATATTCTGCTACAACCTGTTGGGCATTGAAATGAGTCTCTCCCATGCAGACGGCACGCAGGAATGCTATTTGAGAGGCAGGCATGCCATCAATATCGGTAATGAACATATCGGCATTGGTATCCAGAAGCTTGGTGAGCTGTGACTGATAGATTTCCTCTGTTACTTCTGTTGCTGTACGAGTCCAGATGAGAAAGCAGAATTGCTGCATATACCAGGAATGGCATTGCATGGTATTGCAGATTCGCTCTATCATATCATCGCTGATAGACTTGCCGTGATTGTAGAAACTGTCGTGGATGAAAGGCTTCCAGTATTCCTTGGCAATCTTTTTCAAGGTCATCATCTGTCCAAAACGGTAGAACGGATTCTTCGAGTTGCCGAATATATCCATCATCATGTGGCGTTTACTGCCATAGAGACAGTAGGTCGTATTGTGCTGTCCCTGCCACACCGAACGCATGGTTCCTTCCAGGCGCTTCCAGTCGGGCAGGTTTGCCAATTGTTGGAACTCATCAATGCACACGATGACATGGATGCCTTTTGCCTTGGCAATCTTTTCTGGAAGATTGAGAATTTCCTCGGCACTTTCCTTCAGGGGCTTGAAGTTAAGATTTACTTCTACGGCATTCACGGGATCGCTGTTGATGGTAAGGCTTGGAGATATGGATTGGATGAACTTTACGATGTCAGCCCATCTCTTTTCCATCGTGGAAGAAACGCCCTGGAGAATTGCACTTGCAAATTTGTTGTAGAACTCTTCCTCAGAGAAAATCTTGAAGGCATCCAGATAGCATACTCTCACATCCTTCTGCTCTTGCTTCAGCTCTTCCATTGCGGCTTTGACAAGGGAAGACTTGCCCCATCTTCTTGGAGAAATCAGCATCACGTTGATGCCTCCTCCAAGAAAAGTCTTGAGGTCT
>USSA01000243.1 GCA_900557255.1 uncultured Prevotella sp.
TAATTTATGATACTTCGATGATACTTCTCCCTTCATTTTCAGAGAAGTCTCATTCGCGATAAAGTGTTGTGTATTAAAGATATATGTCTTATTTTACATCGAAAAATGAGACTTTGATACTTTTTTCGAGAAAAATATCTATGTGCGCGTATGCTAACCTTATTTTTTCTTCTATTCCACCATTCTCACTTTTTAGTGAGTTTCTTGCATGGATTGTTGTGGTAGATAAGCAGTTTATTATAATAGGTAATATAAACTGTGTGACTTATAAGGATGTGTTTCGAAAATAATTTATGGTAAAATTGCTATCTCGATGTTGCAAAATGTTCTTTTAACGATCTGTTTTGGTTAATTTAGAGTTAAAAATTTGCGTGAATGAAAATTTTAGATTATATTTGCAGCAGTTTAGTAAAAACTAAAAATGGCTGAAAAGTATCAAGTAAGAAAATTCGAGCCAGTCAACAATAGTAGTTATCAATTCTTTGAGGTCGCTGTTAATGGAAAATTCCAATTCCAAGAGTTTGTCGACAATCTAAAAGATGAACAAAGGGATTTAAAAAAGTTAAACGCTATATATGGATACATGGACAGTTTGAGTCCGTCTAATCTTTTGCCAAAGACAAAGTTTAGGTCTATAAAGTGTAAGAAATGTAAAAATGTATATGAGTTTAAAAAGAATGATATTCGTGTGTACGTCATTTTGGAAAGACCCGATGTTTTTGTAATTCTCGGTGCATATAAAAGTAACCAAGATTTAGACATCAAGAAGATTGATAAGTTGTTCAATGGCTTTGAAATGTGATTATTATGGACAGAAAAGAAGTATTGAAAAGCCCAGAGTATTGGACTGCTAAAACTCAAATAGAGCTTTACAATCAAGCTGAGAGTTTTATGAAAGAGACTGGTCGTAACAAAACACAGTTGGCTGAGTATCTCGGAGTTTCCAAAGGATATGTCTCCCAGCTATTGAATGGAGATTATGATCATCGTCTCTCTAAGTTTTTTGAGTTGTCGCTTGCATTTGGCGTTATTCCACAGATAGATTTTATACCTGTAGGGAAGTACGTCAGTGATGATGCTTGTTCTAAACAATTTAAAAATATTGCATTGCCAAATGCAAATTTTGTAGAATGGAATGATGGAGAAATTCATGTCAGCTATTCTATGAAGAGTAATGAGATTATGTGTCCAGTTAATACTGACACACCTAAGAATGCAGCATAAATTATGACTAAATTTAGAATGTTTGGTATTCATTTAGACCAGTTTGCAATCTTGTGCGAAGACAGCAAAGATGAAGTTGGTATGAATGTTAGCCTAAATTTCAAGTATGGTGATGAAGGAAAGAAAGTCGCTTGTGTTGTTGCATTTGACTTCACTTCTGAATCAGAAAAAGTAATGGTTTTAAAGATGACGTGTGAATTTGAAATCCAAGTAGATGATTGGAAGACTCTTCACAATGACAAAGAAGTAGTCATACCAAAAGATCTTCTTGAATTTTTCGCAGTTCACACGATTGGAACAGCGAGAGGTGTTTTATTCTGTAAAACAGAAAACACTCAGTTCAACTATATCGTTATCCCACCAATAAATGTTTCGGAAATGGGAATATCGGATTTGACAGTAAAATTAGAATCCAAAGATAATTAACCTATAAGGAGCGGTGTTTACGGATTTTAAGCTTCATCGTGAGGGGAAATGGATTCTATTCCTGCGGAGGATTTGCTTAATGAATAAAGCGTAGAATCCTGCTGGCATCACTGCCAGCAGGATTCTACGCTTTTCTTATATGTCGTCTGCAAATAGAACTCTATTTTAGAAACTTTTTGGGGGTTTTACGCATGTAGATAAGACAAGTATGTTTTTGCAGGATTGCACTGGGAGAGGGGGCATAAGTCTATGGCGCAGTACGACCATTACCCTTTATGTCGTATGACAACAATTTTAATCTTCTATGACAACAGATTTCCATTCCAAGAGTTTCCTGTCTAGTATAATCTTCTTAGCTTCGCCTCTTTTACCATCTATATAATAGTACTTGGCGAGTGACTCGTCAAACTGGGATACGAAGGCGGCTCTTACTCGGGCGCACTTCTCATTGATGGAATTGGAGAGGGGGTTGGTCAAGGCATCTATGCTCTGGCGAATCTTCTCTGCAGATAGATGCACAGGGCTTTCCTGCTTGGCGCAAATGTCGAGATAGATGGTGTGTAGCTCTTCTCGATAGTCGGAAAGGCTCTTGAATACGATGCCCTCCTCATGGCGCAGGAAGAGGATGAATACAGCTTTTACCAATGGCTCCATCTTGATTTGCATATCATGATAATCGGGCAGGATGATGTCGTATTTCTCCGTGATAATCAGTCGGCTCAACTGCTTCTCAGGGAAGAGATACTGCTTGAGCACCCATTCGCTCACACCCCTAAGTTGTAGGTCTCTCACTTGGTGATATACCTCCCGCATTTTTTCCTTTACATCTTCATCAAAGGTTTCGTCTGCTGGCAGCTGTGGCTTGTAATCACCTAAGGTGAATTCAGGGACAGAGCTACAGAATACGTTGGCACTGGAGAGTTGCTTGTCTATCAGCTTCTCCATCTGTGGCATCAAGTCGGCATCCTCCAGAATGGATATTGGAAAGGCATTTACATAGTCTATGCCGTCCTCGCTTCTGTCGTATTGCATGATGCAAGGAGGCAAATTCTCGGCATCTTTCTTTTCATCAAGAAGTTGCAGAAGAATGTCGGAGGTGGCAGTCTGTGAGAAATCCCCCTTCGTCATCTGTGGAAAATTGTATACGGCAGCGTCCCTTATCTCATGCATCAGATAAGGGAAATAGATGAAGTTGATGGATTCCTTCCACAGCAGTTTTCGTATCTCTTCCAAATGGTTGATGATGGAAAGATTCAACTGCTCATTGTATCCTTGCTCCACGAAGAACGCATAACCACGCCACTGAGTGGGGAAGTTCCTGAACCTCAGTGCCTTTACTTTTCTTGTTCTACCAGCCATATTTCTTACTTGAGTCCACTTTAAAAAGTGGTTTCGTTTAAAAGTTTAACATACATTCGTTCTT
>USSA01000244.1 GCA_900557255.1 uncultured Prevotella sp.
TTTCATGCTAAAAAAATAACACGGACAAATTGAATTTGTCCGGACAAATTGTCCGAACGCTCATAATCTACTGATTATTGGGATATTACAAGCCTCCAGACAAACAAACCGGACAAATTCAATTTGTCCATGTTATTTTTTTCTGGCGAAATCAGCCAAATCGAATATAAGTTCTATCATCAAAGCTCTTATTGCCCTCTACGATGCCCTTGGTGGCGATAAAGGAATGGATGTTCTGTGGGTCGTTGGCTATCTGCTCTGCCAATGCCGCCTCGCTCGCTGCCAAGGTTGGCTCCAGAAACGGATAGCCATCGCTCGCCAATACAATCTCGGAGGAAGAGACAGAAATTGTACCTGATGCAGAAGCGGAGTCAGAGCAAGGGACAGAATCTGATGCTGGAACAGGATCTTGAACAGAACTAGAATCTGAAACAGAGACAACCTTCACTCCCTCCCGATAGATAGGAAATCCATCGATAACCGTATAGGTCTGGTTCTGCCCGGAAAGCATCGCCTCGATCAATAATAGCTCTATCTGCTTTCTAGCCTCAGCAGGCGAAAGGCCCTGCTCTATCAGCTCTACCCTCTTTCTGGCTATCTCCTGCTCATAAGGCTTGCCGTTCTCATAGAGTTTTCCGGCGATGATTGCCTGGCAATCGCCCACCATCCATACTTCATTCCTTGTCCGGCTATAAAGAATAGCCGAGGCAGTAAGCCGTTCTTCCGGATGCTCCTTCAACCGCTCTTCCACTCCTAGCTTTTCATACACCTTATTATATATAAAGGCTGTCACACCCTGGCAGAAATCATCTACCGAGGCATCCGCTTTCAACTCCTCACGAATATACTCCGAGATAAGCATCATGGCGTATCTTCCGTTCTTCATATCAGGATTGAGATGCTTCGGCGTCTTGCTTGTACTGCCATCAATCACTGCGATGAAATCATCGGTAACTACCATTCCATCCTCACAAGCCTCAGGGCTCTTCTTTCCTATGATACTGCTTTCTATTATCTTCATTGTATTTATTGTCCTTTTTTAAAAAACACCCCAAAGGTACTTCTTTTCTATGAGACGACCAAAGAATATGCAAAGAAAAGCAGCAGTTTTCTTATGTTCGGAATGTCTTTAGCCCTGACTTTTGGATAAAAACAGCCCTCTATTGCCTTGACTTTTGGATAAAATTAACTGTTTTTAGCCTTGACTTTTGGATAAAATATGTATCTTTGCACTGTAAATCAATAAATTAGCACAACATGACGTATTACAGAAGAAATATAGATCAAAAATTATTGGAATGGAAAGACTCCCCACGCCGCAAGCCTCTCTTAATAAGGGGTGCAAGACAAGTGGGTAAATCATCTGCCGTCAGACATTTTGCCAAGTGTTTCAAATACTTTGTTGAAGTAAATTTAGAACGCCAACCTTCTATCCGTCAGCTCTTCACAAAAGATATAGACGTGAAACGTACCTGTGAAGACATCAGCGCATCAACTGGCATCCCAATAGTAGCAGGCAAAACCTTGCTCTTTATTGATGAAATCCAAGTAAGCCAAGAAGGCATTATGTCGCTTCGTTACTTCAAGGAAGATTATCCTGAGTTGCATGTCATAGCGGCAGGCTCTCTCTTGGAATTCACCTTAGAGGAACTCCCTTCATTTGGAGTGGGCAGAATACGCTCTTTGTATATGTACCCATTTTCTTTCGATGAATTTCTTTTGGCGCAAGGGTTGGATTTAACTATAGATTATAAGCGAAAAGCCACACCAGGAGCCCCCATTCCAGAGGCAGTTCATAATAAGCTGGTGAATCAACTGAAGACATTTTACCTGGTTGGAGGTATGCCTGCGGCAGTAACGGAGTGGATAGAGACAAACAGCTATCTGGAGTGTGCTCATGTACATAACGACATTCTTGATACCTATCAAGATGATTTCTCTAAATACAAGTCACGTATCTCCCCAACCCTGCTAAGAAAGGTGTTACGTTCTGTAGCCTTGCAGGCTGGAAGCAAGTTTGTCTTCAGACAGGTGGATAACGAGCTACATTCTTCTGTCATAAAGGATGCCTTGCACCTACTAACGTTGGCTGGTCTAATCAAGCCCGTTACCCACACCGATGGCAATGGTCTTCCGTTGGGTGCAGAAGAAAACAATAGCTACACGAAGTATCTCTTTCTTGATTTAGGTTTGATGCAAACGATGCTCGGCACACCTGCTGCCGACATCCTGTTATCCTCAGATGTTGATTTCGTGAATAAGGGAGCAGCCTCCGAAATGTTTGCTGGTTTGGAACTGATGAAGGGACATGACTGCTTCCAAAAGTCAGAAATGTACTACTGGCAGAACTTGAATCGAGGTGCTAACGCTGAGATTGACTATATCGAGGCTATAGAGGGAAAAATTCTCCCAGTAGAAGTCAAGGCTTCCACAAGAGGAAGCATGCAGAGTTTGTGGCTTTTCATGCGCAAGAAAAATCTACATCATGCCATACGCACTTCCTTGGAAAACTTTGGCAGATTTGAATATATCGACAAGGATGCAGACGATGCTGTGCGCCAAGTAGATGTCATTCCCCTCTATGCATTAGGCAATCTATACAAATAAAGAATATCTACTCAAGACCTCCTAAAGTAAGAATTTTAATAGGCTTCAAATGCCATCCTAACAGCATTTGAAGCCTAATATATTTACTTTACAAGGGGGGGGCAAGGTGAACTTCGATTCCTTCAACTGATAGCTATGGTGTTGTATCCTCTTCAAGCCTTCATCCAACTCCTCCATGTCGAAATGGATGAGGGAGCAGCCTTTTTTGTGTTAAGCCTTTGCTTTCTTTAATCTGATAATCAGCTGTATGAAACTTGGAATCATGATGCAGAGAGAGAAGCCTACGGCATAATACATGGTTTTCTCATCGCCATGGAAGAGGTCGATGAGTTTGCCGTCGCTCTGCGGCATGATGTTGGCAAGTACATACGCCATCGTATTATTCACCCAGTGGAGCAGGATGCCCGGAACAAGACTCTTGGTGCGATAATACATCCA
>USSA01000245.1 GCA_900557255.1 uncultured Prevotella sp.
GTTACCTATTATTTTAGCTACAAAGATAATGATAATATTTCACTTGACCATTTATATGATTCACTATTTATACTTTTTTGTCTTTTCCGAATGAAAATAAGTATAAGGGATAAAGGGAAAGTGCATCTTTCTTCATTATATTACAGGAAACGTTTTCTAAAACTATTGCCACTATTGCCACGCTTCAAGTTAACCAATTGGTTTTTAGCTATTTAAGCGTTGCAATAAGGGCATTTTCTATTATCACCTATTGCCACCTATTGCCACACTCGGGCGAAAAACGGGGGATTCTCAGCAAAAAAGCAGAGGAATACTTATTGTTTTCGCAGAAAAACATTAAAAAAGTGGAGGAAAAGGCTTGCGGTTTCGAACATTTTTTTGTATTTTTGCAACCAACAGGAAAAAATCCTGCCGATTCCACCTAGAAGCTTACGACTCCTGTGAAACCAATTTTTATACAATTTTAATTCCAAAAACCTATGACACAAGCAGATTTAGTCAGACTCTACTTCAACAAAGAAAGTGCTTACAACTCATGGGACTATTGCTTCAACCAGCAATGTCCACTGGCTCAGGAATGTGCACACTATCTGTCCGTAACCTACAAAAAACCGGAACAGACCAAAGGCTACGCCATCTATCCCGATGCCTACCACGACAACAAGTGCGAACATTTCCTGCAGCTGCAGATGATGAAAATGGCATACGGCTTTATGAATATTCTTGAAGAACTGAAGCGTAAAGACGAAGCCGGTTTCAGAGTACACATGACTTCCTACTTCGGAAGCAAGACTTCATACTATCGCTATAAATTAGGACAGACAGGACTCGTGCCCGAACAGCAGCAGTACGTGCTGAAATGGTGCCAGCAACATGGATACACCAACATGAGGTTCGACCGGTATACAGAGGAGGTTAACTATTAACAGTCGCACGCCGATAAAGAATTCAACCCACGTACATGGTCACTCGAACCCGTGTACATGAGTATCCGTACCCATGTACACGGGTACGGATAACCAACACGTTGGGTACGAAGGACCGAGACGACGGGTACGAATACCCGGCGTAGCCGGGCACATTTGCCCAACGCCTTGGGCAAAGTTGGGCAAAGCCATTAATAATTCTAAGTATCACCCTATCAACAAATTAGCAGAAATATGAAGTTTACTATTACAAGAACCAACAAGCAGAACAAACTGATGGTCAGTTCGAAAACCGTAGAACGGTTTCTGGAGCGCATCGCTAAAGATGATGCCAAGCTGAGTGTCACCAATTTCAGAATGAGTGTGCCGCTCATGGAGGCCGACTACCAGTACTACAAAGGCATCAAGGAATGGCAGCACGTTTATCCTGCCGCAGAATTCAGCAAGGATGAGAGCGGAAATCTCGTCTTCCAGAAATCAAACGGGCTGGTGATGCTCCACTTCATCAACCTCATGTCAGACCAGGAAAAAGATGCTGTCAAGAAGATGGCCAGTCTGCTGCCGATGACCTTCGCAGCCTTCGAAGGAGCCGACGGCAGAAGCCTCATCGTGCTCGTAAGCATCTGCAACGAAGAAGGAAAAATCCCGACAAAAGAAGCCGACGCCGAATTACTCTACCAGTCAGCCTACGAACAGGTAAAGACGCTCTACCAGTCGCAGGTACAGGTAGCCATCAAACCCGAAAAGCCATCATTGGCATCCAACTTCATGCTCACGCTGGATGCTTCACCTTATTATAACAGCAAGGCGGTGGCAATGCGCATCTCCCAAAATATGAAGAAGGTAGCCTCAGCCCCTAAGGATGTAGACGATTTGAAGACATACGATGATTATGAATTTCTCTACCGCAAGGCAGCAGAAGAGACGAAGGAAGAGATGAAAAAAGCCAACATTTCATGGCAGAACGATGAAGACCGGTACCTTGCCGGTTTCTCAGCCATCGCCACCAAGCTCTGCATCATGGGCCTCAGCGAAGAAGAAGCTTTCATCCATATCCGCCGCAACAACTGGGGACATGTGATAGAAGAGAAACTCCGCCAGATAGTGGGCACCGCTTACGATACCCATTCCAAAGACAGGAAGACGGAGAAATCAGCCTCAGGCAGAAAAGGCCGAGCCGAAATTCTGCAGATGATCAGATACCTGGAGAGCCGGTACCAGTTCCGTTACAATACCGTGATGAAATATACCGAATACCGCCCGAACAATTCATGGGTTGGCGATTTCAGACCGGTGGATGCCCGTGTGCAGAAAAGCATGACGCTGGATGTTCAGATAGCCGACATCCACGTAAGCATCAAGGATGTAAGGAATTTTCTAGAGTCAGACCGCATTAGAAACTATAGTCCAATAGAGTTCTATCTCTATGACTGTCTGGGAAAATGGGACGGCAAGGACCGCATCCGTGCCCTGGCACGAACCGTACCCACCAACAATCCTCATTGGGAAGACTGGTTTTACACCTGGTTTCTGGGAATGGTAGACCAGTGGCGCGGCATGTATCGCCGTCAATATGGCAACAGTACCATGCCGCTGCTCATTTCCAAGCAAGGTTACAACAAGAGCACCTTCTGCCGCCGTCTCATCCCTACCGAATTATCGTGGGGCTTTACCGACAATATGATTCTGTCAGAAAAGCGTCAGGTATTGCAGGCGATGTCACAATTTCTGCTCATCAATCTCGATGAGTTCAATCAGATTTCACCACAGGTGCAGCAGGGATTTCTGAAGAATCTGCTGCAGTTGCCAACGGTGAAAATCAAGCCACCATACGGCAGTCATGTCGAGGAGTTCCCTCGTCTCGCCTCCTTCATCGCCACGAGCAACATGACCGACATCCTCGCCGACCCATCCGGCAACCGCCGATTCCTGGGTGTAGAGCTGACGGGCCCGATAGATGTGAGTGGCAGACTGAACTATGAGCAGCTTTATGCGCAGGCGATGCAAGCCCTGGAGCATGGTGAAAAATCCTATTTCGATGCCAAGGAAACCGCTATCATCATGCAGAGCAACAAGCAGTTTGAGCAGATTTCGCCTATCAAGCAATGTTTT
>USSA01000246.1 GCA_900557255.1 uncultured Prevotella sp.
TCATATTGTTGTGCATCCAGTAACGAACCATCTGGTCGCCCTGAGAAGCCACAGCTTGCGCAATCTCGCACTCATGGTGAGGGAAAATCAAATCCATGCCACCACCGTGAATATCAAAGTGGCTGCCCAAGTACTTGCGTCCCATCGCAGTACACTCGCAGTGCCAGCCTGGGAAACCATCACTCCAAGGACTAGGCCAGCGCATGATATGCTCAGGTGAAGCCTTCTTCCAGAGGGCGAAGTCAGCCTGGTTCTTCTTCTCGCCGATACCAGCCAGCTCGCGGCTCTCGTTGATAACGTTCTCCAGGTTACGTCCGGAGAGGATACCGTACTTATGATCCTTGTTATACTTCTCGATGTCGAAGTAGATAGAGCCGTTACTCTCGTATGCATAGCCATTGTCCAGAATTTCCTGAACCAGTTTCTCTTGTTCGATGATATGGCCTGTGGCATGAGGCTCAATGCTAGGAGGCAGCACGTTCAGCGCCTCCATGGCATCGTGGTAGCGGTTGGTGTAGTACTGCGCAATCTCCATTGGCTCCAACTGCTCCAGGCGAGCCTTCTTCTCAATCTTGTCGTCGCCCTCATCAGCATCGTGCTCCAGGTGGCCCACGTCGGTAATGTTTCTAACGTAGCGAACCTTATAGCCCAGGTGCTTGAGATAGCGGAAGAGTATATCGAATGTGATGGCTGGTCGTGCATGACCGAGATGCGGATCGCCATACACGGTAGGGCCACAAACATACATGCCCACGTTAGGAGCGTGGAGCGGAGTGAATCTCTCTTTCGTACGAGTGAGAGTGTTATAGATCAATAATTTCTGTTCCATTTTGTATGAACCTTATTTTTATATTATTTATATTTTGAGTGCAAAGTTAATGCTTTTTTTCGAGTTATCGGGCTAAAAGGCTACAAAAAGTTTGGTTAATCAAGAAAAATACCTTAACTTTGCCACCATAATTAAAGGGAATCGCTTATGAAAGGTAGAAGATATCCTCTCGGAATACAGACTTTCAAGAATATCATAGAGGGAGATTATGTATATGTAGATAAGACCGACTTAATCTATGAGTTGGTGCATGAGAAGAAATATTGCTTTCTGAGTCGTCCTCGACGATTCGGAAAGTCACTCCTTGTCACAACCCTACAAGCCTACTTCGAAGGAAAGAAAGAGCTATTCAAAGGGTTGAAGCTGGAAGCCTTGGAAAAAGATTGGGAGAATTACCCCGTAATCCATCTTGATCTTAGCAAGGGTAAATACTATAGTATGGAAAGCCTGATAGAAACTCTGAATAAGATTCTTGAACCATACGAGGATTTATACCAAATAACTTCTGTTAGTACCGAAGCTTTTAATGTTCGATTGATTCGCATTATCAATGCCGCCAAGCAAAAGACTGGCAAGAATGTGGTTGTGCTTATCGATGAATATGATGCGCCGATGCACGACTCTATGAAAGACAAGGATTTGCAGGACAGGATACGTGACATCATGCGCAACTTCTTCAGCCCTCTGAAGGCAGAAGAGGACAATCTTCATTTTGTCTTTTTAACTGGTATCTCCAAGTTTAGCCAGCTGAGCATCTTCAGCGAACTGAACAATATCACGAATATCAGCATGTGGGACAAGTACAGTTCTATCTGTGGCATCAGCAAGGAAGAGCTCTTGGAAAATTTCCACGATGATATAGAGGAATTGGCGCAAGCCAATGATATGAACTATGAGGAGGCCTTAGCTGAACTGAGATATAATTACGATGGCTACCACTTTAGTGGGAAAGGTGCCGATATGTATAATCCTTACAGCATGTTCAATTGCTTAGAGACTCATGAGTTTGATAGCTATTGGTTCTCTACTGGCACTCCTACCTTCCTGATAGAACTGCTACAAGAGAAAAATATTGATATGCTCCAGCTAGACGATATTTGGACAACCTCCGACCGCTTCGATACTCCAACAGAGAAGATTGTTGACCCTGTGCCGGTATTATACCAAAGCGGCTATCTCACAATCAAGTCATACAATCGTTTGGCGAAATTATACAAGCTTGCCTTCCCTAACGAAGAGGTTCGCAAGGGCTTCTCCAACAGCCTCTTCCGCTATTATGCCCCAGACGGCATGGGCGACCGTGACGCTATCTACATGGCATGGGCAAAGAACTTCATCCTGAGTGCTGAGGATAATATGGAGGCATTCCTCCCTCATCTCCAGACTTTCTACAAGAAGTTCCCATACACATTGGTCAACAACAATGAGCGCCATTACCAAGCCGTGCTCTACACCATATTATTAATCCTCGGATGCGATGTTACTCCAGAGATGCCTACATCTGATGGCAGAATCGACATGGTGCTGAAAACCAAGCGCAGCATCTATGTATTGGAACTGAAATACAAGAAGGATGCAGAGGCAGCGATAGAGCAAATCGACAGCAAGGACTATCTCGCAGCCTTCGCCGATGACAGCAGAAAGAAATACAAGGTGGGCATCAACTTCTCGGAAGACCGAAGAAGCATCGACGACTGGAAAGTGGAGGCACTAGCATAACACTGCTTTTTTGCATAAAGTAAGCGATTTCTGTATATCTATTCACTATTCGTAAGTTTTTTGCCTTGTATTTGTATAAAATTATCAAATTATTAGCGTATATCGAAAATAATGTGTAACTTTGTAGCCGCAAACAGTTACCAATTATCAAGAAGGCGGCTATAAGTTCCGCTAATGAGTATTAAGTTAGAAGAAAATGGCATATACAAGATTGAGTGCTGCCGAAGCGGCAGCGATGATTAACGATCAAGATACAATCGGATTGAGTGGTTTCACACCAAACGGCGTGCCTAAGGCAACCTTCCGCGAACTATCCAAGAGAGCCGTGGCTGAGCACGAGGCGGGCAGACCTTTCCAGGTGAGCATCCTCACGGGTGCTTCTACCTCGCAGAGTATCGAAGGTGACATGGCAGCAGCCCATGCCATCAAGTTCCGTGCGCCATTTTCTACCAACA
>USSA01000247.1 GCA_900557255.1 uncultured Prevotella sp.
CGGTTGCCAGCAAAGAAGCTGCAAGAAAATTCCTCATTGAGGCTGGAATATTATTGCCGAACGGAGAAGTTGCACCACATTTAAGATAATAGATAATGGAAGAATCTCTATATTCTAGACGTTCTAATCTTGTTGTAGGTTTTCACGGCTGCGACAAATCAGTAAAGCGGCACTCGCCTTTTTAATTAGGGCGGGGGATGCTATTGGGCAGGTAACAAACCTGCCCTCCCTGTGCTTACTTGCTTCCTAAGGACTGCTCGAACAGATGCCTCTACTTAAAATTTATGGCACATGTGCCACTTTTTTTAAGTGCAAAGATATGTGAAAGTAGAGTTCTAACCAAAAATTTTTAGATTTATTATACTAAAAAGGTGTGTCTACCAGCCGCGCGAATTCAACAAGGTGGCTAAATCACCATTAGAAGAATGGGTTGAGCATAGAGCAAATTGCTTTTATTACCGGTTTGACTGAAAAGGAAATAAAAGAACTATATTATAAAAAGGTGTATCCTTCTTGCCCCATACATCGGGCAAGCGGAGATACACCTTTTTCTTTTTATTTCCCTCATTCTCAAACATTTTTCAATAATTCTTTGCTTCTTTCAGAAGAAAAGCGTATCTTTGCAGAAAAAAGAAACGATGCCAACAATATTCATATTTTTCGGATTCAGATTCATGTTTTATTCTAATGATCATGAACCAATTCATGTCCATGTTATCAAGGATGGAAATGAAGCAAAATACAATGTATCCCCTCTGACTCAGATTTATAATCATGGATTCAAAAAGCATGATATTGCCTTGATAGAATCTATTATTTCTGAGAATGAGGCGGTCATTATAGATAGATGGAAAGAGTATTTTAATCAAAAATAAGATATTATGGAGCAATATAGAGTAAATCGCGTTTGGGTTGACGATGCCCATATTTGGGCAGAAACCCAAAATGGCTGGAAGGCTAACTATCCTTTCAGCCGTTGGAGCCGTCTTGCTAATGCCACACCTGCCCAGCGTAAGGCTTTCGTATTGAGCAGATATGGTATTCATTGGCCTGAATTAGATGAAGATTTATGCTTTGAAGGATTATTCGCAGATGCTGGCATGTACAAACCGTCAAATGCAGAAGATACTATTTATTATCAAGCATAATAAAAGAATTTTTTGCAACAGAAGGATAAGTGAATCATTAAAATAAGGAGGTAAATATGGACAACAAGAATCTTTCATCAGAAGCTTTACTCTCCAATCAAGTCAGTAAAAATAGATTATCATGAATGAAGAAGAGATTAAAATCGTGGCAGAAAATGCTATGATGATAGTTTGCGGATATGCATTTTCGAAAACCGAAGAAGGCCTTATACGTGTAGTGTATCTACATCCGCCATATCATGCTCTTGTAATGACAAGCGAGGGTGAAGTAACAGAAACCAATATGGATGATATAGAAATCAACATCGTTCAAAAGTATTGGAAACGAAACAAAAAATTAATGGAGCAAGCTTATGACTAAATATTACGACTTTATGATATGTGGGTATAAGCTGAGCAAGCATAACAATGTGGCTGAATAAACGTAACGAGACGGCTCATCTGGCGCAAGGATACGACTGCGCTGGGTCAAAGATATAGATTAGGAGGTTCAAGCAGTCGGTATCTGAGGTTCAGAGAGACAGTATCTGAGGTTCAAGCAGACTGCTTCTTGAAGATTCCCACTAGGCTCGACAGCTCTGCTGAGCCTAGTCAGCAGCTCTGCCGACTGCAGTCAGCAGGTCTGCCGAGCCTAGTGGCAACACCCCATTATCGTACAACTACACACTCTTTAGTCGTACGACTGTATACCCTTTAGTTGTACAACCATAAGCCTACTGGTGTACAAGTATAAACTCATTGACAGTACAATAGTAGTTTACAACTCAAACATTTTCCCAAAAATCCTTGCTTCTTTCAAAAGAAAAGCGTAACTTTGCAACCGAATATTAATTTTAGGAGGAAATCTATATGGAAGAGCTAAAAGATAAATACATTCGATTCGATTGGGCAATCAAACGATTGCTTCGTCAGAAGGCTAACTTTGGAGTACTTGAGGGATTCCTTACAGTGTTTATCGGTGAGCCTATCAAGATTATCGACATATTGGAAAGCGAGGGTAATCAACAGGAAGCCGACGACAAGTTTAACAGAGTTGACATCAAGGCGAAAAATAGCAAAGGGGACATCATCATCGTGGAGATACAGAACACAAGTGAGCTGTATTATCTGGAGCGCGTACTCTATGGGGTGGCAAAGGCTATTACCGAGCATATCAATCTCGGCAACACCTACAAAGGAGTAAAAAAGGTATATTCCATTAGTATACTTTATTTTGACCTTGGCAAAGGGTCGGACTATATCTATGTAGGGCAAAACAATTTTATCGGCCTGCATACGCAAGACCAACTCATCATCAGTACCAAGGAGAAAGATACAATCGTGAGAAAGTCGCCTGCCGAAATATTCCCAACCTATATGCTAGTGCGCGTCAATGAATTCAACAAGGTTGCCAAGTCTCCATTGGAGGAATGGGTTGATTACCTCAAAAACGGAGTCATCAATCCTGACACGAAAGCACCAGGATTGCAAGAAGCTCGCGAGAAGCTGAAATACTACTCTATGTCGAATGCCGAACGACACGCCTACGATGAACATGTCAATGCCATCATGATTCAAAATGACGTTCTTGGAAACGCTAGATTAGAAGGGCATGCAGAAGGTAGAGCAGAAGGTAGAGCGGAAGGTAGAGCGGAAGGTAGAGCGGAAGGTAAAACTGAAGAAAAAAAAGCCATCGCCCTAAAAATGCGTCAAGCTGGTCTGCCTATAGAGCAAATCATGCAATTCACAGGGTTATCGGAAGAAAATATCAAATCATTATAACAACAAGGTGAAAAGATTTATTATGATACTATGCTTCATCTGCACATACACACTACAGATGGCGGCACAAACATGGA
>USSA01000248.1 GCA_900557255.1 uncultured Prevotella sp.
TCAAGGACAAAGCTAAAATATTTGGCATAATCTTCCGTGACGATAGAGGAAAAAATACTCAAGCCCTATTGGACTTGGAAATTACAGCCCTCAAACGTCTCGAAATCATCAAGAACCTAGAAGTTGATGATTTCGTAGAAGGTCCCTTAGAAGATACGCTTAACAAAGTGGCAGATTTATGGGTGTTTGGAAAGAAAGTAAAATCGCAGGATGTCTATATCAAAATTTCGATGGGCATCGCTAACAATAGCGCCGTGTGCATCTCTTTTCATGTCGCAGAGTATAAACTGGTTTATCAATTCAAATAAAAGAAGAAATGATGAAAAGTCCATTTACAGGAGGAAATGTAGTACTGCATTCGGAGAAACGAACAGCAGTTTTCAGAAAAGAAAAGTTCGAATACACTTTTCTTAGCTATCAGTGCGTAGATACACACGAACTGTTTACAACAACAGAATTGGATACCGCCAATACAATGCAGATATATAATCAATATCGTACTAAGTATGGAATTCCATTCCCTGACGAGATACGCAGTATACGCAGAAAATATGGTCTGTCGGCCACCAAGATGTCAGTGATATTGGGGTTCGGTGAAAACCAATATCGACTGTACGAGAATGGTGATATGCCAAGTCTTACAAACGGAAGGATACTGAAGACCATACAAGTACCTGCTGTGTTTGCCACATTTGTTGAAGCTGCCAAAAACTTGCTGAATACAGAGGAATACGACAAGATTATGTTGTGTATCGAGGAATTAGAAAATGAATCAAACACCTCGAAACTTATCAAACAATTGATTTTTACTACCGATGGGAGAAATCAATGGAATGGCTATGCCCTGCCGTCAATGAGCAAATTAAAAAACACGATGCTGTACTTCATAGAGAAATTTAACGGAGTCTTCGTTACACAAATGAACAAACTTCTCTTTTATGCTGACTTTCTTGCCTACAGAAGCAGAGGATTAGGATTGACAGGCTTAGTATTTAAGGCAGTACCTTACGGACCAGTCCCAGAGCGATGGGACCGGGTGTATAGTCTCGTGGATGATATAGAGCAAATGCCTATCGAAAGCAAGAATGGAAACAGTGGAACAAAACTTGTGTCAGCATTGGAATTTGACGAAGCAAGTCTCAGTGAAGAAGAACTAAGTTGTCTCGCTAAGGTCTATGAAACTTTCAAGGATGAAACGCCAAGCACAATCTCGGAAATCAGCCATCAGGAAGTAGCATGGCTCGACAACATAGGTAGTCATGGACGAATAGACTACAACTATGCTTTCTCACTGAAGGCACTGTAGAAATAAGAACTCGAAAGCCGGTTTCATTGAGTTGGAACCGGTTTTCGAGTGACTCATATTTAGCCCAAGCACAAATATCGTTAACCATACAAATAAGGCAAGATTAGCAATCTTCCTCATATCAATTTTCCAAATACTTTTCCACATCCGCCTGAATCTTCTGGAATTCGGGAGAGAACTGGTAGAAGGTGTTCTTCTTTATCATCATCTTCACCTTGCCCAGACTGTTCTCATAACATGCCATTTCGGTGCGGGCCTGCTCGGAATGGAGGGCACGGTCGCGGATTTCATTCTCCCTATCGTTGCGCAAAGCATCGCAGACGCTCTGGACGATAGGACTAACTACCAGGTCGAAGAGATGATGCCCCTGAATATATAAATAGGTATTGCTCTCGTTTACACCCAGATTGTTGAGGTAAAGAGCCATATCATCCAACTCATCCTTAAACTTCTTGAAGCGGCGCTCCAGCTGGAACAGCTTTGCGCGCACCTTCTTTCCCAAATAATCTATCGCCCATTTAGGATCCTGGATTCGGACAGAAGGCAGCATGATGACCTTATCAAACTCCGCCATATCAAAATGCATCGACATCTTGCGATGACGCACATAAAACAGCATGTGCCATAAGAAGAGGGGCCAGATGGTACGGGAATAGGACTCAAGAAAACGCTCGAAATCGAAGATGCGACGGTCGTTGAGCGTCACCATCACACAGGTTTCATGCAATCCTCTGGCATAACATTGGAAATTTTCAATGGCATAGGCATAGGTATGGAAGATGAAAGGATTCTCCAACATCTGCTGGGAAGACTCGGTTGAGCCCTGACGCAGATAATCGTAATCGGCATCTACACAGGCTATCATATCCCTACCTACTCCCTTCAGCATACTGGAGATAGCAGCCTTCTTGCCTCGGTCTAAATGCTGGTTACGGGTAGGCAGCATGATATCAAAATAGCGTTTTTCATTCTCAAACTTTCCCAGCACAGAACGCCAGAAGAAGACATCATCATAGCTCTCGACGTAAGCCACAATCTTGCGCCGAGCCTTCTTCGAAGTCATCCTATTGGCTGCCTCGAAGAACTGGGAATTGATATTATCAGTTAAACGTTTAGCCATAATACTTCTTTTTCACTTATATCGTGATGTCGCGCACATCCGTCACCCTATCGGTCCATCCATCCATGACCACAGCAGGACTGTGGGTGGTCATGATGATCTGGATGTTCGGATTGAGTTTTAGCACCAGACC
Organism: uncultured Prevotella sp.; assembly: GCA_900557255.1. The sequence goes on from USSA01000248.1 coordinate 2,560, forward strand.
GATGAGCTGCTTCTGCCATTCGAAGTGAAGGCTGATTTCCGGCTCATCCATAAAGAGGACATAAGATTGGTTGTCCTCCACCAGCACGGTAAGGAGGATAGCGAGAATCTGCTTCTCACCAGCCGAGAGCTGATAAGGCGAGAGCTGCTCACCTATCTGGTTGAAGCGGATTTCGTTGGCAGTACGAATGATGGTCTTGCCGGTATCCTTGAAAAGATTATCTACCATATCCTGGAACAACTTCTTCGGTTCGCTCAGCTGCTGAGCCTTGAAGGCAGCATCCGGTTCGCCGCTCTGAAGCACGGCGATGATGCGGTTGCCGATGTTCACCTGGTAATCCAGATACTTGCGCTGCAGCTGGAAGAGTTGCCAGTCGAGTTCGGTAACCAGGGTAAGGTCTATCTTGTTGATCATCTCGGCAT
>USSA01000249.1 GCA_900557255.1 uncultured Prevotella sp.
CCAATGCCCACCCGCTATCCATTGCTCTTGATTCCTTTCTCATTTTTTAATCCTTTGTACTTAAATACTTTAACCATATCCTTGTCGCCACCCACAAGCTGGCTACATCTGTTCAGCATTCCGGTGTCAGAGAAACCGCATTTCACCATGACCTTTCCTGATGCTGAATTTCCGGTGAAATGATCTGTCCAGGTGTTTTCTAAATGTTTCTTTCATTCAAATCTGATCATTTTTGCAAGTTCCATAAAATAGTCATTCGACCAAATATCTAACTCTTTGGGATTCCTGACAAAAGGCAACACATCTGCCTTTATTTGATTCATGTCTGTTATGGCAAGTCTTTCATTCAGTTTTTGAAGGAACGTCTCCTTGTCAAGCTCTTCGTGATTGAACTGCAAGGCTCTTTCGCACAAGTGAGTAAAGTCAAGAGGAACATTGTGGCGAACATACCATTCGAAGTCATACCAATCACGTCCCTTAACTCTGTTCTTCCAGGCACGATACACCAGTGCATGCATCTTTCCTGCAAAGAGGGCTGGCAAAGTGAAACATCGTGTCATGAAAGATTGGGGGAGCAGAAGCAACTTCTGTTCTGTTTGGAATTTCAAAGGAGGTTGAGTATCAACTTCAATCTTGATCTTAACAGATTTCTCAGTTTGGAATGTAATATCATATACATCTGTGTTGTCTTTCAGAAAGGCAGACTCCACTTTGCCAAAGTTCTTTTTGTCCTTCTTTCTGATCTCAACCTCTCTACCCACCATAGCGAATTGGTCAATGATGGGCTGAAAATAATGTGTAAAATCAAAGTTTTCATTCGGAGCAAGCAGGGAAAAATCCATATCCTCAGAGAAACGATGCAATCCATGGAATATACGCAGACATGTTCCACCATAGAAAGCTGCCTCGTTGAAAAAGCCACCATTGTAAAGACCAGAAAGAATAATCTGCTGGTTGACCTCAAAGATAGCATTGCGCTTTTGCAGTTCGGTCGTTATGTCATAGCTCGAAAGCATTTGATTGAATATCTCGTTTGTATTCATTTCCTTAAATATTTAATTAGAGTTTCTATGGATTTAGACTTTTTTCCAACCTGAGCATATCGTTCAAATATACTTATGTCCATATTCCTGAAATCATCTATTTCCATTCGGATGTCCTCCTCCAAATAGTTCTCTACATCCTTCAGGTAACGTAAATTAACCTTCGGAGAATTTGCGATTAAGTCACAGAGAGCTTTTTCTGGTGTTGCCATCAGAAAGGCGTAACTCTGCATATTGATGCTTGTAATCCCTATTGAAAAGGCTTCTCTTGACATGTTCTTATACTCAAAACGCCCGACAGGAGTATCAAAACTACGGGAGTGCTTTAGTGTCATAGACTGAGTAGTGTAAACAGCTTCTGGTATTAATCCATAATAACGTAATGCTGTCTGCATTGACACATACGAAGGGGCATAAAGATGATTGGCTATCAGTTCTGTGGATAGAGCAACACGAGACACATTTGGGGCTACCACATAAAGCCCCTTCTTGAGTCGGATAATTTTATGAGCCGCCTCAAGACTGCGTACTTTCTGATTCCCTGCTTCAATATTTGTAAACAATGAAGCTATAGCTGAAGTACTGACGGGTATGTTACCTATATGTTCTAAATCCATTATCATGGTGCAAAAATAGTAAAAATTGGAATAGAAAACGAACTTTTATTTGTTTTTCTGTTCTATTTTTGACTATTTTAACAAGTCGCTTAGTCAGACCGTTAAACATTGATGCAGAAATCAGACTACATACTCCGAGTCTGAATAGTGCTCCTATTCCATAGCTTTCTCATTGCCCACATCAGAATTGCATCTTCGGCTGAGCCTTGCCAGATAGGATAATGTACTCCATCTGGTTCAAACAACTTCTTTTGAAGATGTGAACAGAGATTTATTTTTATCCTTTGTACTTAAACACTTTAACCATATCCTTGTCACCACCCACAAGCTAAAATTCTTTCTGTTTCCATTTTTATTCATATTTAGAAAAACTTACATCTGTCTTTTTATGTATCGGGCAAGTCCGTAAACATATCTTCGGCAACCTGGACGATAGTGGAGCAGGCGGTCGAACCATGCAAGATGTTTGTTGAATAGGCGAACTGTAACACCTACATAGACCATGGCGAAGAGCGTTCCGATGCCCACGATCTCCCATTTCCATGAACCGAGAAGCAGGAAACAGAACAAGACGGCCAAGACCACGAGCGTGATGTCCACCCGAATCTTGGCTTTAGGGAAAGGCCAGCCGGTAACCTTGTGAATGGCGATGGAAATGCCCTCGCCAGGCATGGTTACTGAGCCGCACTTCACCTCCATGGCAATTCCGAAACCGAGGATGGTGCAACCGGCAATCTGCACAAGGGCATTGACCAGGATATTTTCTGAAACCATCCACTGTGTAAGCACCATATTGAGGTCTATGAACATTCCGAAGATAAAGCCGATAGCGAGCTGGAAGAGTTGCACCCACTCGAAGTTTCTTCTCAGAATCAGAATCTGCAGCACCACGAAGATCGCATTCATCATGATGGTGTAGCCGCCGATAGTCCATCGGGGAATGTAGTCAAGCATTGTTCCTGCTGAAGCCATCACGTAAGGGATGGTGGAAATAACGCTTGAACCTAACTGACTTCGCACACATGCTGCGACTCCGAAAGTCATTACATAGAGCGAAACGAGCAGCAGAATATGCTGCCATACAAAAGATATAACTTCTTCTTTCTTAATCATTTATATTATTTTCTTAATCAATTCGTTCAGTTTATCCTCTCTGATAATCTTCGGCTGAGCCTTGCCAGCGAGAATGAGAATCTTTTTACCATTACGATAAATATGAAGCTGTCGTGAGCGAACCACGGCTGTCAACTCCTCATCGTTCTGCATGGCTTGCCAGATAGGATAATATACTCCCTCAGGTTCAAACAACTTCT
>USSA01000250.1 GCA_900557255.1 uncultured Prevotella sp.
ATAGCTGCGATAGCTACGAACATAAAAACTAATTTCTTCATTTTCTTTGCTTTTTTAAAATCTGTAAAACAATCATTTGTTCTTTTGAACGATGCAAAGGTAAGCATTTTTTTGATACGTTGTTCTTTTTTTTGCGATTTTTTTTAAGGTGATTTTGTAATAAAATTACAAATCACTATAAATCAGCCATTTACAAAGTGCTAACAAAGGTTAAAGTTTTTGATGTGCTCGGAAACAGCCTAATTTTAACACTTTTCGGTGTTTTTTAGCGTAACAAGGGGGCGCGCCAACACCTCTTCAGAGCAGCACTATATACATATAATAAGGTACGCGCGAGAGGGAAAGAACAGAAGATTTTCCCAAGAAATCGTTCCCAAAAACTTTGATTGCCGGGAATTTTTTCGTAACTTTGCACTCAAAACAAAGAAACAAACAGACAGAAAATGATACAGCTAAAAGAAAATCAGGGCATTCCCCGCAGCATTCTCCTGATGATGGCTATCGTCGCAGGACTCACCGTAGCCAACTGCTACTACAATCAGCCGCTTCTCGAACTCATCCGCCACGACCTGGATATTACCGAGCAGAAGGCTAACCTCATCACCGTCATTACCCAGATAGGTTATGCGCTGGGCTTATTCTTCCTCATCCCCTTGGGCGACATGCTTTCGCGCAAGAAACTCATCCTTGTCAATATGATCATTGCTGCATTGATGGCAATTGTGATGGCTACAGCGCAAAACGTTTGGACGCTCTGGGGAGCTTCCCTGCTGATTGGTGCCTGTTCGGTGATTCCGCAGTTCTTCATTCCGATAGCCGGACAGTTTTCGGAACCCAAGAACAAGAGCAGGAATATGGGCATTGTACTCTCCGGACTGCTGACGGGCATTCTTGCCTCACGAGTAATCAGCGGTTACATCGGCGAATGGCTGGGATGGCGGGAGATGTTTATCATAGCTGCTTTCGTGATGGTGTTTTGCATGGGGATCATGCTGCTGATGATGCCTGAAATGAAGCGCAACTATGTAGGAACCTACAGAGGACTGATGACCACAATAGCAGAAATTTTCTTTTTCCATCCTTCTATCCGCATCTATTCCATCCGTGCAGCCTTCGGGTTCGGCAGTATGATGGCAATATGGTCTTGTCTGGCGTTCCATCTGGCGCAGCCACCTTTCAGCGCAGGAAGTGATATGGTAGGAATGCTAGGACTTTGCGGAATCATGGGAGCCGTTGCTGCCAGTGGTGTGGGAAAACTGATTCCTAGGTTTGGCATTCGAAAATTCAATCTGTTCGGAGCAGGAATGCAGATCATCGCCTGGGCAATAGCCTTGCTTTTCGGCGACACTTACGCCGGACTCATCGCAGCCATCATCCTGGTTGACATCGGTCTGCAATGTCAGCAGCTCAGCAATCAGAGTGGTTGTCTGCAGGAGATTCCGCAGGCTTCCAACCGCGCCAACACCATCTTCATGACCAGCTATTTCATCGGTGGTTCGCTAGGTACTTTCTGTGCTGGTTACGTCTGGACGCAAGCCGACTGGCTAGGCGTCTGCATCGTAGGAATCGCCTTCGCCATGATTTCTCTGCTTATCACGCTAAACTGCAAGAAATAAACATATAAAAGAAAAGAGATTATATTCCCGACTTACAGGAACATAATCTCTTTTTTTATTTTGATAGAGACTGAAGCCGGCATTTCTGCCGAAGCTTCAACTACATCTTTTCATCTCCGTACATTTCCGTCCACCAGGAAGCATCATCCTGCAACCACTTGGCAAACCAGGCAAAGATGGTGTTCTGCCATTTCAGTCGCTTCTCGTAGTCGATGATGTGATGATCCTGACCATCTACCAATACCATCGCCGTAGGACGGCCAAGGAGTTTCAGAGCCGTATAGAGCTGGATACTCTCGCCCACAGGCACATTATTATCTGCCGTGCCGTGAACAAACAGCAACGGAGTATGAATCTTGTCGGCATTATAGAGCGGACTCTGATCTACAAAGAGATGCTTGTTGGTCCAAGGATATTCGTTCGCCATAGAAACTTCGCTGTAGCTGTAGCCCCAATAACCCTCACCCCAATAGCTGGTGTGGTCGCTGATGCCTGCATGAGAGATGGCAGCTGCAAAGAGGTCGGTCTTGGTCTGAAGATACTGAGTCATGAATCCGCCGTAGCTGGCACCGATGCAGCCAATCTTCTTGCGGTTTACGAAAGCATGCTCATCGCAGAAAGCCTGGGTGCTGGAGATGATGTCTTCAGCCACTCCCTCGCCTGCCGTATCTACATGGCGGGCAGAGAATTTCTGACCGAATCCGGTGGCTCCACTAGGATTCACAACCAGCACTACATAGCCCATTGCCGCATAAACATGATGAGGATAACGGCTCTGGAACATGCGGCTCGTAGGACTGCATCCACCATAATAATTCACTATCATCGGATACTTCTTGGCAGCATCAAAATGAGGTGGCAGATAGTAACGGCAGCAGAGTGTATCGCCACGAGAGTTCACATAGTTCCATGCCTTACAGTCGCCCAGCTCAATGCCCTTCAGCAGTCGGGCACAGAGATCATCCACCAGCAGAGCCTTCTGTGCCTTCGTATTCATCTTATAGAGTCGGTCAGCATTGGATGCACTCTGACCGGAGAAAGCCATTTCTGCTGCAGAAGATGCAAGCGAGAAACTCTTGATGTACTCTTCAGGAGTCTTGAGAAGCGTAAACTTACCCGATTTCGGATTGAGCTGGAAGAGATGCACGCAGTCTTTATCTTCGGCTGTAAAATAGATGTTTCCATCGACCTTGCTCCATTCCGTGCTCAGCACATTCGGATTGAAATCCCTGGTCAGCGGACG
>USSA01000251.1 GCA_900557255.1 uncultured Prevotella sp.
AGTCACCTTTGGTGGTGGCTATGCCATGATTCCTATTATAGAATCCGAAGTCGTCAACAAGCATCATTGGATGACGAAGGAGGAATTCTTGGATGCCATTGCTACTACCCAGATTTGTCCGGGAGCCTTGGCCATCAACATGAGTTCCCTACTCGGATATAAGTTGGCAAAGACACCGGGAGCCATCGTCTGCACCCTCGGCGCTTCGTTGCCATCGTTCCTTATTATCTTAGCGATAGCCATGTTTTTCCATCAGTTTGAAGACAACAAGGTTGTTGCTGCCATGTTTGCAGGCATCCGTCCTGCCGTCGTGGCATTGATAGCCGTACCTACGTTCTCGCTTGCCAAAAGTGCCGGTATTTCGCTTGTCAACTGCTGGATTCCTATTCTATCCGCCCTTCTGATCTGGCTTTTGGGCGTCAACCCAATCTGGGTGATTATCGCAGCTGCCGTAGGTGGCTACATCTATGGACAGTTTATCCAGCCAACGGAATAAAGGTAAAAAGGTAAAAAGTAAAAAGGTAAAAAAGTAAAAAAGTAAATAGCTTAAAACATAATGATGATATTTTTTCAGCTTTTCATCGTATTCATTCAGATAGGCATCTTCGGATTCGGAGGTGGCTATTCCATGATATCCCTGATTCAGGGACAGGTTGTTACGCAGTATCATTGGATGACGATGCAAGAGTTTACCGATGTGGTTGCCATCTCTCAGATGACACCGGGACCTATCGGTATCAACACCGCTACCTATTGTGGCTATACAGCTGTCCATAATGCCGGCATGAGTGGCATGATGGCGGTACTCGGAAGTGCCATGGCGACCTTTGCGCTGGTTCTCCCATCCTTGGTTTTGATGATTCTTATCAGCAAGATGCTGTACAAGTATATGAACACCTCAGCCGTCCAGAGCATCTTCATCGGTCTTCGCCCAGCCATCGTCGGTCTGGTAGGAGCCGCAGCCCTGCTTCTGATGAATGGCGAGAACTTCTCTACTCCCGAAAATCCTTGGAGATTCTATATCTCCATCGCCCTCTTCTTTGCTACCTTTATCGGCGTGAAGGTGATGAAGATCAATCCTATCCGCATGATACTCTACTCGGCTTTTGCCGGACTGGTATTACTATATTAAAACCGATTTTATTTACCAATAATAAACAAAAGGTGGATTTTCATCAGAAAATCCACCTTTTACACTATAATTCACTTTTTGTCCACCTCTTCTTTGTGTTTTTTGTGTACTTTTGCAACTGTGTATTAATAGCGGCATGAATTCAGGCTTTGCTTGGTTTCATGCCAATCAACAAGTAAACAAACAAACCTAAGAATAAGAAATGAATAAGAAAAGACAGATTTTACTTTCAGCAGTGTTGGCCTCTGCTTTGGCATCCAACGCACAGGTTACCATCAATGTAGATGCCTCTAACCCAGGTATCAAGGTATCTCCTAACCTCTATGGTATCTTCTTCGAGGATATCAACCATGCTGCAGATGGCGGTCTCTATGCCGAACTCATCAGCAACCGTTCTTTCGAAGACGATGACAAGAATATTCCTACCTGGAAAACTGCCGCTCAGAAAGGTGCAAAGATCAATGCACAACTCATCAATAAGGGTTTGCTCAACAATGCACAGGGCAAGGCACTCCAATTAACTATCGCAGCTAAGCCTACAGCTACAGCCTCTCTCATCAATGAGGGCTTCTGGGGAATCAACGCCGTGCAGGGCAGAACCTATAAACTCTCTTTCTGGGCTAAGGGTAGCTACAAGGGCGGACTGAAGGCTCGTCTCACCAACGCCAAGGGCGACAAGGTGTATGCAGAAACCACCCTCAATGCCAAGGTTGGCAAGAAGTGGACCAAATATACGGCTGAGTTGACAGCCAACGGAAACGACGCCAAGGCTCAGTTTGAACTCGTAGCCGATGGCAAGGGTACCCTCGTTCTCGATGTAGTAAGCCTCTTCCCTCCTACTTTCAAGAATCGCGAGAATGGCTTGCGCCCTGACCTGGCTCAGCTTCTCTATAACATCCATCCTAAGTTCGTCCGCTTCCCTGGCGGTTGCTACGTAGAGGGACAGGAATCTCCTGAGAATGCTTTCCACTGGGAGAAGACTATCGGTCCTATCGAGGAACGTCCGGGCCATAAGAACGTAAACTGGCGCTACCGTACCAGCGACGGTATGGGATTCGATGAGTATCTTCAGCTTGCCGAAGACTTGAATGCCAAGCCTCTCTATGTTGTAAACGTAGGTTTGTGGCACGGCGGTATGACTCCTGTAGACAGCATCCAGCCTTGGATTGATGAGTGCATGAATGCCCTGGAGTATGCCAACGGTCCTGTTACCTCTAAATATGGTGCGCTCCGTGCTAAGAACGGTCATCCGGAACCATACAACATCGAATATCTGGAGATTGGTAATGAGAACAACCAGCCGGATCCTGCGGCTCAGAGCGACCATTACTACGAGCGCTTCAAGAAGTTCAAGGATGCTGTATTGGCGAAATATCCTAAGATGCACCTCATCGGTAACGTGGTAGCTTGGGGCGATGACAATCCTAAGTGGGAAAGCAACGAAAGCGTAGAACTCCTCGATGAGCACTACTACAGAAATCCTGCCTGGTTTGCCGAGAACTTCAACAAGTATGATAACTACGACCGTAAGGGCAGCGAGATTTATGTAGGTGAATATGCCGTAACCCAGGGTTTCGGCAATATGGGTTCACTCGATGCAGCACTCGGTGAGGCTGTCTATATGATGGGCATCGAGAACAATTCGGATATCGTGACCATGGCATCCTATGCTCCTATCTTCGCCAACCTCAACAACCGTATGTGGGCACCGGATATGATTCAGT
>USSA01000252.1 GCA_900557255.1 uncultured Prevotella sp.
ACTGGGTTACGCAGACGGCTGGACAAGGTTAAGGATTCGACTGCATCGGGTTAAGGATTCGACAACGTAGGCTAACGGAGTCGTATCCGTCGATTTATCGAGACGTCTTGACTCGCTGACAGAACCATCTGGAGTAGCTGACTGAACCATATCAGTATTCTGCTGCATACGCTTGCGTGTAAAAATATACATAATTGAGCCAAATAGTGCACAACTGGTACTTATCGTACCAAAGTGGACAAGTGGGGCTCCGCCGATGTTGTATCTTTGTATCAGCATTCGGGAAGAGACCGGTGCACAACATTATTATTCACAATTTTAAAATTTTATGTATTATGGCAATTAATTACAGTTTAGTAAAGCTTGCGTCAAAATTTGGTGACAAAGCAGGAGTTCCTAAGTTCTACGCACGTGCTCAGATGAACGAGTCTATTTCGCTCAAGAAGTTTGCGAAGTTGATCGCTATGCAGACCACTGTATCCTATGCGGATGTAACAGCCGTTCTGATCAGTTTGCAGGAGAACATGGTCATCGAGTTGCAGCGAGGCAACCAGATTGATTTCGGCGAGTTGGGCAAGTTCCGCCTCCAGCTTACCAGTGAGGGTGCTGCAACCGCAGCCGAATTTAAGAGCGACATCAACATCAAGGGTGTGAACATCCAGTTTATCCCGGGCAGCGATCTTGCCAACATCTTCGTAGGTATGGAGTTTGAGCAGGTTGCATCACGTGCCGTACAGAAGGCTGCCCTCAAGGCTGAGAAGGAGGGTGCCAAGACCCTCGACATCGAGGAGGCTAAGAAAAAGCCTGCCAAGGACAATGCTTCTTCAGGCGGCGATACCACGGGTGGCAACACCTCAGGCGAGCAGACCGGCGGAACAGGCAGCACTGGCAAGGGTGACACTGAAGGCGGATTAGAATAATTAACCTTTTAAAACAGAATAGATTATGACAGAAAAGAACAAGCAGAAATGGAATGAGATTATCAAGTTTGCAGTAACCGTACTGACAGCTCTCCTCGGGGCGTTGGGCGTTTCGGCAGGTGGACTTTAGAAGGATGCCTATGAGAGACATCGATATGATAGTGGTGCATTGCAGCGGTAGCCGCTGCGATCACCGTTATACGATGAAGATGCTGCGCTACAACCATGTGCATAACAACGGCTGGACTGACATCGGCTACCATTTCTACATCACGCTGGATGGAGTGGTTCATGCCTGTCGAAGAGCAGAATCCCTCCGATTTTATTTAACAAGTTAGGGCGCATCCAATCCGGATGCGCCCTTTTTCTTTGTCGTCATATTTCTTTCATTCAACACTCAACATTCAACACTCAACATTCAACACTCACCAAGTCTATACGCCACCTGTTCATCGTGGTATATAGACCCTTGTCGTTTCCTGTGATCAGATATATACTGTTAACCTAATTATGTTTTAATGACGAGAGAATAGTTTTTTTACTGCAACAGTAATTCTTTTGGCTAAATCATCACAATCAGAACAACTGTTCTTATTAATCAGAATATACAAAGACTCATTTTCTATTGCATAATGCTTGAATAATCTTTCAGATACCACAGACGTAGTGAATTTCTTATATACACGAAATCGTCTTATCGCCATTCCTAATTCATCATTTTCATCTTCTGCACCAACAAAGAAGAATGAGGCTTTGCTATCTCTTTTCAATACATCAAGCATAATATGGAACAATGTATAGAAAATGATTCTTGGCTCAAAAGTGTTAGTACGAAGACTAAATTTCAATTTACTATTCATATTGGCCTTATCAAAGAACTTCACGCAATAAGCATGTTCCTGATAACGCTCAACTCTTACAATATAAGAATGATGAGATCTAGCTGACTTGAATCTATATTGCAAAGTTTCAATCAGCCATTCATCTGCACTATCCCTGTCTATCATTTGAAAGACGAAGGGATAACCTTCACTTTCTTCCATATTAATTTCAAATTAACTGTTTGTAGACAGGGATGCGGATTTTGTCTAATTGTTCTGCTGTCAGAGCCTTGACATCATCGTTAACCGTAAAATACACAGTAGGATATCGGTACTTACCATTAGGCATAAGTACCTTCGTTACCTGCTTGATAATCTCAACTCCATCAAGCGTAACTATCTTAGTCTCTGTTTTATCTACTATCTTTCCCATAAGCAGAATTTTTGTTATTTGATTTATTGATAATGCAAACAGGCACAATGAAAATTTGTTCTCAAATTACCGAGTGCAGCATTCTGCTGCAAAGATACACTGTTTATTTGTAACTACCAAATTATTCGTGAAGAAAACAACATAAAACACATAAATTCCGACTCTGTCAGCATCCGTATCATATCCCCAAAGGGTTGTAAACGGCATTGTTACCGCCTGCATGCCATCCGCCATATCATAAATACAGAATAGCGGAGATGTAGATTACGAAAATCTCCATATAATCAAGGGTCTATACACCACTTGTCATCGTGGCATATAGACCCTTGTCCTGTCACATAAGAAACGCAATCTCTTACTTTTTCAGAAACTTTTCCCAGAAATCCCTTGGAGATATGAAAATAAAACCGTAACTTTGCGGCATGGATTTTTAAAACAGATGGTTATGAAGTACTTAGACCCTAAGGCAGACCTTACGTTCAAGAAGATATTCGGCAATCATCCCGATCGATTGAAAAACCTTCTGAATACCCTTCAGTCACTCAATGAAGATGAACTGATACAACAGCAACAATATCTGCCGACAA
>USSA01000253.1 GCA_900557255.1 uncultured Prevotella sp.
ATTCCAATGGGAAGAGCATTTGAATATCGTAAAGCTACAAAGCTGAAAAGATGGGGCCACATGGCCAAGACATTTACTAAGTTGGGTAAGCAGATTGCTATTGCTGTGAAGGCAGGCGGTCCAGAACCAGAGAACAACCCATCATTGCGTGCTATCATCGCTAACTGTAAGCGTGAGAACATGCCTAAGGATAACATCGCTCGTGCCATCAAGAACGCTTGTGGCAAGGATACCAGCGATTACAAGGAAGTAACATACGAGGGATATGGCCCTCACGGAGTGGCTGTCTTCGTTGATACTCTGACAGACAACACTACACGTACTGTTGCTGACGTTCGTTCTATTTTCAACAAGTTCAGCGGAAACTTGGGTACAACAGGTTCTCTGTCTTTCCTCTTCGACCACAAGGCTGTGTTCACATTCAAGAAGAAGGAAGGTCTGGATATGGATGAGATGATTCTCGACCTGATTGACTACGGCGTAGAAGATGAGTTTGATGAGGATGAGGAGAACAACGAAATCACAATCTACGGTGCTCCTACAAGCTTCGGCGAAATTCAGAAGCATCTGGAGGCTGAGGGTTTCGAGGTAACTGGTGCTGAGTTCACTTACATCCCTAACGATTTGAAGGATGTAACTCCTGAGGAGCGCGAAACTATCGACAAGATGGTTGAGAAGTTGGAAGAGTTTGACGATGTTCAGACTGTATATACCAACATGAAGCCAGAAATTCCTGCAGACGCAGAATAAGCATTATGTTGCAGCAAGACAAACAGGATAAGTTGCAGAAGGTAACTTATCCGACTCATGGCACCTGCTCAAAATACATCTGCATCAGTATAGATGAAGATGGAAATGTGCAGGATGCCCAGTTCATCGGAGGCTGCGATGGCAATACCAAGGGCGTTTGTGCTTTGATTAAAGGCATGAAGGCAAAGGAGGTCATCGCCCGACTGAAGGGTATCACTTGTGGCAATAAGCCTACAAGCTGTCCAGACCAGTTGGCGACAGCTTTGCAGGAAATGGGATATTAAGAGTATTTTAGGCACGGATTACTAGTTAGTACTCCGTGCCTTTTCTAATACTTGAAGGTATCATCCAGCAACACCTCCTTCGGGTTCTTAGCCGAATGATATACGAAACGGAAGGTGAAATGCTCTTCCTTATATTTCTTCAGACCAGGGTTGTTGTCCAGGGCTTCCTTCTGAATCTTATGGAGTTTATCCTTGTTGGCATCAATCGCCTTCTTGTTATCTGCCTTGTTTCTCAAAGAGATATAGTACGTATATATCTTCTTGGTTTTATCAAATGCAGCACTGTCAGTCCTGGCGTCGTTGACGTATGGAGTAGGACAGTATTTTTCAGTATACTCCTTGGCTTCACGAGCCGCTTTGTCCTCCAGACTTTCTGTACAAGAAACGAGCAAAGAAGCAAAAATACCGATGTAAATCAACTTTTTCTTCATGATTTTTCTACTTTTTATCTAAAAATCTCTATTATTTTCAATATTTTGTGCAAAGATACGAAAAAAAATACTATCTTTGCACTCTAAAGAGAGAAAAATTATATGGAGAATATAAATAAAATAAGAAATTTCTGCATTATTGCACATATAGACCATGGTAAAAGTACCTTGGCAGACCGACTTCTGGAGAAGACTCAGACCATCAAGATTACTGAAGGACAGATGCTTGATGATATGGATTTGGAAAGAGAACGTGGTATCACAATCAAGAGCCATGCTATCCAAATGGAATATAAGGCAAAGGATGGACAGACCTATATCCTGAATCTTATCGATACTCCGGGACACGTTGACTTCTCATACGAAGTTTCCCGTTCCATCGCTGCTTGCGAGGGAGCACTGCTAGTTGTTGACGCCACTCAGGGCGTTCAGGCACAGACCATTTCAAACCTCTATATGGCTATCGATCACGATCTGGAGATTATTCCGGTAATCAATAAGATAGATATGCCATCGGCTATGCCTGATGAGGTAGAAGACGAAATTGTAGACCTGATTGGTTGCAAGCATGAGGATATTCTCCGTGCTTCAGGTAAGACCGGTGAAGGTGTAGAAGATATACTGGAAGCTGTTGTTAATCGTGTTCCTGCTCCGGTAGGAGACGAGAAGGCACCGCTTCAGGCTTTGATTTTCGACTCTGTATTCAACTCTTTCCGCGGCATCATCGCCTATTTCAAGATAGAGAATGGCGTGATCCGTAAGGGAGATAAGGTGAAGTTCTTCAATACCGGCATGGAATATGATGCTGATGAAATCGGTGTATTGAAGATGGATATGATTCCACGCCAGGAATTGGGTACCGGTGAGGTAGGTTATATCATCTCGGGTATCAAGAATGCTACCGAGGTTAAGGTGGGTGATACCATTACCCATATCGCCCGTCCTTGTGACAAGGCGATTGCGGGTTTCCAGGAAGTGAAACCTATGGTATTTGCTGGTGTTTATCCTATCGATCCTAGCGATTACGAGAATCTGCGGGCATCGCTCGAAAAACTGCAGCTCAATGATGCTTCATTGACTTTTTCGCCAGAGAGTTCTGTGGCTTTGGGCTTCGGTTTCCGTTGCGGATTCCTCGGTTTGCTCCACATGGAAATCGTACAGGAGAGACTGGACCGTGAGTTTAATATGGATGTCATCACTACCGTACCTAACGTATCTTATATGGTATACGACAAGCAGGGCGGTG
>USSA01000254.1 GCA_900557255.1 uncultured Prevotella sp.
TGTTGGTAGAAAATGGCGCACGGAACTTGATGGCATGGGCTGCTGCCATGTCACCCTCGATACTTTGCGAGGTAGAAGCTCCTGTCAGGATGCCCACCTGAAATGGTCTGCCTGCTTCATGTTCTGCCACGGCTCTCTTGGAGAGTTCGCGGAAGGTAGCCTTAGGCACGCCGTTAGGTGTGAAACCACTTAGCGCTATCGTGTCCTGATCCTTGATCATAGCTGCGGCTTCGGCAGCTGAAAGTCTAATATATGCCATTTCCGTACTTTATTTATTATCATGTAATATTATCGGGCAATTTGTTGCTGCCCTTACATTTCATAACTTTTTGTGGCTGCAAAGTTACACATTATTTTTAATATATGGCAATCTTTTGACGAATTTATGCAAATAAAAGGTATTTTACTTATCTTTTGTGCATGAATATGCAGGAATAACTTGCTTTATGCATTTTTTGTTAGTAGTGAATAGGGATTGAAGATTTGCGGATGACTGAGGAATAGTTTAGTTGGCAGTAAAATTGATTAAGTTTCCCAAATCTTGTTATTATTGTTCCATAGCTAGTTTTGAGAAAAATTAAAATCAATAAAAAGCCTTATAGAATGCAGGTTTGCGCTTGCATTCTATTTTTTTATGTGATATCATTGATACACATTATGCGTATCAATAGGAAGATTATTATGGCTGTACTGAACCCACCAAAACTACCCTCAATGTTCATCAATCGTACTGGCAAAGGAAAGTATGCCTATGTCATGGTGTACAAAAGTGTATGGGACAAAGAAAAGAAGAATAGTCGTAGAGTAGGTTCCGAAAAAGTTGGTTCTATCATTGGTGGTCAAGCCGACGGAGAAGTGAAATTCAACGAATCATTTATTGATAAATACCCTGACCTTGTGCACTTCAAAGTGTTCCACAGGAACAAGAAATTTGAGTTTGAGGCTATTGATGAGGAGTTGTATACAGTTAAAAACAAAACAGCAATCACTAGCCTTCATGCAGGGGCAACTTTTGCTCTTGATTGTATTGTTAGACCATCTCCTGTATGGAAAGCTTTATCAGAGGTTTTTGCCCATCATGCCACTGCGCATAAGCTGCTCTCATTAGCCTATTACATGGTGCTAAATGCTAACAATACCATGCATTACTACGATGTATTTGCCGAAAAAACTTGGTTGCCATATCAGAAGATTATGTCTGAATCGACCATTTCCCGTTTGCTACAAAAAATAAGCGCTGATGATATAGAACGCTTCCTGAGTAGACTTACCGAGTTATACATAAAAGAAGGTGTGTTTAAGACAGGGCAAGAGCTTTTTGTCGCCTTAGATTCTTCTAGTATCTCAACCTACTCCACTCTACTAAGCAAAGCGGAGTACGGTAAAAACAAGGATGGAGTTAATCTACGTCAAATAAACATCCTAATGCTTGTAGAACAAATGACAGGTCTACCAATTTATTACCGTTTATATGATGGTGACGTGCCTGATGTTTCAACAGTCAGAAATACCATCGCCAGTCATTGTCGGCTCTTCGACAACGACGAAAATAAATTCGTCTTTGTTACCGATCGTGGCTATATCTCTAATGCAAACATCGATGACTTCATTAGAAACAATTTATCATTTGTAACAAATACTAGGGTCGCTAGTACCAAGTTCATTCAAACAACGATCGATAAGTACAAAACTAACTTTACTAACCCTAACTATTACAATCGTTTTATAAATCAGTACGTGTTTACTGAGGAAGCGATGTGGGACTACGATAGCTTTCCTGTAAAAGGCCGGAAACAACAAAAGAAAGATAAGATCAAAGTGTTCTTGCACATGTATTACGACCGCCGTATCTACGAAAGTCACCTTGAAACAATTACCTTCAATCTCACCTCGGTACGAGATAAGATTCTTGAACAAAAGGAACTCTTACCATATGAACAAAAGCTTAGAGAGGATTACATAATCGAGAATGACAAATCAAAAGATGTTACTATCAATATCGCTAAGGTTGAGGAGCATCTAAAATATGCTGGCTTTAGAGTTCTTCTAACGGATACTGTGAAGGATCCTATATTGGCACACCGTATATACAGCGAGCGTAATTCTGTTGAGTATGCATTCAATACTTTGAAATCAAGGTTGTCATGTAATAGATTTGGCGTTTCCAATAACCGCTCTCTTGAAGGAAAGGCTTTTGTTCAGTTCCTGGCTACCTCTATATCCACCATGGTAAGAAATCGCTTAGCAGATTATGAACTAAAGCACAAAGATGCAAAGGATCGGTTCACCCTTAATGACAAGAGCGATAGGAAAGTATTAGACCTCATGAATAACGTCATGGTAACTAAGTTTAATGAAGGATTTATCTTTAGTGAGGTAGTTGGACAGCGCAAACGGCTATTTGAAGCTTTAGGTGTGCCGGTTCCAACGGTAATCCAATCTAAGGAGCAGGAGCTAGAGGAAGAATTATGTACGGAGTTGGACGAAATAAATTCAGTAGATGAACTAATGGAAACTATTAAACCAATCTAACCCAAAATAACAACCCCCACCTAACGTGGGGGTTAAAACCAATCTTGTTACGTAAAACGATGCAAGATTTGGGAAACAGCAAAGCCAAAAATACAGACGTTTATACGTCCATACTTTTGGCTTAAGACCATAAATGATTAAAAAACTCGCGATTGTTAATTAAACAAGGG
>USSA01000255.1 GCA_900557255.1 uncultured Prevotella sp.
TGTTCACGAAAAGTCTTACTACGTGTGAGCCGATGAAACCTGCACCGCCCGTGATAATGATATTCTTCATTTCAATTAATAACTTATAATTAATAATTATTTTGCTGCCGCCAATTCAGCGATGCACTTCTTCAAACTGTCAGTCCAGTATGGCACCTTGAATCCGAAAGTCTGCTTCAACTTACTCTTGTCAAGTACAGAGAAGTGAGGACGCTTCACTGGGCTTGGGAACTCCTCGCTGTAGCAAGGCTGAATATCGCAAGTATTTCCGCTCAGTTCGCAGATAATCTTAGCGAAATCAAACCAAGAGCAGACACCCTCATTAGAGAAGTGGTAGATGCCCGTCTTATCCAATTGGTCAGTTTCGATGATATGTGAGATGACAGCAGCCAGGTCGCCAGCGTAAGTTGGAGTACCCACCTGGTCGAAGACCACCTTCAGGGTGTCGTGGCTTGCCGTGAGACTCTGCATGGTCTTCACGAAGTTCTTACCCCACTGCGAGTAGAGCCATGCTGTACGGATGATGATATGCTTGCATCCAGTAGCTTCAATACTCTTTTCGCCTGCAAGTTTCGTTTTACCATATACCCCCAAAGGATTCGTTTCCCAATCTTCACGGCAAGGTATATTCTTGTCGCCCTGAAAAACATAGTCGGTAGATACATGAATCAAAGTACCATCTACCTCCTTCATAGCCTGTGCCAAATTTCCCGCAGCAGTATTGTTGAGCAGATTAACCAAATCGTAATCTGTTTCAGCCTTATCTACGTTGGTATAAGCAGCGCAGTTAACAATTACCTGAATATCATTCTCCCTCACCTTTTCTCGGATAGCGTCAAGATTGGTGATATCCAGTTTTTCATAGCCTTCAGCCACATCGGTGAAGACAAACTTGTGATTGCTTTTTTGGGCACAGATTTGCATTTCATGTCCCAATTGACCATTAGCGCCTGTTACTAATATATTCATTGTTTTAATATTTTATTCAATATAATATTTTAAAGTCTACTTACTATTTTCCTCTACACATGAAGAAAACTGATTTTTCTCTCGAAATCTATTTCCTACTACCTATATATAAATCTATTCATCTATATATAAATATGTGGCAAAGGTAAAAAAATAATTTGAGTTGACCAAAGAAAAGAAAAAGAAAAGAGAAGAAACTAACATATATTAAACAAAGACCGCCACACTTTTTCACAAAAGCATGGCGGTTTTCCCTAAAACATAATAGATAAGCTTTGCCTTTAAGGGCAAACTTGAATCATCAAGTAGCCTAGTCTATTACCAATCCTTTTTCCCTAATATAAACTAAACCTGTTTTCCTATTTAAATCAACATACTAAATCAACAAAAGGAATTTTCTTTATCATTAAATACTTTTAGAAGACTTGAAGTGGTAATTAAACCATAAAAACTACTGTTTTCTGATTTCGGTTGCAAAATTATATCATTTTTTTCAAAGTTGTATACCTAAGTAGTATTTTAGTAAAAAATCAGTCTACCAAAGAAATAGATAACTCATTAAGAATCAGACGTTTTAACACATTAACTATTTTTATCTAAAGTAAATGGTATTATATGAAAGGAAATTTGTATCTTTGCACTACAAAACGGACAAAAGGACGAAAATAACATTTAAAAGACGATTTTGTTATAATTATAAAGAAACATTAAAGATGAAACTACTTATATATTTACTTCTTTTGCTTACTATGCCATTGGCTGCTCAAGGCAAAACGGACGAGAAGACTTTAACGGACGAGAAGACTTTATTGGATCGTATTGACAAGATGATTGAAAACGACCAATATTATCAGGGAATCAAGGAAAAGGAATTGAAACATCTGAAGCAGCAAGCTTATGAAGCTGAAGACGACCAAACCCGGCTACAGTTTCTGGACAGCATATATCATGCCTATAGTGCTTATCGCTACGACTCAGCATACGCATATATGAAACAGGGGCTTGAATTGGCAGAAAAATGTCATAACACCTATTATATATTACGTAACCAGATAAACTGGGCGTCCATACTCTCGGTAAGGGGATTTTATGGCAAAGCAGAAAGCTTACTCCAATCGCTCAATCCTGATGAGATGCCATACCAGCTGAAGCAATACTATTACTTCACATACGCCTGGCTCTACAACTATTGGGAATCATACGCCAAGAACTCAGATTACGCCGAAGAATTCCGTGCCCAGAAGAAACATTATATGACCCTTCTGATACAGAGTTTCAACGAAAACAATAAGCATAACGTCTTCTATCAGTATCTCATGGGCGAATACGTCTATCTCGACAACCCTACCAGCAAGGAGTCGCTCAACTATTATCTGAAGGCACTGAAGATGACGC
This sequence comes from uncultured Prevotella sp., assembly GCA_900557255.1. Next base: position 2,365 of record USSA01000255.1, read on the forward strand.
CAGCCAAATCCCGCATACATGCCATGTCGGCTTATGGTATAGCCAGATATTACAAACATATAGGCAAACTCGACCTTTACGAGGAATATCTTGTAGAGGCATCCGTGAGCAATGAACTGTGTCAGCTCAAAGAAACTATTGCGCTTCAAAAGCTAGCCTACTACATCTTTAAAAAGGATGCGAGCAACAGTAAGAGAGCTGCCAAATATATCCAGCACACGATGGAAGATGCACAGTTCTTACCTCAGTTCGGGATAACGAGCTCTATCTAAATGCTTTATAATGTTTTTA
>USSA01000256.1 GCA_900557255.1 uncultured Prevotella sp.
TTCAAGCCGTTACGGGTGGCAATCCAAATGAAACCATTTGAATCCTGGAACACCTGAGTGGCAAGGTTGCTCGAAAGCTGGTTGTCTGAATTGAAAAGTTTTCCTCGCTGCGCCATCATATTCTGTGCAGTGAGACAGAAGATAAACATCAGTAAAAGACCGATGTATCTCATTGTTCTGAGGTTTGATTTCATGGAAATCATCATGATTCTTGGTTTCATTGTCTTTTGGCTTTTTTATATTCGTTTGCAAAAATACAAAATAAATGGGAGAATAATGCATGGTAAGGTATGTTTTTTACGAAAATGTATTAAAAAGATGTTAAAATGTTACGCAGAGTAAAGATAAGGTTACATGTGATACGAGAGAAAAACTATTGGTTACTTATTATAAAGTATATATGATAGATTAGGAGTATCTTTGCATCGGTTTTTTAAGTTGTATATTTTAGAATATTTAGGTTAGTTAGGTTTATACATAATAGTTTGTAGAATAGGTTTAGAATTTCTAAAAGATTTTGATATTATGGTTTTTATATAGAATCATGATTAATTGGTTTTCGGGAATGGTGCGTAGTGATTACGCGCCATTCTATTTTAAAAGACCAGCATCCTTTTCTGTAAACTGGAACCTGGCAATCCTTCATAATATAATAAGGTGACTGACAATAAATGATAAATCTAAAAATAATTGTAACAATGAACAGAAAGGAATTGTTAATATCACTCGCTATGGCTATGCTGTCAATGGCGGGACTGGCTGCCGATAATCTGCCGGCACTTCGTGTGCAGGGTAAGAATCTGGTAGATGCCAATGGTAAAACTGTGGTTCTTCATGGGGTGATGGATACACCGAACCGTTACTTCAACAATTGGAGATGGCAGGCGTGGAAGGCTGACTATACGGATGCTGATGTGAAGCCTTGTCTCGATTATTTCGAGAAGATCTTTACTGCCATCACCGATCATTCCCAGGGTGCTTACTGTGATGTGTTCCGTTTGCACATGGACCCATGCTGGACCAATGGTACCGAGAGTCTGAACTCTGGCTATATGAGCTATTATGAAAATAATGGTGCCGAGACTACTGGCGAGGCAAATATTACCAAGTTTTACTTACCTTATTATAAGAAGTATCTCCAGTCACTCTATATTCCGCTCATCAAGCAAGCTTTGGCACACGGACTTTATGTAGTGGTTCGCCCTCCTGGGGTTTGCCCTCCAAAGCTCACAGTAGAGGAATATAACAATGCCGCCACCAAGAAGAAGTGCTATCTGTATTATCTTCTCAATATATGGCATGAGTTTGCTTCCGATCCATATATCCAGGAACATTCCGGACAGATTTCCATAGAGCTAGCCAACGAGCCAATCTCTATCACGCGGAATGGCAGTTCTGACAATGGAGCTATGAAGGAATTCTTCCAGCCTGTCGTGACCAAGATTCGCCGCGATGGATTCAATGGCATCATCTGGGTGCCGGGCACCACTTGGCAGCAAAACTATCGTGACTATGTAAAGCATCCGATAGTAGACTCGCAAAACAATCTGGGTTATGCCGTTCACTGCTATCCAGGCTGGTATAGCTCAGGCTCGGGCAACAATGACAATACCAACAAGGAGAAATTCTACAATGCATTCCTGGATGCTGTGCCAGTGGCGAAGACCAATCCTATCATCGTGACCGAGATAGACTGGAGTCCATACAAGCCAGGCTCAGGTCACAAGGACGAGCAGGGCAACTGGGTGGAGAGCAACTATGGCACTTGGGGCACCGCTACCACATCAGGTTTTGGTGAAGGATGGAAGTATATCCACGACAAACTGGGCAATATCAGCATGACGCTTCAAGGCTCAGGACTCTACTTCGACATCGACTCTTATCTCAAGGACAAGGTTGTGGAGCCTGCGTTCAAGGGAGTAGACGAGGCTTGCGGCGAAGCTTGCTTTAAATGGTACAAGGAATGGTATTTGAAACAAAATACAACAGGAATTAAACAATTAGAAACCCAGGCAGACGTGGTTTCCACCTTATATTATAATATAGAAGGAAAAGAAGTTGAAAAGCCAACTGCAGGTGTTTATATAATAAAACAACTGTTAAGTAATGGAAAAATACGTTCTCGCAAGGTTTTTCTAAAATGATAAACTTTCTGTTACACCACGCAAAGTATGTTTCGAAAGAAATCCATACCTTTGCCGCCGTGAATAAACAGTTTTAGTGCACGCCTAAATTTTTAAAGCATAAATCAAAAATGAATAGAACATGATTGAACAAGTGTTAACAATGAAACGGACAGCAGCCTTATGCTTGGTGGGAGTTTTCTGCAGCCTGAATGCTCAGGCACAGAATATCCAGGTCAAGGGTAATCTTGTTGACGGTACAGGTGAGCCTCTGATAGGTGCCACTGTAAAACTAAAAGGTAATGCCAGCGTCGGTGCGGTTACCGACTTGGATGGTAATTTCAGTATCAGTGTTCCTTCTGAGAATTCTATCCTCGTATTTACATACGTAGGTATGAAGACCAAGGAAGTAAAGATCGGTAAGAAGAGAGAGTTCAAACTCTCAATGGAAGACGACAATGCCATCGGCGAAGTTGTAGTCGTTGGTTATGGTCAGCAGAAGAAGGCTTCTGTCGT
>USSA01000257.1 GCA_900557255.1 uncultured Prevotella sp.
TTCTTCAGCATCATGCCATACAGAGACAATTCAAATCCGCTGGCGGTGAGGGTGAACAATCCGGACCTGGAGAATTCGCTGTATCATCATTACGATGTAAACATCCGTTTCAACGGACTCAAGAACCAGCAGTATATAGGATTCTTCGCTACGGGTAATTTCTATCATAATCTTGTGGGTACCCGCACTACTTATAATTCGCAGACGGGTGGCTACACCTATATGAGTGATAATATTGGTGGTGGCGGCAACTGGGATTTCTGGACAACGACCTCTTATGGTGTGGCTCTTGACAAGGCCCGTTTGTTCCGTCTGGATTATCGTCTGTGGTTTAACGGTTTGCGCCGCAAGGATTTTGATATAGCTTACGATGATAATTCTTCCCAGCTCTGCTATGTGCTCAGAACTGAGTTGGGTAACAGTTTGTACTTCAAGTATCAGAAAGACAAGTTGAGCATCAACTTGGGTGGAAAGGTGGAGTGGAAGCATGGTACGAGCGACCGCAGTAATTTCGAGAAATTGAATGCCTATGATTTTGAGTATGGTGGCAACATGACTTACACCTTGCCTCTGGGCATTTCGCTCTCTACCGACCTGAAGGAATATTGCAGGCGCGGTTACAGCGAGAAGTCGTTTAACACCAGCGATCTGATATGGAATGCCTCGCTAACCCGTTCTTTCTGCAAAGGCAAGCTGATGCAGAAGGCCGAGAAATGGAATACAATACGTTGCCAAGCTATGCAATGTTGCATTTGATGTATAAATTCAGCAAGGCGACGAAGGGTAAAATACACTTTTAAGGACGACTTTTTGTGATTTCTTACACTTTTAAGGACGACTTTTTGTAGTTTTATACATTTTTAAGGACGACTTTTTGTGCTCTTTGAAATAAAAAATGTATCTTTGCATTCTGAAATATCAAATAATCAGATAGTTATGAAGAGAAATGCCATCAAATACCTATATCAATGGAAAGCAAGCAACGACCGAAAGCCGTTGATCATGCTTGGAGCCCGCCAAGTTGGCAAAACCTGGCTGATGCAGGAATTTGCCACAGAGGCCTATACCCATAGTGCGTATATAAACTTTGAAGACAATGAAATGCTCCGGGAAGTTTTTGCTCATGACTTTGATATCCCCCGCATTATTAATAGCATACAATGGAGTACAGGCGTTACTATAGACGAAGATACGCTTATTATCCTTGATGAGATACAAGAAGCGCCCAGGGGTATCACAGCATTAAAGTATTTTGCGGAAAAAGCACCTCAATATCATGTCGTAGCTGCAGGTTCATTGCTCGGAATAGCAATGCATCAGAATGACTCTTTTCCTGTAGGTAAGGTAGATTTCATGCATTTATATCCCCTCACATTCTTTGAATTTCTAGATGCAATCGGTGAAAGCCGTATGGTAGAACTGCTGATGTCAAAGGATTGGAATATGATAACCATGTTCCGGAATAAATTTGAGGAATGCCTGCGACAGTATTATCTGGTCGGGGGAATGCCGGCTGTAGTACAGTCTTTTGCCAGCGAGGGAAATCTGTCTGAAGTCAGAAGCATTCAAAAAGGAATCCTTGAAGCGTATGAGCGTGATTTTTCCAAACATGCTCCGGCCATAGAAGTTCCACGTATCCGAATGGTATGGAAATCCATCCCATCCCAGCTTGCCAAGGAAAACAAGAAATTCATCTATGGTGCCGTCAAGGAAGGAGCTAGAGCAAAGGATTTTGAGCTCGCTATCGAATGGCTGAAAGATGCAGGGTTGATCTATAAGGTAAACCGTTGTAAGAAAGCCCTGTTGCCATTGGCTGCATACGAGGATTTTTCTGCTTTCAAGTTATTCCTGTCTGATGTGGGACTGATGGGAGCCATGAGCAATATTCCTGCCCAAAGCTTGCTGGAAGGAAATGTGCTGTTTTCAGATTTTAAGGGGGCACTGACAGAGCAGTATGTCCTGCAGCAGCTTAAGGAGAAATCTTCCTTGTCTATCTATTATTGGTCGGCAGAAAATTCACGTGGTGAAATAGATTTTCTAGTGCAGGATGAAGAAAGAATCATTCCGATAGAAGTAAAGGCTGAGGAGAATTTGCAGGCTAAGAGTTTGAGGGTGTTTGTAGAGCGCAATCAGGGATTGAAAGGTATGCGCCTATCCATGTCACCTTATAGAGAGCAGGATTGGCTTGCCAATTATCCATTATATTCCGTGTCTGCAATATTTGGATAATTATATAGGTATAGTATGCAGATAATCAGCGCTAATGGTATGAAAAAAGCACATTAGCGCAGATTATCTGCGTGTTTTGGTCTTTTTGTTTAATACAGAATCATCGGAAGGGGGGGATAAACATGGGCTATAGTTTCTTCAGTTTGGCCCCATTGATTTGTTAGATGGCTAATATAAAATACACTTTTAAGGACGACTTTTAGTGCTATTTGAAGTAAAAAATGTATTTTTGCATTCAGAAACATCAAATAATCAGATAGTTATGAAGAGGTTACTTCATTAAAATTGATTTATTATTGTAGCCATAGCCGATAATCTTGACATCTACTTTTGAATGGATTAAAGTTGGTGAACCT
>USSA01000258.1 GCA_900557255.1 uncultured Prevotella sp.
AGACTGCTCTCAAAAATACATTTTTTCCATGGTACTATTTTCGCACTTTGGAGAGGGCAGGGGAAGTCATGGTTTCATTAGGCGGGTACACAATACCTGTCATCCTTTTTCGTTGTATTGATGATTTCATCATCTTTGTTCGAAAATGGCACAACTATTGCAACTATCGATTATTACGCTATACTTGTACTATCAGACATTCAGACAGCGTTACGGATGGTAGTATTGGCAAATGCATTGACTAAACAACAATCGTCCAGAGGGAGACATTAGACTATGTACTCAGTGACTAAACGAATTAACTTGGTTTCTCAACCGAAAGGCGGTTATCTTCCAGTTCGCCTTTTTGATGAGCTTCAATTTTGGGATGAGCAAGAATTATTAAATGTAACTTCGGGCGTTAAAGCGATTCAGGGAATGGCCGTTGATTATCTTACCCGATATTCTCTTGGCCAGCCAAAAGAAGTAGCATTTGAGATTTCCTTGTTAGGTGCTCAAGCTGTTTCGGAGACAAAGAAAGCACATGAGTTGTTACAAAATATAGTCGGATTGGATTCTCAATCAATTTTTTGCGCATGTAAACTTGTTGGATACGATGTAGCAATACGAAAGAGTGCAAGTTTCTTTACGCATATCGATTCTGAAGCTATATCAAAAGAACTGATTCACAATATTTATGTAATGGTCAACCGAAGCGTTTCCTTTTTTAGAAGATTTGGCCCTGTTGTAAAATGTGGTTTTACAATGAAAGGTGGATATAACGATATTATATCCTGTAGTGATGGTGATTATATAACACATGACACACTTTTGGATTTTAAAACTTCTGAAAACGTTCTGACAACTAAACAAACACTTCAAATTGCTGTTTATTATGTTATGGGAACTCACTCTATTCACAAAGAGTTTCAAAGTGTAAGAAAACTCGGCGTATACAATCCGCTTTTAAACAAAGCTTATTTTGTTGATGTGGCAAGTATCCCCGATTCTACATTTGCTGAAATTTGTCGAAAAGTTGTCGGATATAATTTCAAAAGGGGTGACGATAACTGGCAAGCATCAAATGGAACCAATGAAAGCATATTTAAAGATTGCATACGTCAGTATCTTATCAATGGCTTCACCCCCGACAAATATGAAGATGGAATCCATGAAATATCATTTGATGACTATTGGAGTTACTTGTTTACTGTTCTGAATCTTTCGAAAGATCGTCCGACTTTTTCAAGAACTGAAACAATTAAAATGATAAAAAGAAGCGGCTTCTATATGTTCGTTTCTGTATCTCCTAAAAATAATCTCTCTGTTCTACATGGTGGTCAATTACGAAAACTTTCGATGCCGCTACAATATTATTATGATAGGCTTTCTGAATATGGAAATACGGTTCTTAGCTCTTTTTCAAGATATTGGGATGCTCTATACGCCGTATCGGATTCGATAAAATCGATTACTCCAAAACCAGAAGATACAAAAGAGCTTTTGACTGCTCAGTACGAGCACGAGCAATGCTTCAATCGCTTGTTGGGAAGGAACACATCATCTTTTGATGAATGGTTTGAAGCTAAGAAGCCTTCTTTTAATGGCCGCGTACATGGTTGTATTGTTGATCTGGATTTTTATAATCATCTTTTTCTCAATCCATTCGATGGAACACTAACGCCTTACCATGCTCTTTCTACAGAAGACAAATTCATTTATCGCAATATAGAAGCTCTGATTGCTGCGGAAAGACCAGAAATGCTAGCAGGATACAAACGCAAAAAATTAAATATATCTTCGAGTCAAATCACAGTAAAAAACAGCTTGATAGAACAGCTACCAAACTACGCAATTGAAAAGGTCCAGGCAAATGAAAACGGATATCTTTGTACGGATACATATATGTATCGTCTTTCCGGGATCTTCAAGCTTCTCCAGCCGATTTATGATAGTCATGTAATCACTGTCTGGTATGATGAAATACTCCCTCCATGTAAAAAGAACTACGACGTTGAAAAAAGTGATGCTATAATTGGCCAATGCTCCCAGATGACTTGTGGAATGAAAGCTGAAGTTATCGCTGACAACGGTGCGAAAGATATAACCGTTCGTTTTGAAGATGGAACGATTGTTGAACATACTACTAGAAGAAGGTTTAAGTGTAAGTCTGTTCAAAATCCAAATTTAAAAATTCAAAAAGTAGAAAGAACCGCTCAAGTACCCAGAGTGAGAAAGTCATATGTTGGAAAGACAAGAAAAATGAACAATGGATATATTGCGACAATTATAGAGGATTTTGGATGCACTGATATTACCGTAAAATTCGAGGATGGCTTGGTACGAAAACATTGCAGAAGAGATAAATTTATAGAAGGAAAGATTGCTCATAAAGAGGATTGAGTTCGGCCTATCAGAATCAAAACCTAACCAGAGGATTCTCAAAGGAATCATAGCAACACTCTCCCTGTCCCTTCAGATATACCACCACGGCAGTTCCAGCCACAGGTTATCCATAGCCTGTTCCTCGGTCTTTTGGGCGCGGCCTTTTGTCAGGTGAAAGTATATCGCCGTGCCGATCAGCGGATGTTCC
>USSA01000259.1 GCA_900557255.1 uncultured Prevotella sp.
AATGGTCCCTTCGTCTATCGGTTAGGACGAGAGATTTTCATTCTCTAAAGAGCAGTTCGACTCTGCTAGGGACTACAAACATTTAAGAAATAAAAAAAATAACATAAAGAAGATGGCAAATCACAAATCATCAATCAAGAGAATCCGTCAGGACAAGAAGAAGGCTTTGCACAATAAGTATTATGCAAAGACTATGCGCAATGCTGTCCGCAAGTTGCGCAACATGTCTGACAAGGAAGAGGCTGCAAAGCTCTATCCTACTGTTCAGAAGCTTTTAGACAAGTTGGCTAAGATCAACGTTATCCACGACAACAAGGCTGCAAACTTGAAGTCTGGTCTTACAAAGCACATCGCTAAGTTGGCCTAACTTATAAGTCAAAGCAAAGAAATAAATAAGGTTGCGACCCTATAATAGGATTGCAGCCTTATTCTTTTCTATGAACCCGACTACCCATTTCCTGCATCATAAAATCTTCCCATCACAACCAGTTTATACTACAACATACCCTATAAAAACGCACAAAACGATTATTAAACAGCTTTTTCAAGACACTTTTGCCGCTAAAGTTCACATTCTACGTTTTTTCTTCACTTTTTGGTGATTTTTCACAAACAAAAGTTCCTGTTTCTCAGCTTTTTTTAGTATCTTTGCACGGAAATAAGACAATACTAAAATGGCAGAAAATCAAAACAACGCAAATAATTACTCTGCGAGTAACATTCAGGTTCTGGAAGGCCTGGAAGCTGTTCGCAAACGTCCGGCGATGTATATTGGTGACATCTCCGAAAAGGGTCTTCATCACTTGGTAAACGAAACTGTAGACAACTCTATTGACGAAGCAATGGCGGGCTACTGTACCGACATCGAAGTTACCATCAACGAAGACAACTCTATCACCGTAGAAGATAATGGTCGTGGTATCCCTGTGGATATGCACGAGAAACTACATAAATCAGCTCTCGAAGTCGTTATGACCGTGCTTCACGCAGGTGGTAAGTTCGACAAGGGTTCTTACAAGGTATCTGGCGGTTTACATGGTGTGGGTGTAAGTTGTGTGAATGCACTTTCTACCCACATGTTGTCACAGGTGTTCCGTGGCGGCAAAATCTACCAGCAGGAATATGAGAAGGGTAAGCCTCTCTATCCGGTTAAGGTGGTAGGTGAAACCAACAAGCGCGGTACACGACAGCAGTTCTGGCCAGATCCAACCATCTTTACTCACACTGTCTATAAGTGGGACATCATTGCCAACCGTATGCGCGAGTTGGCATTCCTCAATGCAGGTATCAAGATTACCTTGAGAGATTTGCGCCCTGACGAGGAAGGTAAGACCAAGGAGCAGGTTTTCCACGCTAAGGATGGTTTGAAGGAATTCGTCCGTTACGTAGACCGTCACCGCACTCATCTCTTCGATGATGTTATCTATCTGAAGACAGAAAAGCAGGGTATTCCTATCGAGATTGCTGTGATGTACAACACAGATTACTCTGAGAATATCCACTCATACGTCAATAACATCAACACCATTGAGGGTGGTACCCACCTGACTGGTTTCCGTATGGCGTTGACCCGCACCTTGAAGGCTTACGCAGAAGCTGACCCAACCATCTCTAAGCAGATTGAGAAGGCAAAGGTAGAAATTGCACCAGAAGACTTCCGCGAGGGTCTTACTGCCGTTATCTCCATCAAGGTAGCTGAACCTCAGTTTGAGGGACAGACCAAGACCAAGCTCGGTAACAGCGAGGTACAAGGTGCCGTTCAGCAGGCTGTAAACGAGGCTTTGTCTGATTATCTGGAAGAACATCCAGACGAGGCAAAGCGAATCTGCGAAAAGGTTGTTCTGGCTGCTACGGCCCGCATAGCTGCCCGCAAGGCACGTGAGAGTGTACAGCGCAAGAACTTCATGACAGGTGGTGGTCTTCCTGGTAAACTTGCCGATTGCTCAATGAAGGATCCTAAAGAATGCGAGATCTTCCTCGTCGAGGGTGATTCCGCCGGTGGTTCTGCCAAGCAGGGTCGCGACCGTTTCCGTCAGGCTATTCTCCCATTGCGTGGTAAGATTCTGAATGTAGAAAAGGTACAGTGGCACAAGGTATTCGAAGCTGAGTCTGTCATGAACATCATCCAAAGTATCGGTGTCCGTTTCGGTGTAGACGGCGAAGACAGCAAAGAGGCTAATACAGACAAGTTGCGTTACGACAAGATTATCATCATGACCGATGCCGACGTCGATGGTTCTCACATCGACACATTGATTATGACACTCTTCTATCGTTTCATGCCAAAGGTTATTGAAGAAGGCCATCTGTATATCGCTACCCCACCACTCTACAAGTGTACTTATCGCAGCAAGGTAAGCGAGTATTGCTATACAGAGCAGCAGCGCCAGGCATTCATCGACAAGTATGGAGATGGATTAGAAGACAAGAATATCCACACCCAGCGATACAAAGGTTTGGGTGAGATGAACCCAGAGCAGCTTTGGGAAACTACGATGGACCCATCTACACGCTTGCTCAAGCAGGTTACTATCGAGAACGCAGCCCAGGCTGATGA
>USSA01000260.1 GCA_900557255.1 uncultured Prevotella sp.
AGAGAAGCCTGCTTACACAGTAACCGTAAACGGCAAGGCTGTAGAGGCTGATCTCGATGCCAACAAGGGTTATCTCCCTGTCAAGAACATCAAGAAGGGCGATGTAATCCGCATCCACTTCGATATGCCTATCCGTACAGTTGTAGCTAACGGTAAGGTAGCAGATGATAAGGGCAAGGTGGCTGTAGAGCGTGGACCATTGGTATATTGCGCTGAGGCTGTGGATAACCAGAACGAGCCAGTGCTCCGTGCCGTCATGGCCAAGAAGCCTGCCTTCTCTGTGGTGGATAACTACAGCATTCAGAACACCGAGACCAAAGGTGCTCCAGCCTTCTCTGTCAAGGCCATCAAGGCTGATGCCCAGATTCTGGAAGAGGGTGCCAATGGCGTATCTGTCAAGAACAATGTGTTGACTCTGATTCCTTACTATGCCTGGAATCATCGTGGAGCCAATCAGATGAACGTCTGGTTCTATCAGAATTTAAGTGTGTTGGATAAATAATTAATGATTAGAAATTGATATTCATCTGCTGTCTGAACGATAATTATCCGATGGCGAAAGTGAAGTATCGGTTCGTAAATGCTAAGTAAATTCTGCTCGAAATGGTATTTTTACCCCATTTCGAGCAAAATAGCGTGCGTTTATTCTGCTCGAAGTGATATTTTTACCCCATTTCGAGCAAAATAGCGTGCGTTTATTTTGCTCGAAACGATATTTTTTGTATATTTGCAGCAAAATAAACGAAAGGATTATGGCACAGAAAATTATCGGAAGAAAGCAGGAGATTAAGGAACTCCTGGATCTTTACAAGGAAAATAAACCTGTTTTTGCAGTAATATATGGTAGAAGAAGGGTCGGAAAAACCTTTCTCGTAAGAGAATTGTTTCAGGATAAAATGAGCTTTTACCATACGGGTTTATCTCCTTACGAGTTGAGTGGTCAAAAAATAATGGAGCAACAGTTGACTAGCTTTTACTCCAGTCTTGTTCGCTATGGCAGCAAGGGTAAGAAGGTGCCATCCTCTTGGCTCGAAGCTTTTGATGCACTCATCAATCTCTTGGAAGAGCAAGATGCAGACAAGCGTCAGGTGATATTCATAGATGAATTGCCATGGCTTGACACTCCCCGCTCGGGATTTGTTACAGCATTAGAGCATTTTTGGAATGGATGGGCTGCAGGAAAGCAGAATATCATGCTTATCGTCTGCGGCTCTGCCACGTCATGGATTTCAGACAAGCTATTAAACAACAAAGGCGGTTTGTTTGATCGCACAACTGATGAAATCAAGTTGCGCCCGTTTACGTTGGGCGAATGCGAAGAATACTATCAGGCTAACAACATCGTGATGTCTAAGTTCGACCAGATACAATGTTATATGGCTACAGGTGGCATTCCTTATTATATTTCCATGCTGCAGAAAGGCAAAAGTCTGGCTCAGAATATGGACAGACTTTTCTTCGAACCTGCAGCCAAACTCGGTTTAGAGTTCGACCGCCTCTATTCTTCTCTCTTTACTAATGCGGAGGATTGCATGACTATCGTGCGCCTTCTGGCTCAAAAAAGACAGGGATATACGCGAAAAGAAATCGTTTCGCTTACAAAAATGCCTGATGGCGGTGGACTTTCAGCTACATTAAAATCACTCGAAGTGAGTGATTTCATAACATCGTATGTTAAGTATGATTATCCCAAGCGTGAGGTATATTTCCGTCTGACAGATTTCTACAGTAAATTCTATTTGTCATTCATAGATGGCAGAAAGACGACAAATCCGCATTTCTGGCAAGACAACCTGCTGACACCTGAGCTGACAGCATGGCGAGGTTTTACCTTTGAATCTCTTTGCTATTATCATCTGCCACAAATCAAGCAGGCACTCGGTATTAGTGGAGTGCAGACAGAGGCGAGTCCCTGGAAAAGCAGAAAAGAGAAAGATGGTGCGCAGATAGATATGATTATTGACAGAGCCGACCGTATCATCAATGTTTGTGAAATGAAATTCTGTGAGGATGATTTCTCCATTAATGCTGCTTATGACAAGAATCTGCGCCATAAACTGAGTACGTTTGCTGAAGAAACGAAATGCAGGAGTTCCTTGCATCTTACATTGGTTACTACTTATGGGCTTAAGTTCAATGAATATGCCGGTCGGGTACAAAGTGTCGTTACAATGGATGATTTGTTTAAATGACAGATACAGTTCTTTAGTGCAAGTAGCTTCGAGGGCCGATGAAAGTACTTACGATGGCTGATGAAAGTACTTACAATCGTTAGCGCAGCTATATTCGTTTTATTATGCCCGATTATTAGGTTAGCTGTTTGTCGGGAACAGCCGATGGGAGAACCGGAAATAGCCAACTGGCAAAATATAAACAGCCAACTGGCAAACTGCAAACAGCCGACTAGCGCAAGAGTCGCTAGTCGGCTGTTTTACTGGAACAGTTATCGAAACCTCCTTTATTTTGTTTTCGTATAGGCATCCTGCCAAATACTCTTCACTCTTCACCAAAAGCCCCGAATCCCCTG
>USSA01000261.1 GCA_900557255.1 uncultured Prevotella sp.
ACAGCCTACAGAAAGATGGTCGGCATCATCAACCGCGAACCGCATATTACAAAGGATATCATCCGATATTTCTATGTGAATGCCATCAATGATGCACAGGACAGCATCAAGATTATCAGCCCCTACTTTACCTTGAGTCATAAACTCAAAAAGGCATTGAAGAATGCTGTGAAAAGAGGAGTAAAGGTAGAAATCATGCTCTCAACCAAGAGCGACATTCCTCTGACTCCTGACTGCGGTTTCTATAATGCGCACAAACTGATGAAGGCAGGATGCAATGTTTGGATGTATACGCCGGGTTTCCACCATACCAAGATTATCATGATAGACGGCAAGTTCTGTACCGTGGGCAGTGCCAATCTCAATGCCCGAAGCCTGCGCTGGGACTATGAAGAGAATGCAGTGATTGTGGATTCTTGTACTACACAACAACTGGTACAGCTCTTTGATAGGGAAAAGAAAGACAGTTTCTTACTCAATGAGAAGAACTGGAGAGAGTGGCGTACGGGCTGGCAAAGATTCAAAGGATGGTTTGCGGCAAAGGTACTCACTCCATTCTTATAAAACAAGATATAAGTATAACCCAACTTTCACTAGCAGAAGTAAAAAAACAGAGATGAATGAAGAAATGATGAAAGCCATGACTGGCAAACAGATGCCGGAAATGGCAATAGTAGAGAGCAATACACTCGCCGCAATGGGACTCAGACAACTGCTTGAGTCGGTGATGCCCATGATGAAAATCTCGACCTTCGGTTCGTTCCGTCAGTACGAGGCAAACAATCCAGACCACTTTGTTCATAGCTTTGTATCTATGCACATTGTATTGGAACACCGTTACTTCTTCACACAGGGCAACAGGAACCGCCACGTGATAGTTCTGACACCCAGCAATGATCCCAATTCACAACTTGCCGAATTTCATTGTCTCTGCGTCAATGTACCAGAAGGATACCTGATAAAAGAGCTTCTCAACCTGCAGCATTCCGGTCATCCTCATGGCGAACATATCCCTGCCATGCCCCCTGTCACTCAGGAAAAAGTTCTGTCGGATAGAGAAATAGAGGTATTATCCCTGGTAGCACAAGGGAAAATCAACAAAGAGATAGCCGACCAACTCTGTATCGGACTTACTACCGTAATTACCCATCGCAAGAATATACAGGAAAAACTGGGATTAAAAAGTGTGTCTTCACTCACCATTTATGCTGTGATGCATGGTTTTGTTGACATCAATATGATTTAGCCTTCACCATAAATAGTGATGCAGAATCATCACATACCTAAATATAATGATAGCGCCTTCCCCTCATGTGAGAGGAAGGCGCTATCATTTTAGAAAAAATAACATTATTTAAACTGATATTCCACAGATAAACTACAGCTTTACAGAAGAAATATCAACCAAATTGTTCACGATGGCATAAATTGTAAGACCTGCAGGAGAGTGAATCTGAAGCTTTCGGGCGATGTTTCTGCGATGCGTAATGACCGTATTGATAGAGATAAACAGGTGGTCAGCAATCTCCTTATTGGTCATTCCCTGAACCAAAGCAACAATCACATCTTTCTCACGGTCGCTCAACTGTTCATCGCTCATAGGAGTCTGATTAATCATGCTCGAAATCTTGGCACTCACATCGTTCTGCTTCAGTTTACGCTCTGCATTTCTTACTGCAGGAATAAAGATTTCTTCCTCAACCTCAGAATGATGTTTCAGCCATTCCTCATTATTATATATATCATAAAGAGTGGCGCTGAGCTGATTATTATGCAAGCCATCAGAAGGCAAATACTTGATAATGATACTCTTGAGTTCCTTTAACTTCAGATCTACCTGAGCATGGTGCTTCGAGAAGGTTTCTATATCAAAGCTAGCATTGGCATTACCATCTATAAGTGCCTGAACATAAGGGAATACCATCTTTTCTTCATACCGCATATGATTGGTTATACTATGGGCATAATCATCATAAAGTTTGAGGATAAGACGAGCCAGATTATCCTTTTCATCCAGCGCTTCAACCAGTTCCTTACGGATAAACGGCAACTGGAAATCTATGTAATAGGCATGCGAAGCCTTGAGATAATGCAATAGTGTTGGCAGCGACAGGCGGTCAGCATTGTCATACTCCTTGTAACCATTAATCGTCAAGTTTACCACGGACAGGAAAGTATAAGTATCCACCTTCTGCTCGTCGCAAACCTCACACACAGTCTTGTCGCCAAAGCCCAGGTTGATGCCGAAGCTGCCGAGGCTCTGTAAAATGTTATAATTGTCTCTAATGATGCTGATCATCTTGTCATCAGCTTCATACATCTTCTGATTTTTCATCTTTCTTTATCTTAAATGAAAACATCCTTGTATCAAGAACATTCATAATGTTTCTATTTCGGCTGCAAATATACAAAAAAGTTTTGAAACTCGCAATACCTAAAAATGAGGATGCCGTAATTTACCGATTTTTAGGTATTGCAAGATATTTTAAAACTCCGTACCTTTGCACCCGAAATCGAGAAAGAGCGC
>USSA01000262.1 GCA_900557255.1 uncultured Prevotella sp.
TCTGTACGAAATAGAATGGCAGTTCGCCCTGCTTGAAGTCTCTGCGCCACTGGGCAACGAGGTCGGCAAGACGTTTGGTATACTGGCCGTCCGGGTCGCCCACGTTAGAACATCCCTGATAGAAGAGAATACCCTTTACGCTATAGTTGAGGATAGGGTGGAAAGTTCCGTTACCCCAGAGAAGAGGGTAGAGAAAATCCCACTTAAACTTAGGGTTCTTGGTCATCTTTACAGAGTCGAGTTCTTCCTTGGTGTTCTTCTTCAGGTAGTCGCGGTCGAGCCAGCTTTCTACACGGCTTCCACCCTTGTTTGCCATGACCAGACCTACCGGAATATCAAGAGTCTTGTTTATAACCTGTGCAAAGAAGTATCCTGTAGCAGATGCATCGTCTACGGTTTCCGGGTTAACCTCCTTCCATTCGCAGTTGGCATCATCTAACGGCTTACTGCTCATTACGCTAGGAATCTTTACGTAATGTACGCCTTTGTACTGGTTTGCTTCGAGCACCGCCTTGTTGTAACCTTCTACAGGGCAGTTGCCGAATCCTTTTACAGGCATCTCCATGTTGCTCTGACCTGCACAAACCCATACTTCTCCTGCCAGCACATTGTTGAGAGTGGTCTTTTCTCCATCATAGAAAGTGATGGAGAGTGGGGTGTAGCTCGCCTTCGGGGTTTGTACTTTGATAGCCCATTTGCCATCCTTTCCGGTCTTGGCAGAATATTTCTGCCCAGACCATGAGGTGGTTACCTCTACGGTGGTTCCTGGTTTATCCCATCCCCAGAGGCTAGCCTCTGTGTTTTGCTGTAAAATCATGTTGTCACCCAAGATGTGTGGCAACTTTACTTTAGCCTGCGCTCCTGTTGTGATAAGTGCCAAGGCTGCCATTGCTAAAAATTTCTTATTCATTTTTTAGGGTTTAAAAGTTTATCGTTTTTTGTTCTTAAGTTCCTTGTATGGTTCGTATTCAGATATTGCCATCTATGTTATCATGAAAGCAGATACAGAACTGACGTTAAAGAATAAGAGTTAGAAGCTGGAAGATGAAAAGCCGAAACTGTTCTCTCCAAACTTCTAACTCCTGGTTATCTTAAAGAAGGTTCTTGATGGCTGCCTCTATGTCCTTAATCTGTGCATCACGTGCCTGCAGGGTGTTGGTGCGGTCAATCAGGAAGAAGGTAGGAATGCTCTGGACATTGTAGAGAGCCAGACTCTTGCCCTGAATGCCATCTTCATCGCGTACACAAATCCAAGGGATGGCAGCGGTAGAGGTCTTCCAGAAGTGCTCGTCAGGGTCTACTGATACCTGATAAATCTCCAGTCCGGCTGCATGATACTTGTTGTAGAGTTCACGCAACATCATAATGCGCTTGGTGCTCTCTTTGCTGGCGAAGAGATGGAAGTCGAGCAGTACCACCTTGCCCTTGAGGTCGGAGAGACGGCGTACCTGCCCCTTGTTGTCCTGAAGTGCAAGTTCGATGCATCCGTTTACGCTCACCTTGCTGGCCTCAATCTGCTGCTGTGCCATCTGGTTCTCGATGATGCGGATGTCCTTCATTCCCTCGATGGCGATATTGTGGAGGTTCTTGCCACGCTCAGCGCCAGGATAGTAGGTATCCCAACTGGTTGCTACGGCAGCAAATACCTTCACGTCGTCTTTGTTGTTGCGAGGGTTGAAGATAAGTGTATTCACATTGCCCAACTGTACCGTTTGGAAGAGCGCATAGTAAGCGTATGCCTTCATTGGCTCCTTGAAGATGTAGTTGGTCTTGATGTCCTGTTTGTAAGCCTGGAGCATGCGGCCTACGATGGATTCGATAGAATCGTTGCCGATGTTAGGATCTTTCACGAGCCCGTTGATATTGCTCTGGAGAGTCATCTGCTTAAGAGACAACTCCTTGATCTTGTTGCAGTTTTCAGAACCTTCCACTTCGTATTTGAAGCTCATCTGCGGATAAGCCGCCTTTACCTTGACGGTTTCTGTAGAATCGATGGAAAGATTGATGGTTTGGTTGGCGATGCGTAAGCGGTAGAACTCTGGGGTAACAGAGTCCATGGCAGCCTCGTCGAAGGCAAAGGCACCATCCTCGCCCAGTTTCACAGAGTCGATTTTCACAGGACCGTTCAGGCTGATGTTCTCCAGATAGAGCATAGAGTCCTGGGCCTCTGTGATATTGCCGTTGATGTGGAATTTCTTGTTGTTACAAGAAGTCAAAGCCAGTGCAGCTACCATAATCGCTGCCACTGAAAAGAGTCTAGTTATCTTCATGAATTTTATTATTTTGCAAAATTATCGAGTGCAAAGATAGTAATAAAATTGCGAATAATGCACCTTCTATAGATAAATTATTTAAAAAAGTGGAAAATAATTGCTGATTTATTTGTTTATTAATAATTAAAGAGGTATCTTTGCAGCGTTTTAGATATTTTAGATGTTAGACAAAACAATAAGTTTTTTAATTTAGATGAACGTAATTACAAAAAGTGTTCAGTTGCCTGATGGAAGAACCATCAC
>USSA01000263.1 GCA_900557255.1 uncultured Prevotella sp.
CGTAGGGCTGGGAACAGGCTGTAATCTTGGCGATGCAGAAATCGATGAAATCGGAACGGAGTGATTCTTCTTCGAAAGGCTGACGGAGAAGGAGATTGAGCATCAGGCGGCGCTTGGTCTCATTCTTCTCTACGAGAACTCGGTCTATTAAGTCATCGTGCTTGGCATAGAGCCACTCGTTGTTCTGCATGTCGAAATGAGTGAATACCCACAGGGCATTTGTGGATATTCGCTCGTCCTCATCAAATGTTAGTTGATAAAGATGAGCTTTTTTACGGTTATTACCATGGGTAAGAATACAAATCTCATAGATGTCATCCATGCAAAGTTTCTTATTCAGTTTCTTCCTCATACTTCTATGGCTTATTTGATGATGAAACTCTTCTCTACCTTGTGTTTAACAAATTCTCTAGCTGCGAATAGTGGTACATTTTCCATCCATTTTTGGTCTTGGAAACCTCGCATGGAGAAACGGATACCTTTGAGATGATAGGAGGCAAAATCGTGAGTGATAAATGCTGCTAGTGATTTTGCCTTTACATTCTCCTCAGCCTTTACTTCTATTGGTAAGATTTCGCTGCCGGCTTGTACTATGAAATCAATTTCTTGGGTAGAGCTTGGCTTACTGTAATAATATATGGGTAAGTAAGGAAGAGATTTCAGCTGTTGAAGCACGAAATTCTCAGTAAACGCCCCCTTGTATTCGCTAAACACGTTGTTGCCAATGAGAATCTGGTCAGGTTGTGCCATTGTGAGTGCTCCCAACAAACCTACATCAAGCACATATAATTTGAAAGCATCCATGTCTGCATAGAATTTTAATGGAGATTTGGCATCTCTTGTTCTTTCTACCTTATGGACGAGTCCTGCGTCAGTGAGCCATTGTATTGCAATCTCGAAATCTTTAGCCCTAGCTCCTTTTCTTATTGCACCATAGATGAACTTCTTGTTCTCGCGAGCCAGTTGGGCTGGGATTGATTGCCATACCATTCTTACTCTTTGTGTCTGTTCTTCGGTGTGTTTGCTGATATCTGCCTCGTATGCATTCAAGATGTTTTGTTGAATTTGCCTTACTTGCATTGGGTTGTGATTTTGTGTAAATTCCAATACTGCTTCGGGCATACCTCCAACAAAGTAGTATCGTCGAAGGTATTCTATGAATTTTGGGGCGAGGCTGTTGATAAGTTCCTTATCTCCGCTTTGCAATAAATCCAAAAGTTGTTTTTCTCCATTGGCAAGTAGAAATTCCTCATAAGTCATGGGGTAGAGGTGCATGATGTCAACTTTACCGACAGGGAAGGATTCTCCTTTCATGTTCATGACACCGAGCAATGATCCTGCTACGATGATATGCAATTCTGGCTTGTCTTCACAGAAATATTTCAGCGAGGACAAAACAGGTGGAATCTCTTGTATCTCATCGAGAAATACAAGGGTCTTGCCAGGAGTGATGTCTTGGTGTGCATAAGCAGCAAGGCCGATGGAAAGTCTTTCTGCATTTGCGTCACCTTGAAAAAGTTGAGCAATGCTTTTGTTTTTGTAACAGTTGATGTAAACCATATTCTCAAATTCGTTGTCGCCAAACTCTTTGATGATATAGGTCTTGCCAACTTGTCTTGCTCCATACATGATGAGTGGCTTCCTGTTACTGGATAATTTCCAGTCTTTCAGATGGTTGTATATGAATCTTTTCATGTTTGCTACACTTTTGTGAGGGAATGATATTTGTGTCTGTACATTTTTGTGAGGGAATAATGCCTTATTACCAACACTTTTGTGAGGGAATATTGCTGCAAAGATACTGATTTCTTTTGAAAAACCACAAAAAACGTCCTTAAAAATGTGTAAAACCACAAAAGGTCGTCCTTAAAAGTGTGATATTTTACAACAAGTCGAACTAAAAAGTGCAAAAACAGCTGATATGCAAGTGCGCATACCAGCTGCTTTCTTAGTATGCTCGGCAGACCTGCTGACTGCAGTGAGCAGACCTGCTGACTAGGCTCAGCAGAGCTGCTGAGCCTAGTGGCAACTTTCCAGAAGCAGTCTCCTTGAACTCCATATTCTATCTCTTTGAACCTGATCAGACGCCTTCTTTCACTTGAGCAGTCATATTCTTCAGCTTACGGAGCCGTATCCTTCGGTTAACGGAGCCGTATCCTTCAGCTTGCATAGTCATATCCTTCAAAATACTCAGTCGTCTCGTTTCGTTCACTCAGCCGTTTGCTTTAGCTCTTACAGGGCGCCTTGCTGGCTGCTATTATATCCTGAATATTGCTCGGGACCAGGAACATTGGGTCCTTTTGTCTATTCTTGAACCGCATGCGAAGGTTCTGTATAATATAAACAAAAGAAGTCCGTGGACTTACACATTGTCCACGGACTTCTTGGAATATAATCTCAATGATTGGAATCTCTTACTTTCTAAAGTACTTACCCACCACCGGCAGACTCTTCAATGGGAAATCCTTCTTCACGAGATAAGCGGCGAAGATGAGGATGAGCA
>USSA01000264.1 GCA_900557255.1 uncultured Prevotella sp.
TTCATGAGTTTACAAAACTTTATCTCCCTGCTTCTTGCAAGTATAATGTAGAGGATTTGATGCCTTTCTATACCCAGAATGAGGCAGAGAACAAGACTGTTGATATGCAAATGGTAAATGATAAGGGTTCTTTGGAGAAGTATAACACTTTGAGAGAGATTCCTGATACTTACTTTGCTGCTTATTTGAAGAATTTGTTTGCAAGCATCTTTGTGGATGATACACATATTGATATTAGCAAGCCATTGGGTATTCTGGAAAAAGGAACAAACATAAATCTTTGGGCACCCCTTCAATATGAAGATATTGATAAAATTCAAAGTATTAGAGGTGTTGAATACTTTGTAAACAATCCTTTTTATGAAGACTTCTTTGTTTCTATTGGTTATGGAAAAACAAACTTTGATGTTAAAGGCTTGATGCCAAGAAATAACATTTCACAATTGAGTCTTATAAATACAGCCATAGATTATTTGGATTTATCTCAATCTGCAAAAATGTCAAATTTACAACTTTCAAATAACGACTTAGAGACGTTGGATTTGTCTAATACGTTGATTGCGAACCAAAAACTCGACAATTTTACAACCGTAGGAAACATATTCGTATGTTATAGTTGCAAAAATCTTAAAGAGATAAAGTTTCACAAAGATGGTGATGGTATTGTTTCAAAATTACAACTTTGTGATTTGCCAAGCTTGAAAAGAGTGGATTTAAGTAGTATCCATGCTTTTGCTTCACTTTACGTATTTTTGGATAATGCAGAAGATGTTATTTATCCAAATTTTGAGAAGATATATCGAAATGGAAAGTTGGTAGATTTTTCATCAGGTAGAACTGCAATATTTGGTATTTCAGAATATGTTTATAACTTGAACTCTACCAAAGAATTTATACAAAAGTATTCGAGTAATCTTAGAAACAGTTCACCAACTGGTTTCAAAGGCTATAAATGGTAATAATTAATTAATTTTTAAAATTTGGAGTACGGCTATTTTCATAGCCGTCTCCCTTTTGCTCTTATAATTTATGAAATTCATTAAATATTCACTTTATCTGATATTGGCTTTTATCACAGTCTTTTATTCTTCGTGTTCTTCTGACCAGGAAATAACTCAAGGTGATGCTGATGAAGAATTAGTAGAAAGTTCAAAAAGTTTCCTTAATGGTGAAATAGTTCTTAGTACAAAAGCTACATTAAGTGGCGTTGACAAGACTCTTTTACCTGAAGGATGCCCTACCAAATTCAATTTTAAATGGAGCGATAAGGATTCTCAGAAATTTACAATCTCTTTATTAGATTTTACAGTAGGTAATATGGGAATGATTATCAACTATAAGTGTGAGGTAACATGTATGGTGCTAAACTCTTGGGAACAAAAAGAGTATAAAGGAGATGGTTGGATAAAATTTAAGGGAGAGAATGGTTCTTGCTGGGGAACAGAACAAGATGGTTCCTCCTTTGATGGAGATGGAACAAATGGCTCTGTTGTGAAAGGTAGCTTTATTCAAGGTTATTACAATGCCAAAACTCACCAAATTCAGTTTATCGTCAACTACAACATGATGAATGTACGTTCTGAATGTTTCCTTCAGACTATCGACAAGTCACGTCTCGCAACATTTGATGCCGACAAGGCAAAGTACGAGGAAGACTTGAAAGCGTATAAGAAAGAGCACGGAATCAAATAAGAAACCGTGTCTTACATCTATAGAAAGGAAAGAGGGGTATGCCCAGACATATCTCTCTTTCTTTTTGCAAGTGAAAATGAAAGGATTAGCTATAAGCCATAGCGAGGCTAAAAATCGTGTAAGGAATTGAAAATAACAAAAGGAACAAGCCTTTTCAACATATAAGCATCAAGCTATATAGAATAAGAAGTATTGGACGAAAAAAGTAAAAACGTCATAAATGAAGACAATTAGAAAAGTAATGTTTATGGGGTTGCTCTTGCTACTTGCCCTGCCAATGGCAGCGCAGCGCAAGGTGAAGTTTACCATCGCAGAGAAGACAACCGAGCAACCAGTCATCGGCGCAGTCATCACCTACGCCGACAACGAGAAATTGAAATCGCCACAGCGTGTTGTTACCAACATGGATGGTGAGGCTACCATCTCGGTGCCTCAGAGTGGCAAGTGTTATTACCAGGTAGTATCCGTGGGCTACAACCCTCTGAATGGAACCATCGGAAGCGACAGCTCCCTCAAGCTCTTCATGACCGAGGACGTGATGAAGGTGAACGAGGTGGTGGTTACAGGTTCCCGTACCGCCCGACCAATCAAGCTCTCGCCAGTGAGCACGCAGGTGATCGGCGGTAAGGAACTGGTAGATGCAGGCTATGCCGACTTAACCAAGGCTCTGCAACAGGAAACACCGGGTATGAACATCCAGAAGGTGGGCTTCGGCAACGAAATCTCCATGCAGGGCTTGGATGCCCGCCACGTGCTCTTCCTGC
>USSA01000265.1 GCA_900557255.1 uncultured Prevotella sp.
ACGTTGGTCGCAGAATAGAGAAGATTCCTATGATAGTTCCTGACTATCAGATGGAAAGTCTCAAAATCATCTGTGCTGCCGATGCGGATAACACAATCGTGTCATTAATCGAAGTGCCAAAGTTCGAGAAAGGACAATTGGTAAGGGTTATTGATGGTGCTTTTAAGGGAGTGATAGGCAGAGTCGCAAGATGGCAAGGACAACAGAGAGTAGGAGTTGTGGTGGACGACTTGGTGACTGTTGTGACGGCGTATATACCAAGTGCATTTATAGAATCAATAGAATAAATATCATTTTTATTATCAATACTCTGTTAATTCTAACGTAATCGTTTGAAAATGAGGGAGTTAATTAACGTAATATAACTAATAAAATTTGGTTAAGTGGCTGATTGTCAGTAACTTTATAGTTCCCCAACATTAAAGTTATATGACATCAGAACCACTCAACCAATATACGGAAATCTGCAGAGATGCTATCAAAAGTTCATCTGCAAAGTTAAGCAAAACTTTCGAGAATCTACTCTTGGAAATACTTTTATTGTACATGACGATACAAAGAAAGATAAATTTCACTCAAATGGAGCGTTACGGCACCCATTGTGAGCAGACCTACAGAACGAACTTCAACCGTGGTCGTGCTAAATGCATAGATTGGGTGAAGTTCAACCTTGCCCTATGCCGACGTTACTTGAATATGGATGGTCTATTGGCTATAGCCATCGATCCGAGCTACATCAGCAAGTCGGGTAAGAAGACTCCGCATATCGGTACTTTCTGGTCCGGTTGTGCAAGTTCCATGAAGCATGGGCTTGAAATCATGGGGCTTGCACTTGTCGATGTCCATGCCAACAGTTGCATGATGCTGCGCGCCCATCAGACTCCATCTACTGGAGAATTGAAACTGCGTAACATGACTCTCGTGCAACATTACATAGCGGTCATCAAGCGTTATAAGAAGGATTTGTTGAAGGTCACCGATATTGTTGTCGCTGACGCTTTCTTCTCTATCCGTCCGTTTGTGGACGGAATCAAAGAGTGCGGTTTCCATCTTGTCAGCCGCTTCAGGGATACTGCGAGCCTATATTATGTGTATACGGGACCTCGTTCCAATAAGCCTGGACGTCCCAAGACACTTGACGGAAAAATCAACTACAAGAAACTTGACCTCACACGTATGGCAGAGTTGCATATTGAAGGACTTGAAGGCACAGCCTACACACTCATAGCCTATTCAAAGGCATTGAAGCAGAAAGTGCGCCTTGTCATTTGGGTTATGCCGAACGGAAAACACAAGCTTTTCTTCTCAACAAAGACATCCATGTCGGGTGAGGAAGTGTTGCGCACATATCGCTCAAGATTCCAAATAGAGTTTTGTTTTCGCGATGCAAAGCAATATACTGGTCTTACGCATTGCCAAGCAAGACACAAGAACCAGTTGGACTTTTCCTATAATGCATCATTCGCATCACAGAATGTTGCGAAAGTGATGATGAAGGAAAATGGAGTGCCGTATTCCATGGCTTCTTTCAAGGAAATTATGGCAAACACATACATCGCTAAATTAATTTTCGACAAGTGTCGGACAATACCGAACCGAAAGTTAATTAGTCATACTATCAAAGAACTCTTTGGCTGGCAGCGTAAAACTGCTTAGCCTTTATCTCAAATTTTAACGAACTATTGATATATATACTTATTAGTTAATGATGTTCTTTAACGGTATCGGTGCACGTATTCTCGCTCAACCTCTTCTTCTGCTTGCTGTTGAGCTTGAACAGAACTTCTTTGAGCAGCTTCTTGCTGTCTGCCCAGTTCCTGTACAGGAACTCTTCTATCATTGATTTTATGTAAGGTTGATGATCCAAGCAGAAGACTGGTTGCTTTTCCCATCCAACCGAACTTACCGAACATGAGATATGAAGAGACGAGGAGTGATGCTAAATCCAGCTTGGATATGTTTCCATTTGTTACATTACCTAACATATTGGACAGCGTATTGGATATATTGCTTCCTCCTGGTACTGGCATTTGTTCTGCAGATGGATCCCCGATAGGATTACCATTATAGTCAAGAACGAAACCATTGCCATATCCATTTGCCATTCTCTCCTTGACACCATTATATGCTCCTGCGACTTCTTCACCGCCTCGCAGCGCAAGGTCTTTGGCACCTTGATAGAAATTTCCTAGTTCGTTTCCTGCTTGACCTAATCCCCCTGCAATATTGTCATACGTACCATTGCCGAAAGCTTGGTCCAGGATAGATTTAATGACAGCAACATCTTTTTCGTTTCCTGCTTCGTCGTATTCTACGCCAAACATTTCTTTCTTTATAGCAGAAATAGCACCTTCATCCTTGTCATAATTTAATGGACTCAGTGCAAAACGTATGATGCCACCATCGTATCCAAATGCTCTTTTTGCTACT
>USSA01000266.1 GCA_900557255.1 uncultured Prevotella sp.
TTGATTTTGATACATTCAGCAAGTCAGATTTCCGTGCAGTAAAGGTTAAAGAGTGCGTTGCTGTACCGAAGTCAAAGAAACTCTTACAGTTCACTCTTGATGACGGAACAGGCACAGATAGAACTATTTTAAGCGGTATTCACGCATATTACGAGCCGGAAGAACTTGTTGGTAAGACACTTATCGCAATCACAAATCTTCCTCCAAGAGCAATGATGGGCATTGACTCTTGTGGTATGCTTCTCAGTGCAGTACACGAAGAAGAAGGCGAAGAAAAGCTTCATCTCCTTATGGTAGATGACCATATTCCGGCAGGTGCAAAGCTCTATTAAGATGATGTAAAGATGTACCGTTTTACCGAATAGACGGGACGTACTTCATTTGATAAAAAACTAAAAAAACAGCGATTTACATCAAACTTACATCATTTGATGCAGAAATCGGTGCAAGCAAGAAAAAATCGCATAATTAGTGCAATGAGTGGGCAATTCCAATCGGAGTTGCCCATTTTTAAAACAAACAGAAATACAAATCGAAATTGACTGAACTGAAGGTGAAGAATGCTTCTTGTCTAAATGGCAAGAAGATGGGGACTAGAAAGTGTTTTTTACAAGGAGGCGATTAGGTGAATGATCAATTCATACAAGGGGTAATATTTGATTGGGATAAAATTGATAAGGATAGTTATCTGAAGGGAATCAGGGCTTTTAAGGGAGTTGAAAAACTTGATTTTAACAAACCAATTACTTTTTTTGTAGGGGAAAATGGCAGCGGTAAATCAACTTTATTGGAAGCACTTGCCGTAGCACATGGTTTTAATCCTGAGGGTGGAACGAAGAATTATGTTTTTTCTACGCATGATACACATTCAGAGTTGTGTGATGCGATAAGAATTGCCAAAGGCTATCGGAAGGAAAAGTGGGGATATTTTCTTAGGGCAGAAAGCTTTTATAATGTTGCAACGCAGGAGGAAGAATATGCAGATATTAAACATCCTTCCGCTAAATATCATGAAAAATCACATGGAGAGAGTTTTCTTGCATTAGCACAGAATAATATGAATCCAAATGGCTTGTATCTTTTTGATGAGCCGGAAGCTGCATTATCGCCGCAGAGACAGCTTACATTGTTGATACAAATGTACAGATGTGCAAAAGAGGGAGCACAGTTTATTATAGCTACGCATTCGCCAATTTTGTTAGGAATACCAGATGCAGATATCTATTGTTTTGATAATGGACGCATACATCTGTGCGAATATGAGGATACAGAGAGTTACCAGGTAACAGAAATGTTTATAAATAATAGGCAGATGCTGTTGGATAGATTACTAACAGATTAGATAATAAAGAAATCGATAAATTCCGGCTTGATAATTACTTCAAGGCACAGTAACAATCAAATAGACAGAGAGCATACAATCCGTTTCGGAAAGTATGATCTCTTTATTTTTATAATAGGATTTGGCTTGCCGGTTGACTTTCAGGCAGCAGATGAATATAATAAGTATCAGTGGAGAATTGCCGGGTTTCATAGTTCGACTTACATCATTTACATCAAAACGTACATCATTCGAGTGCCATATTGATGTAAATGCGTCCGAAAAGTTGTTTTTAAGCCTATTCAAACGGCTTTAATGCCCGTTAGAACAACTTATTTCCGCAAATGAGAGAACCGAAACAAAAATTCCGACAATGAAACCGATTAACGAATAATATTATGCATATGACTGAATTTACGGAGGTGTATATAATGAAATTGGCAGATATATCTACCGGACCGGATTGGACTGTATGGATCGCTTTTACAATATTGATTATACTTTCTGTTGTTTTAATTTCCGGACATGGTAGTTGGCTTATTTCAGGGTACAACACGGCTTCACAAGAAGAAAAAGCAAAATATAACGAAAAAAAGTTATGCCGAATAATCGGAATAGGAATATTTGTTATAGCAATTCTTCTTTTGATTATGGTGTTGCTTGAAAATATTTTACCGGCGTTTTTCGCATATATTGCTTTGGGGATTGTTTTGATTGATGTTGTTGCAATTATTATCTCCTGTAACAAAGCATGTAAAAAGTAATAAAATTCGGATTGTTGAACCCTTTGGGAGAGGAGAAATCCTTTCCTTAAAGGGCTTTTTATTTTACTTACATTCGCAAACTATAAGAAAAAGCCAAAGTCTCATATACTTTAAGCAGAATAAAGTTGAAGTTTTTATTCTGAATTAAATAAGTAGAGCAAGAGAATTTATTTACAGTTTTGTTTTTTTTGCCTTGTAAAATATATGAAATAGTGCTATAATTTTAATTATCTCATCAATGTTTTTATACAAAATAACGAAAAAGGGTGGTTACGTGTCAGTAAAGGCAAAAAAGGTACTAAAAATTATTTCGATTATTCTTCTTGTGGCGGTTTTGATTGTAGG
>USSA01000267.1 GCA_900557255.1 uncultured Prevotella sp.
CTACTCCGATGTCGTTTATCTCGATGAAGGAGAATCAAGGCAACAAGACTGCCTCGTTGATGAAACAGTATAAAAACAACGTAGATCGCCCAGTGGGTGCCATTCTTTCGCTCAATACCATTGCCCACACCATCGGTTCCGCCGGTGTAGGAGCTGAGTCTATCAAACTCTTTGGTGAAGAATACTTCGGTATCATTTCCGCTATTCTTACCCTGCTGATTCTGGTGCTTTCTGAAATCATCCCGAAAACCATTGGTGCCTCCTATTGGCGCTCATTAGCCATGTCATCTACCAAAATTATCAGGGTGCTCATTTTCATCACCTATCCATTGGTGCTGCTCTCAGAACTGATTACGAAGATATTTACTTCTAAGAACCATCAGGCCACCATGAGCCGCGAGGAAGTGTCAGCCATGGTGGATGTAGGAACCACAGAAGGTATCTTCCGTGAATCAGAAAGCAAGATCATCAAAAGCTGTATTCGCCTGGCTGGAGTAAAGGCCAAAGAGGTAATGACTCCATCCATTGTGGTAGAATCTGCCAACGTGAATCAAACCATCAAAGAGTTTTACGAACAGAAGGAATGGAAATTCTCACGCATCCCTGTATATGATAATAACAAAGACTACATCGTGGGCTATATCCTGAAAGACATGGTGCTCAAGGAGGTTTCAGACGACAAGTTCCAGACCAGATTATCAGAGTTGGTGCGCCCGATTCTTTCTTTCAATGAAGATGAATCTCTATATCAGATATGGGAAAAGATGCTGGAAAAGCGCGAACACATCTCTATTATTGTGGATGAATACGGTTGTCTCCGTGGCGTAGTTTCTATGGAAGACGTGATAGAAACAATGACTGGCGTAGAAATTGTAGATGAAGACGATGTGGCAGTGGATATGCAGGTTCTGGCCAAAGAAAAGTCGCGATTGATGATGAAGAAAAAGGGCGCATAATAAAATCTGTCTTGGCGAAACCTTCTACTGCAAGTATCTGATAGCAAGCGCATTGGCTACTTGAAGATTATAGACGCCAAGGCACGAGCACACTTCGCCCGACCCACTTATAATTATTATTACAGTTCGTTAATCCACTTGGTTATTGTCTCCAGCACTTCTGGAGCAATAGTTTCTTCTATTTGCTGATATTCCACAACGCTGCCAGTTGAGCAATGTTGGAACAGATGGTTTACACCATCAATCTTCTTTATAGTGTGCTTGCAGTTGGAGAGTCCAGTTTCAAGTATAGTTGTATTGGCGGCGCAGTCCACTTGAGTGTCTTTTGTGCCGTTAAGTGCTAACACTGGGCATTTAATCTTGGACAACTGCTTGCCAGCATCTACAGTTATGAAATGGCGTATGTATGGCGAGTTGGCTTGCTCTAATGATCTTTTTAGGATAGGCTTTAAGTTGTCTGGCACTCCGTCGATGGTTATCTCACTTGTCTTCTTGCCATTTGCAATCTCGTTGAGAATATTTGAAATGGTAGCGCAGTAGGAATCAACCATATCCTTAGGCAAATTTATGGCAGACATAGCTTGGCGGTTCTGCATCACGAGAGTTTCTTTACCAGATATAGCCATGCCAGCGAGCGACACAATGAAGTCGGCTTTGCCTTCAGCTGCAAGCATCATGGCTATTGTGCCGCCCTCGCTATGTCCTAATATTCCAACCTTGTTGAAACGCTTGCGCAATAAAGGTAAGGCAGATGCGGCATCTTGGAGGAAATCGGCTGTTGTGAATTGACCGAAATCAATATTCTTATCATTCCAACCACGGTCGTCATAACGTAAGGAAGCAATGCCTTGACGGGCTAATGCATCTGCAATTACGGCAAAGGGTTTATGTTCAAACAGTTCTTCGTCACGGTTCTGCTGTCCGCTACCAGTAACCATCAGCACTACGGGAGTTGTCTTAGAATAGTTTTGTGGTAGGGTGAGGGTTCCGTTGAAAGTGTATCCTGCATTTGTGAAGCTTATGTTCTCTTCCTTATATGGAAATGGAGCAACCGGAGTTTGCGGACGTTTAACTACAAGTTTGCCGGGCTTTAGTGTAAGAGGTATGGGGAAACCATTTTGGGTGTATGTACCTTTAATTTCGCCATTCTCCATCTTTCCTTCAAATGTGGCTCCAATCATCGCAACCGAAACCTTTATTGTACCGTCGTCCTTAATAGTCTTCTCGGCTGCTATTCCTTTAGCACCTTGCGAAGGCGAATCCATGGTGCAGCCGTCGCCAGAGAAGTTGAATACTAAAGGCAACTTAGTTCCCATTATGTTTAGTTCGCCGTTCCATGCTCCTTCCTGTGCATTGGCTGCAAGTGAGGCAAGTGCAATAAACACTGTTGTGATGATTCTTGTAGCTTTCATAATTGTATTTCACTACTGTCCAATAAAAAAGGGCAATTCGATCTTTGAAACAGTTGAATTA
>USSA01000268.1 GCA_900557255.1 uncultured Prevotella sp.
ATCAAGTTTATGCTTTATTAACGAGAAGTTTTCTATAGGGGTGCTGAGTAGTTACCTTAATTCGTTTTTAGCAATAGTAGCACTAAAATGCTAAAAATGAAACGAAATGTTTAGAAAAGTTTTAGAGTAATTTTGTTTAACGTTTAGAGCGTGTTTAGAAGTTTTATGGCTACATTTAAGGTAATTGTTCAGAAACAGAGAAATGATGGCTTTTGGCCAGTTTACATCCGTATCACTCACAATCGTGGAGTGAAATATATAAGGACGGATAAGATTGTTGATTCTAAAGGTGTGGACAAGAAAAACAGAGAGGTTAAGGATCCTTTTGTCCTTCAGTCTTGTTCTGCAAGAATCGCAAAGTTTGCAGAGTTGTTGAATAAGGTGGAGATTAGAAAGTGGAGCGTCCATGATGTTGTGGCATATTTGGAGAAAGGTACTGCGGACATATGTTTTTCTGACTACGCTAGAAAATATCATGATGAAATGTATAATGATGGGCATGAGCGAAATGCAAGAAACTACGAATTGGCTTATCAGCATTTGGAAAGATATGCCGGAAGCAACAAGGTTATGTTCTCCCAGCTTACTACCCAGTTTATCAATGGTTGGATAAAAGCTCTATCTAAGACAGCTAGAGCCAAGGAGATGTACCCTGTTTGTGTGAGACAGATTTTCAAGCAAGCATTGGCTGAGTTCAATGATTATGATAATGGTATGATTCGAATCACTACAAATCCTTGGCTAAAGGTGAAAATACCAAGTTCTGATGTTCCTGAGAAGAAGGCCATCACCATGGAAGAAGTTCGGGCGTTCTTTGCTGCCCCACTTCCAGAGAGCGACAGAGTCTTTCCTTTGCCAGAATTAGGCAGGGATGTTGCTATGATGGTCATGTGCTTGGCTGGTATCAATACCGTTGATATTTACAGGTTGAAGAAAGAGGACTATCATGATGGAATAATTGGCTATGAGCGAGCAAAGACAAGAAATGCCCGACGAGATAATGCTTATATCGAGATGCGAGTGCCTGGAATCATCCTGCCTTTATTTGAGAAGTATTTGGATAAGACCGAGTCGCCTTACTTGTTTAATTTCCACCAAAGAATGACTTCCAGTGACTCTTTCGGTGCCAATGTCAACATTGGCATAAGAAAAGTTTGCGAGAAATCACTTGGTATGAAGCATGATGAAACTTATTGCGTCTATACTTTTCGCCATACGTGGGCTACTGTGGCTCAAAATGAATGTGGGGCTACGTTGGCAGAGGTTGGCTTTGCAATGAACCACTCTGATCGCTATAGAGTTACGAGAACTTATGTGAAGCTAGATTTTACGCCAGCCTGGGAACTCAATGAAAAGGTGGTGGAGAAGATTTTCTTCACGGAAGATCGCTCTACTACTCATGTTTCAGATGAGAAAGGTGACCATTTCGAAAGATTCTCATATAAGCAGCTCATCAAAGGTACGCTGTATTATAGAGGCAAGGCTCTAGTGAAGGTGGAAGATGTCGGCTTCAATAATGTAAATGATGTTATTGAATATCTTATGGCTAGAATGCCAGATACTATCCCTGCAAGAACGATGGTTCAAATCCGTATCGAAAACAAAGATAAGGGGCAAACTAAGGATTATAGTAGAATAGTGAAATAAATATTAGTAATAACTTGCAAGTTACGAAACTTTTTCGTAACTTTGCCAACAAATTTAAATAAAGAATGGTTAGTAAACTAGTAAAGGAGCATGATAGACGCTCAAAGCTCTGTGATTATCTTTATGGAGTTTCAAATCTATTGATTAGCGGTGTAGGAATCGCTGCACTTTCGCCTTTTCTTACAGATAAGGCTATGGCTACTCACAACTACGTTTGTGCAGCTATAGGGACGTTAGCTGCTGTCGGTTTTGCATATTGCGCAAATAGGGTTATGAAATATAATGATAACAATATAAAATAAGACAACTATGGATTTATTGACATTTATCTTTAGCATAGCACTAGCTATAAGTTGTGGTTTGGCGATTTGGTTCAATACCAAGTCTGGGCAAAAGTGGATTGATAGTTTATAAAAGTATTGAACTTAAATACGGAGGTGGCAAGAAAATTTGCTGCCTCTTATTTTTTTTCGGCTGTTCCTTCTTCAGTCGCAGCCAACAGGCGAACCGTTCAGTTTCGTCTGTAAAGCGGTATCTCCGATGGGTGTCTTGCCAAATGTTCCAAATAGTAGCTGTTTGGAACATTTGCGCTTTTCTTATGTCTATGGCTTCG
>USSA01000269.1 GCA_900557255.1 uncultured Prevotella sp.
CTGGAATCTCGTGGTTTCTTCTGTTAAGATGAATACCATGAAGATGAAATTCCTGACAAAGTTCGAAGTGATCGTGTACTACGATCTTTTTATGCCATTTCTTGTCGATTTCCTGTATCAGTCGCTTACACTCCTCTATATTTGATTCTGGTTTGCGCAGATGTAGCAGGTCTATACCTGCTTTAAAGAGTTGGTTGATATAGGTTGATTCATTCTCTATAAAATCGGGCAGAGTGATTACTATCCATTTCATATTCGTTGTGACTTTATTTGTTTATATAAAGGCGTTGGCTGTTATTTGATAAACAGTGCCTTGGGTTCATAGAAATGATTCACTGGACCATGACCTTTTCCTATCTGTACATCTTTTCCTGCCAGAATTGCGCCTGAAAGATAGGTCTTTGCCATGGCGATAGCTGTATTCATATCCATTTCTCTTGCCAGATAAGAAGTGATGGCTGAGGATAGGGTACAACCTGTACCGTGGGTATTGCGTGTGTTTACGCTAATGCCTCGATAACTGGTAATAGGCTTTCCGTCTTCGAAGAGGTAATCAATCTTTTCTGCTCCCTGGAAATGGCCGCCTTTGATGAGTACATATTTACAGCCTAACTTACTGATGGCTAAAACTGCGTTCTGGATGTCTTCCTTATTCTGTATCTTCATTCCTGCCAGTATCTCTGCTTCCGGGATGTTAGGTGTTAGCAGGGTAGCTAGTGGTAATAACTCCTGTATGAAAATGCTGAGAGCATCCTCCTGCATGAGTCTGCAACCACTGGTGGAAACCATCACAGGATCAATGATGAGATGCTGGTATTCCCCTTGGTATCTCTTCAGGGTTTCTGCGATTGCTTGGATGGTGGCACGGTCGTTAACCATACCTACTTTGATGGCATCTGGGTGGATGTCGTCCATCACAGCTTCTATCTGTCCCTTTACGATTTCGGGGTTGATGTCTTGGATGGCATAAACTCCCAGGGTGTTCTGTACGGTAATGGCTGTAATGGCCGATGCGGCATATACGCCTAGTGCTGACATTGTCTTGATGTCAGCTTGTACGCCGGCTCCTCCGCAACTGTCTGAGCCAGCTATTGTCATTGCTGTATAATATTTCATAATTCCTATTAACTTCTTGTTTTTCCTCTAAAACTGTTTCTTACCAGGGCTGATTCACAGGTCTCACAGAGATGTTCTGTGGCTTGATGGTGCTTGAAACCTTCAATCATGGCTTGGGCACGGGGTGAAGCCAGAATTTCTTCCAGCGATTGTTCAAGCAGGTTCCCAAGTGCTACATCTCCGTTGTGGTCCAAACAGCAGGGTACCAATGTTCCGTCTGCCAATACGCCTATCTGTTTGAGTAGGGCTTTACAGAAAACTTCTCTTTTTTCTTCTCTGATACCTGATTTCTGATTTTCTTTTATCATTTCCTTTTCTTCGACATGGTTATCAAAGTTGGGCCATTCGAATTTCCTGTCAAACTCCAGATAGAGATTATTGGTAAGTCTGTAACCGTCAGGTCGTTCTTTCCAGGGTTTGGGGACAAATTTTTCGATGTGCTCCATTACTTCTTCATTTTCCCGGTCTTTTCCTCCTTGGTTCCAAAGTCTGAGAACTATGCAGGTTTCTTTCTCTGCTGCTTGGGTTGAAAAAGTCATCACCTCGTTCATGTAACTGGCAAGCTCTCCCTTGGCATTACTCTCGTGCGAGTGGAGCGAGAGCTGTATTTTGTGGGGAAGTGTGTCAAGGAGATCCATAGCTTTGGGTAGCAGAGTGCCGTTGGATGTAAGTACGGTTTTGAAACCTTTCTCTCTTGCCATATTGATAAACTCGGGTAGAAGAGGGTGTAGTAGGGGTTCGCCCATAATGTGGAAATATAGGAAACAGACCTTCCCGCGTATCTTATCGGTGAGCAGGTCGAATTCCTCAGCACTCAACTGTCTTTTCTTCCTTGTATGTTTTGGACAGAAGTGGCAGTTGAGATTACATGTATTAGTGATTTCTATGTAACAGCGATCTATCATTGTCATGTCTTTTCTTGCATATAGCTTACTTTTTAGCAAAGTTACATGTTTTCTTTGATATGACCAAATAATATAGCATAATTTTGCATTTGAAGTCTTCTTGTCGTGGATAGTGAATGAATATGAAGGAAATATACAAATACGGAAATAAAAAAACCTTCTGAAATTTCTTTCAGAAGGCTCTTGCGGAGAGAGAGGGATTCGAACCCCC
>USSA01000270.1 GCA_900557255.1 uncultured Prevotella sp.
TTCACAAAAACATGAATCCTTTCTTTAAATCAAGAATTGAACGGGATGGAATCTATGTAATACGATAAAATAAAGATTTTCTCTTATTTCTTTGGCGTTTACACTAGAATGTTGTATCTTTGCAGCTGTAATTTGAACTAAAAATGGAGGAATAAAGAATGAATACAACAAAGTTAACAAGAGAAGAAGCGTTGCGTCGTTGGAATGCTTCTAAGGAAACCAAACGTAAAATGGTTGAAAAGCTAGAAACCTTGGTAAGGAATAGTTGTCTTGAACGTACAGGTAAAGAACCTATTGGGATAGAAGTATGGTAGTCGAAACTTTGTCTCTAGACACGATAAATGCCAATTCTCCTTATGAGGTCAAGTTGGCAGATGCTGGTGATACGTTGTGTTTCATTACAGATTACGATGCAGAAATCTTTGTAACATTTGAGAGAGACGAATTGCTTCATGAAGGTTTGGTTTACCAGTTTGGTATCTCAAATCCTAAGAGAGTAAAGTCGCCTCGTGACCCAAAAGTGCGAGAGACCATTCTTGCTATCGTTGAAGAATTCTTTGCTAAGAATCAAGCTGCATTTCTTTATATCTGTGATACGAGTGGTGGAATGCAGAAGATGCGTAATCGCTTATTTCAATATTGGTTTGGAATTTATGGAGAACGCGAGGAATATGTTTTTCTACCTCAGACGATAACAGATGAAGAGGGAAATGATAATTATGCAGCTCTAATAATTCGTAAGGATAATCCTCAGTTTACGAATTTGGTAAGCGAGTTTATGGCGACTGTCAATTTGCTGAATGCTAAACCTGAGGAGTACGAAGAATGATTTGTTGGCAATAAGGCTGTATAAGGCAGATGAGTCTCCGTTTTCGATAATTTATCAGAGCGGTTATCTCATCATATGTTGCATATATCTCTGCACAGTTTGTATGGTTTGCTTCTAATATACTGAGTTTGTGGGGAGATTTGGAAAATCTAAAGTAGTACATGATGGAAAAGGTTATTGTTGACGTTGCGTGGTGCGACAGAAATTATGGCGGTTCTCTTGGTAGTAATGTACCTGGAGCGGTGGTTTTTACAGCGCCAAACTTTGATGCTTTGCAAAAAGAAGCAAAGGATAGTTTGGAGTTTCATATTGAAAGCCTTATGGAAAATGGGGAAGATGTTCCTGCATGGCTGAAGAATGAGGATTATGAGTTTGAGTATAATATTATAAGATAAGATCAGTTGTGTGTCTGATTTAGCAAAGAGGGTGTGTCATAAGTTAATGATTCACCCTTTTTTGTTTGTTGGAATGATACTGATATGTTGTTGAAAAACATAGTATAAGTTGTTAGAAAAGCTAGTATATGTTTTTGAGTTAGTTAGTATCTCCGGTCGCACAACAGCTGTTGTGCGCTTGCATATCAGCTGATATGCGCTTGCACAACAGGTGATGTGCATGCGTAGGTCAACTGTTATGCACCAACTGTAATTTAGACTTATGACGCCTCCTCTTTGTCGTTTGGTACATACAGAATGGCATTTCATACAAGGTAGGTTTAGATATTTGGCTGATAGAAATAATCTTCTTACTTTTGCACTCGTAATCGGGAAGCGATAGAAAAGAAAGAATCGTGGAACGGGGAAAATGAAGTATAACCCTTTTAATATATAATAAGGTATGAAGAAGATTATGATTTCGTTGATAATGGTAGTAGCTGCCACCACAACCAGTTTTGCAAAGAGTAACAACACCGATGTGGCAAATGCTGTAAAAAGCGTAGCCGAGCAGGTAAAGCAGGCTCCATCCGGCACAGTGTATGGTGTGGTTGAGAACACCAAGCACCACATCATCGTAGCTACTCCTTTCGGAAAGTACACCATAGAGAAGAAGGACGGCGGTGTCGGCTTTATGGGAATATCGGCAAATCTGGTATCATCGAAGAATGGCGTTTATAAAGTCAAGACATCCCTTGGAAATTTTACGGTGAATGCCAGAAAAGGGATGGTGGTGAAGAGATAATCGTGACAGGTTGTTTACCTTTTCGTAAGGGATGGTATATAGGTATAGGGCATTGAATTGTTGCCATGGAATAGAAATGTGGAAGTATTTTTCTCTCGGCAATGGCAGCGTTCAATGCCTTTTTTGTCCTTCGGGATAAAAAACATCGCTAAAAGTTTGGTGGTATCAAGAATATTGCTTACTTTTGCGGTCAGAGTTGGAGCAGACGGAAAAGAACG
>USSA01000271.1 GCA_900557255.1 uncultured Prevotella sp.
AGAAATGCAGTAAGTTGAGCGAAAACGTATTTGTCTTGAAACATAGTAGCCAATTATTTTTGGCTACAAAGTTACAAAATCAAGTCCGTTTCATTGCAAAATACGGCATAAAAGACTATAAATCAACTATTTCAAAGATCGAATTGCCCTATTTTATTGGACAGTAGTGGTATCTTATGAATGTTTAAATGTGGGTAATGCCCAAGACCTTACGCTGGGATTTCATTACTTCTTGAATATTCATGCCATTAAGTGCGTTATATTGTACTTACTGTGCAAAAATAATAAATATTTTCAGATTTTGCAAGATAAAGTACAATATCGCATTCTTATTTATAATATATTATACTTTTATTGAACTTTTCTTTGAGTTTTGCCATATTTTCATTAACTTTGCCAGCAAAACTATCATTAAGTGTTACCCTTTAAAATAAACGTATTATGCAGATATTATTGGCAAATGCCAAAATCATGTTTGAGAAGGCAGACAGGAAGCCTATCTCCGTGCCACTATTCCAATCAGTTGCCAATGACTTGGCCAAAGAAATGGCAATGATGAATGTAGAGGAATTGGCTAAGCAACTGGATTGCAGCAGCAAGATTGCAATGACGAACTGGAAGCGATATCATGATTTTATGGCTGCAGAGAAGAGGCCGGCTATCCTGGCTTACAATGGTCAGGCATACAAACATTTGCGTGCCAGTTCTTTAAGTGAGGACTCCTTAGAGTATGCCCAGAAGCATCTCTGGATTACCTGTTTTCTCTATGGTTTGCTTCGACCAATGGATGGTATCGTACCTTATCGTATGGAGCATTGCGTATCGCTTGAAGCCACAAACGACAAGCCGGTCAATCAGTTCTGGAAAGACAAACTCACGGATGTTCTCATCGATAGTGTGAAAGCTGACGATGGCATACTCATCCATCTCTCAACAGAGGAATATGAACATCTGTTTGATTGGAAGAGAGTATGTAAGGAGATAAAGGTCATTCAGCCACTCTTTTATGTCCGCCAGAAAAACGGCAGATTGAAGATGCAGGCTGTATGGGCTAAATCTTGCCGTGGAGCCATGGTGAGATATATCCTGAATTATCAGCTTCTTACTCCAGAGGAACTGGCAGCCTTCAGTTACGAAGGTTTTGAATATGCGGCAGAATTAGGAGAAGCTGCTTTTCCTCATTTCGTTCGTTGAATAGAACAAAATCGTACTTTTTCATTAAAAACGAATGATATATTGAATCACTAGTGTCTCTTAATATTTCATGATCAAGAGCCTTGCGCTTCTTGAAATAGTCGGCAAGCAGTTCGGCAGGAGGCAAGATTTCTTCATCCTCTTTCGGAAACTTGCTTTCATCCCCACTTTCATTATATAACAGGTCTTATGGTAAATAGAAAGTTTGCAGTACACACTATTGAGAAGAATCACTATAACTTTAGCAATTAGTTTTTTTAATGATAAAGCATTTAACCAGCTGTGCCTTGATGGGTATTACTCTCCTGCTAGCCATTATCATAGTTATCAAATCAAAGGCAAGCACCTAATTGCAGCTTCAAGTCCAAGCTTCCCTTGAAAAGGATGCCATGAATACCCACATGATTGGCTCCTTCTACATTCGCTGGCCTATCATCAATGAAAATGCTCTCCGAAGCCTGGAGGTAATAACGATTTAATAATAGCTGATAAATCTCCGGATTCGGTTTCACCATCTTCTCTTCCCCACTTACTACAATCCCATCAAACATGTCGAAAAGGCGGGCATGTACCTTCTTGACAATTGGAAAAGTCTCATGAGACCAGTTGGTAAGACAGTATAGACGATATCCTCTTTGCTTCAGTTCACACATGATCTCATAAATGCCAGGGATTTCACCACCATCCATATCTTTGTAACAGTACCAGTAGGCAACAATATAAGGAGCATACTTGGGATAAGCCTGTTTTAAATCAAAGAGACATTCATCTATAGGCTTACCCAAGTCTGTCTGATCATTCCATTCATTGGTGACCACATGATTGATTATCCACTTAGCCCTCTCCCTGTCGCCATGGAACAGAGTGGTATAAAGGTTCATGCGCATCCAGTTCACCAATACACTTCCTACATCGAAGACGATATTCTTGTATCTACTCATTGCTATCTGATTCTTTAAACAATACTGCGTTAAATTAATATTTAATCGTCTGTAAATCAATAACTTATATT
>USSA01000272.1 GCA_900557255.1 uncultured Prevotella sp.
CCGTAGTGTTTCCGCACTCACCATCTTTGCTGTGATGCATGGCATAGTGAGGAGTGAGGATCTTATTTAGATGAAAAAAGACGAGGCATGAGCCAGCGTTGCAAGGGTTGATAGATAAAGTCAACAATGTAGGACGAAAGAAGAGATGCGGCTACAAGTGTGATGTACATGACAGGAGGTTTTTTTAGTCCGTAGATATAGTCGTGAAGTAGATAATAGGCAAAGAAAGTATGAGTGAGCCACATATTGGTGGAGTGTTTGCCGAAATATCTAAGCATCTTTTGCCATAGGCCGCCTCGTGGTAGAGCTAGGTATAGGGGAATCACAAATAAGTAAGTGATCTAAATTATTTATATATATCAGTACTAATATGGTTCATTTTCCGTTTTATAGAAAAAGTAGAATTATGAAACCAATAAAAGTACTTGAATTATCAGAGGTTGATCGCCTCAAATTAGAGAAAGGCTATCATAATGGCCCTACTCATAGTTTTCGTATCAGATGCAAATCCATATTGCTGAAGTCAGAAGGTAAATCAGCTCCCAAAATAGCAGAAATGCTTGAGGTGACTGTACCTACTGTCTACGCATGGGTAAAACGTTATGAAGAAAATGGCATCAAAGGCTTGGAGACACGTCCTGGTCAGGGTCGAAAGCCTATTATGGATTGTTCTGATGAAGAAGCAGTCCGCAAGGCAATTGAGGAAGACCGTCAAAGCGTGTCTAAAGCACGTGAGGCATGGCAGAATGCGACTGGCAAAGAAGCCAGTGACATTACCTTCAAACGTTTTTTAGAAACATTGGTGCAAGATATAAGCGTATAAGAAAACGCCCAAGGGGCAAACCCTCACCGCAGCTCTACGCATACAAGAAAGAGAAGTTGCAAGAACTTGAAGAACTTGATTCCAAAGGGGAACTTGTGCTATATTATGCCGACGAAAGCCATGTCTGTACAAATGGATATGTTCCATATGGCTGGCAATTCAAGAATGAGGATGTTTACATCCCATCCGAGAAAGCTGCCCGGCTTAATATCTTTGGTATGATTACCAAAAGGAACCAATATAAAGGCTTTACCACAAAAGAGTCCATCAACGCAGACAAGATTGTGGACTATCTTGACAGATTCTCTTTCAATGTCACGAAGAAGACTGTAATTGTCTTGGACAATGCTTCTGTTCATAGAAATCGGAAGGTGAAAGAACTGAGGAAAATTTGGGAGAATAGAGGATTGTTCCTCGTCTATCTTCCACCTTATTCTCCAGAACTTAATCCTGCCGAGATTCTTTGGCGTATACTTAAGGGCAAATGGATAAGACCGATAGATTACGAGACTACGGACTCGCTTTTCTATTGTACGAACAGGGCCTTGGCCTCTGTGGGTACGAACTTATTCGTGAATTATTCATATTTATAAAATTAATTTTGAACAGTTACTTATGAATAAATGGCTAATAAATCAGATAGATATCAAATGTAGGCACTAATAAAGGTGTTTCTAAAAAAATAACGTCAAAAACATACAATTTTAATGACAAATCAAACATCAGTAAATAATAAACGGATAGCGAAGAATACCATAATGTTATATCTTCGTATGTTCCTTACCATGGTGGTGGGGCTATATACATCAAGAGTGGTGCTCCAAACCCTTGGTGTGGAGGATTTTGGTATATATAATGTGGTTGGAGGTGTTGTAGCAATGATGGGCATATTGAATAATGCGATGGCTGTTGCTTCACAGCGATATCTTACTTTTGAACTCGGGAAAAATGATATAGATAAATTGAAACTGGTGTTTAATGTGAATGTCAGCATTTACCTACTTTTGTCATTTATATTCATCTTGATTTCAGAGACCATAGGATTATGGTTTCTAAATACACAATTAATAATACCTGACAATAGGATACTTGCAGCCAATTTCATATATTTCTTGTTAAGTGTTGTCATTGTACTTCCTCAATTAAATTTAAGATTCCCTAAAAACACAGTGCTTAGGATTTTAATCTGTGGAATTCCTACAGGACTTGTAATTTATGCAATGAAAAATTTTGGAGTAATTCCAGCCTCAATACAAATGATCGTT
Organism: uncultured Prevotella sp.; assembly: GCA_900557255.1. Next base: position 2,089 of record USSA01000272.1, read on the forward strand.
TCTCTTGTATTTTTCTATGCATTGTACGTTGTAACTAAATTGAAAGTACTTAAAGAATCTGATTAACAAAACTTAATATATACTAAATAGATAGCAATTTTATATATT
>USSA01000273.1 GCA_900557255.1 uncultured Prevotella sp.
CCTGGCGAGCACCAGAAACGAGAAGAGCTTTTTTTTCTGTTTCGAAGAAATTGCGTAAATAATTGTATATCTTCCTGTTAAGCATGTCTATATTACTTTTTCCAACCATATTTTATAGGTTTTACGGAACTTTTCCAACCTATTTTAGGCTAGAAATGGAGCTTTTCCAACCCTTTTTAGGGCAATTTCTGCCACTTTTCCAACTTCTAGCCGCTGCAAAGATACTATTTTTCTCCGAAACTCTTCTATTTAAACAAGAATATTTTCTCAAAATATCACAAATTAAACCAATCGGTTAAATACACGCACGCATAGTCCGTTAGGTGTTAGTGGATACGCAAGTCCGCAGGAACGCCTAACGGACCCTAACGCCTAACGGACTGTTGACTTATACTGATATAGATAGACACATTTATGGTTAATTAATAAAATGTGTTTAGTAATGAGTAAAAAGTACAAAAGTTACAGTAAGGAAGACAAATTGTCTTTACTTCGCGACTATTATCAGTCAGGACTCAGCAAAAACAGTTTTTGCAAGAGTCGTGGAATAGCATCAGTCAAGTCATTAAATACTTGGCTGAAAGTGTTTGCAAATGAAAAAGATTTGTTATCTTTGCAGTCTGAACAAGCAAATATAACAGATATGGCAAACCGTAGTAAAGAAAGCTATCAAGAAGAGAATGCTCAATTGAAGCAACGCATCAAAGAGTTAGAGAAAGCCTTAGCCTTCTCTAAGCTGGAAACAGAAGCACGTGATCTGATGATTACACGCGCTGAAGAGTACTTTGACATTCCAATACGAAAAAAATCTGGGGCCAAGTAGTCATGGAACTGGTCGAGCAGCGCAACATGAAAGTTGCGACTGCTTGCCGCCTATTTGGCCATTGCCGTCAAGCCTTCTACCAGTCGAAGGCTGATATTGAAGCAGAGGTAAATCGTGATAAGATTATCTTGGATAATGTTCGTGAGATCCGAGATGAGGATCCTGGTATTGGTGGCTATAAACTTTGGCTCATGCTGACAGAACTTTATGGTAGAGAACTCATACCTGGTCGTGACAGCTTCTTCACACTGCTGCGCCGTCATCAGTTAATGCTCCCTCCTCGTAAGGCGCGTCATACAACCAATTCAAACCACCGTTATCACAAATGGAAGAATCTGGTAAAAGATATTGTTCTTACTTCGGCTAATCAGCTGTGGGTAAGCGATATTACTTATATTCAACTGGCAAATGGGGATGTTGCGTACCTCCATTTGGTAACGGATGCGTATTCTCGTAAAATCGTAGGATGGGTACTTGCTGATACATTGCGTGCAGCTTTGTCCATTCAGGCTCTTCAGATGGCTATAGATCAGGCCATAGAAATGAATGGAGGAGAAAGTCTCAAGGGGCTTATTCACCATTCCGATCGCGGTGTACAATACTGTTGTGATGCTTATGTTCAGAAGCTACAGGAATATGATATCTGTATCAGCATGACGGAAGACTATAAGCCAACAGACAATGCCATTGCCGAACGTGTGAATGGAATTATCAAGATGGAAAAGGTCTATCGCATACATGTGTTCAAGGACATCGAATGTGCTAGGGCTACTATCGGTCGTTATATACAATTCTATAATAACCGCAGACCACACATGAGTATAGGCTATAAAACTCCGTCAAAAGTACATTTGGAGCAAGGTATCCAACAAAAGATGTGGAAAAAGAAAATTTATACTTCGAAAAAGAAGGATTCTTAAAAAGATTGTGTATCTTTGCAAGACCAAAAGAGCAAGTCCGGGTTCGGTAAGTCCAGTGGAAGGGTAGTGACTACAAATATAGTACGATTCTTTTTATTGTGTCTATCAAATTAGGTACAAAAAATAAGGAGTGTCTACTATTTCAGTTTTATGAAATTGATAGTGTCTACCTTTCTAGTTTATAAAGTAAAAAAGTGTCTACTGAAATCAGGAAAAGTCACGGGCTAGAGCAGAACAATTCTGCCCACGCCCATGGATACTCATACCCACGTACACGGGTTTCCATACCCACGTACACGGGTACGGATGCCCAAAGTCTTGGGTAACCGTGCCCAAAGCCTTGGGTAAAGATGCCCCACGTAGTTGGGCAAAGATGCCCAAAGGCTTGGGTAACTGTGGGCAAAACGAGACATGACTTTTCCTGATTTC
>USSA01000274.1 GCA_900557255.1 uncultured Prevotella sp.
TATTAACAATGGGGGAGGTAGGTTCCGAAGGATCGCTCTGTTCCCATTGATGTTGTTCATGTTGCTGTTTGTACCTACACGTATGGTGGCGCAGACAGACCCCCGCTGTGCTTTGTTCAATAGCTTGGAGGGTATAACTGATATTACCATTACTGACAATGGTGATTATCCTTGGCAGATGATGGACTTGAAAGCCGAAGGAATGACAGATATTAGCTTCGAAATTCCAGAAGGAAGCACAGGACTGATGTCAAGTAATTATAATGTGGAGGGAAGCACTTCAGAGACTGTAGTCAACTTCAAAGTAGGAAAGCCTATGTTCTTGACATTCAAGCATCTCGTTTCTTCTGAATCTTATTGTGATAAAGCCACTATTACTATAGATAACAAAAAGTTTGAGGAGATTAGCGGAATAAGACAAATAGAGATAAAAGAATCTTTATCTGCTGGCGAGCATACTTTGAAGTTGTCTTACCAAAAAGACTATTCAGGAAATAATAATGCTGACCGCACATTCATATACGATCTGAAAACAGCGACCTCTATTTCTGACAATAATTATATTGCAGAGTACAATGCTAAGAACACTACATTGACTTTCAAGAAAGTTATTGATGCTAATATATCAGATATAGGAAACAACAGTGTCATTGTAGAAAAATATAATAATGTGGGTGAAATTTGCAAAGCTTTAGGAAATGTTACTATCAAGAATATAGTTTTCGAAGAGAGTTTCAAGACATACGCTCCTACATCATTGAAAGAATTCTTTTATAACTGCAAGACATTGGAAACGATTTCAGGCCTTGAATATTTGAATACAGCGAATATTACGGATATGAGTTCTATGTTCCAGGAATGCTCCAATCTTAAATTTCTTGACTTCACTAACTTCGACACCAAGAATGTATCGAACATGTACTTTATGTTCAATGGATGCTCCACTCTCACCTCGCTCGATCTCACAAACTTCAACACCAAGAATGTATCGAACATGAACGGTATGTTCTGTGACTGCTCAAATCTCACCTCGCTCGATCTCACAAACTTCAACACAGCGAAAGTGACGAATATGGGCAATATGTTCCTTGGTTGCTCCAATCTCACCTCGCTCGATCTCACAAACTTCAACACAGCGAAGGTGACGGATATGCACGGTATGTTCAAAGGTTGCTCTGCTCTCACCTCGCTAGATCTCACAAACTTCAACACAGCGGAGGTGAGGGATATGAACCGTATGTTCAATATGTTAGATGAATCATCCACCGCTCTCACAACCATCTACGTCAGCGATAATTTTGTAACGACCAATGTACAAAATGGTAAGAATATGTTCAAAAATTGTACAAAACTCAAAGGCTTTCAAAAGTATTTCTTGCTCGATATCGACCACCAATACGCCAACTACAAGACTGGCTATTTCACTAAGCTGGTAGGTAAGAATGGTGAGGAGAAGATTGGCGCAGTAGGAAAAACTCTTGCTACGGAGAATCTTGTTCTTGACGATGGCAAGGACTTCGTGGCTTACGAGAAGTTCGCAGCCAAGGATGCCTCTTACAGCCGCACGATGAATGCTGGCACTACCTGGGGAACGCTCTGCTTGCCTTTTGCCATTGTCCAGAGCCAGGAAACAGAATGTAAGTTCTATCGTCTTACAGGTATTGACAATGATAATGAATGCATCACCCTTGAGAGTTACGAAGAAGGAGCAAAGATTCCTGCCGGCACTCCGGTGCTCTTCAAGATGAATGAGGGTGTGCAGACACTCAGCATTTCTGCACAAAATGCAGAACTCGTTAAAGAGCCAGTAGCTGGAACAAACACAGATGTCAACCTCGTAGGTTCATTCACCAAGATTGGCGGCAAAGACAATCAGGGTCTTACAGACACCGACTACATCATCGGTAGGGATAAGTTCTGGCTTGTCTCTGAGTTGAAAAAAGATGGCAATGGCAAGGGCGTGGGTATCAAACCGATGCGTGCATATATCCATCCAGCCACAGTATCTCAGGCAAGAGCAGCCATGCTGAGCATCGGAAAGGGTGATGGCACTACTGCCATTGACAACCTCAACGCTATCAGCAACGATGCCAATGCAGAATACTATGATGCGAATGGTCGTCGTACCAATGGTCTGCAGAAGGGTCTGAA
>USSA01000275.1 GCA_900557255.1 uncultured Prevotella sp.
AACCTGCTTCTCCTTCTTGGCAAGGTTGTCGAGCACAAAGTCACGGAGGTCGCTGGAAAACTTGCATTAATAGTATTATGTAGCGACTATTATTTCTTTGTTAACTGATTAAACAGAACACTCCCCAACATACTCAGAGAAGTATGCGCAATTTCAAGCATAACATCTACCATATCGGCGCTATTCCAATGTTCGCCATCTCCCTGTGTATATATGGATGCAGCTTGTAACATGATAGTTCGATTATTACAGAGAATAAATTTATTCTTACAAAGATTGGTGTTTACACTCATGCCGTAATTGGCAGCAGTAAGCCTGTCAAGTCGATTTAATGTGCCATTATTATAGTGTAGAGTATAGTCGCTGCCATCAGGCCTTTGTATGGTAATATCATGAGTTAAGAAGTTGGAGCCTTCTAAAAACAGAATATATGGAAAATAGGGCTCAGAGAGCATATAATTGGCAATTTCACAAACATTCTTATGAGCTCGTTCAATGGCGTTTCCTGCGGCCATCAAATCTTGGTTATTGTGCTTTCCAACTTTAATTCCCGCTTTTATATTATCAATATCTTTCCCTTGAAATTTCGCTTCAGAAACAACTACAACATGCCACTTTCCGTTATCATCTTGAACCTCGATTATTCCACCATCGGGAATAATACTTGCACTTTGAAGGAATAGTGTCTGACCAAGCTCGTTGTCAATTCTGTGTAATTCGTTATTAATTTCCTTTTTTGTAATACTCTTTCGATATCGAAAAGTTAGCAACGGAAATTCCTCTTGTAGTTTGCGCATTGTGATTTTTGAATTGTCTGACACTTTTTGATCATGTTGTTGTGCTTCTTCATCAAAAATGCCAAGTACACCTTCAGCAGCTTTTTGCTGGATTGTCAGTCTATCGGATTGCAAAGTTCCTTTCATTTTGCACTTCTCCTTATAATTTATCAAAAAAATCCATAACGGTTTCTATACGCTCGTAATCTGCATTTTGTCCGATGTTTTTCATTAGAGAAAGGTGTTTATTAAAATATTCGATAGATGAGTAATCTCTATCGCACATTAAACAATGTCGTCCCTCTGCAATACAAGTGCGGCCAACTGTTCCACTACCCGCAAAAAAGTCGAGAACAACTGAGCCAGGATAAGACAGAGCTTTCACAAAACGGTCTATAATTTCAACAGGTTTTTGTGTCGGATGGCCTACGCGTTCTTTACTGTTTCCATTTAATCTATTGATTTCCCAAACATTAGTTGGATTTTTTCCTTTTAAAGTGTTTTCGGGGTTTAGGCGTTTGTCTTTGAGTGCAGCCTCAAGATCTTTTTCCGAATATGGTTCCCGAACGGAATCCAAATCAAAATAATAATCATTGGATTTAACTAACCAAATAGCTTCTTCATGTCTATTTGCAAAATATCTATGGGCAGACATGCCGTTTTTATAACGCCAAATTATGGTGTTTATTAACTTAAATTTTGTGTGAGTCCTAATATAGTGGATTATATCAATCAAATCCCCTGATTTGGCATCTCTAAATTGAATGCCTCCAAAAATCACCATATTTCCGTTTTTTGAAAGAACTCTGTAAGCTTCACTGAGCCATTTTGAAGCCCATTCAATATAATTATCATATATATCCCAGCCAGCAAGTTCAAGATTATAAGGTGGATCAATACAAATTAGTTGTATTGACTCGTCAGGAATTTGCTTTAGGAAATCGCAACAATCCATGATATTTAAGCAAATCCTAGATTTGTCAGGTGTTACAAAATCTGCCGCTGTTTTATATTTTAATGTGTTGTCCTTTCGCATTTTATTAAGTGACATTAGTGCATGGTTGTGATGTGATTTGTTATGAATAGCCATATAAATTCGACCTCGCAAATTAGAAGATTGAGCTATGAGATGTTATTGTGTATCGTAAAAGCCAACACATCCTATTATAATTAGTATAGCACAAGAAATTGTTTCGAACAACATGCGAGGGAGAGGAACTGTTGCCCTTCTCGTCCAGAATAGGCAGACCGGTGTACTCGTTGTGCTGAAAGGTGAGATAGCTTTCGGCGGCGGCGTAGTTAGAGTTTTTCGAGGTCAAATGCTTGATGGTTGCCATACAGTTCACCAACCGTTTCTTCGGCTTTCAGCCGA
>USSA01000276.1 GCA_900557255.1 uncultured Prevotella sp.
ATGGGAAGATATATCCGGCTACAGAACCGGCATTGCAGAGGAAACTCTGGATAGAATAAGCCTTTGCCTTCTGTTTTTCATTTACCATATCGCCTACCAGCATCTTGAACGGCTGCATCGCCATGTTGATGCTCGTATCGAGGAACATCAGCGCTATCAGTCCGAAGAGCATCGCACCGCTCACGGTCAGTCCGAGCGAACCGGCATTCGGCAGCAGGCACATCACCAGGACGGCAATCGTAGCACCCACAAAGAGATAAGGGATGCGGCGGCCGAAGCGGCACCACGTCTTATCGCTCAACGTGCCCACGATAGGCTGAACCAGGATTCCCATCAGAGGAGGGAGAATCCAGAAATAACTCAAGTTGTGTGGGTCAGCACCCAACGTTGCAAAGATTCGGGAGATGTTGGCGCTCTGTAGGGCGTAGGCAATCTGTACTCCGAAAAATCCGAAGCTCAAGTTCCAGAGCTTCCAGAAACTTAAATCAGGTTTTTGTTTCATATTGTTATGCTTTTATTTATATTAGAAGTTAAGGCACCCCCTAAAAGGCGCCAGCAAGAATGTCAATTCAACATTCAACATTTAACATTCAACATTTAACATTCAACATTTAACATTATCTAGTCGTTCCTCTCACCACGAGTCGTGTTCTCACCACTCGCTTCTCCACTTCATCTCTTGGAATGGAGCCTTCCACCTGACCAATCAGGATATTGGCTGCTTCCTCGCCTACGGCTACACCTCGCTGCTCAACCGTGGTAAGCATCGGGTCGCTCGCCTTGGCACGGTCACCATTAGTAAAACCGCAGATACTGATTTCCTCAGGCACCTTGAATCCCATGCGCTTAGCGGTATAGAGAATGCCGATGGCTGTATCATCATTGATGGCGAAGAAAGCATCCGGATGATCTTCCTCTCTCAGAATATCCGGCGTTATCGCTTCGGCATTGGCACGGTCATCGCAGATCTTCACCCAGTCAGGGTTCTCCGTCAAACCGTGTTTCACCAGCGCATCATGATAACCGTTATATCGGTTCTTGGAGATTTCCAGATTCATCGGCGAGCCGTAGAAGGCAATCTTCTTGCAGCCCGTATCAATCATGTGGGTAACGGCGGTAAAAGCACCCATATAATCATCTACCACCACTCGCGAACAGTTTACGCCCGTACATATTCTATCATAGAAGATGAGCGGCACCCCATTCTGCAGCAGTTTTTCGAAATGATCATACTGCTTGGTATCCTTCGCCTGCGAAACGATGATGCCACAAACCTTGTTCTGATAGAAGTCCTCGCAGATGGCAACTTCCTTATCATAACGTTCGTTACTCTGCGCCACCATCACACGGTAACCTCTGGCTCTAGCCTCTTCCTCTATACCCGAAAGCACCGACATGAAGTAATAGTGTACCACCTGAGGTACAATAACTCCAATCACCTTCATCGGCTTCACCTTATTATGTCTTAAAGCTTCACCCAGGAAATTAGGAAAGAAGTTATGTTCACGCGCGTATTTCTGAATACGCTCCTTTTGGGCAGTACTGATACGAGAACTGTCCTTCAATGCTCGGCTCACCGTGGCAACACTTACGCCCAGGTCGCGAGCTATATCTTTCATTGTTATTGTTTCTTTATCGCCCATTGCTATTAGTTGTGCTGCAAAATTACGAAATATCCTCAATATTGGTCAGAATTCATTGACATAAATCAAGTAAATTCTGTGCAAACGTTTGCACAAAATAAATAACGGAATTAACACAAAAATAGTACAACATTAGAGAAAAGAACTTAATTTTGCACACAGAAACGACAAGTTTATGGGCAAGCGCCCCCATTCCTACCTTATATAATATAAGTAAGATGCCAGAAAGACTAAACAAGAACCAGAACGGCATTTTGAGTAGGAACGACAACAACTTAAGCCAAGAAGAAAAGAAGAAAAAGTAAATAATTTAATATTATACATTAACTTAAAAATCAAGCAAATGATGAAGCAGATAAAAATTAAATTGCCTCTCAGAGCATTGACCCTAGCAAGCGGTCTGCTTCTGACGGTGAGTTCCTTTGCGCAGACAAATGCAGTTAAGGGACATGTGAAGGATGCTTCTGGTGAGCCTATCATGGGTGCTACCATTAC
>USSA01000277.1 GCA_900557255.1 uncultured Prevotella sp.
AATATACAATCACAGGTTACGTCCACTATTGCAGGGGACGACGGCGAAGCCGTGGAAAAAAGCGAAGGATATGTAGCGGAAAATGGTTTCGTAGCAACAGAACCGATGCACTGGTATGTGGCTTGTGTAAGGGTGAACTACGAGAAAAAATTCAAGCTTCTTATTGAACAAAACTTCAAGGATAAAAAATTCGCCTTGGAGACTTGGCTTCCTTTGGAAAGACGTATCATGATAAACAGCCGAGGTAAACGTGTTGTCCGTGAGGCTGTCTTCCTTACCACCTTTGTCTTTGTGAGAGTTGAGGACAAAAAACTTAATGAAATCCGCTTTCGGGACGATGTCTATAAGATGCTTTCGGAACCAGGCAAAAGTGCCCCATATGCTATCCCTGATACCATATTCGACAATTTTCGCAGAATTGTAATGACTGGCAAGGCTGATATACAGAACCACCCTATCAAAAAGGGTGACAAAGTGCGTATTATAGACGGAGAACTTGTTGGAGTTGTAGCCTATGTGCAGCGTATTCAAGGTAAGAAAGCCATTATAGGTGATGAAATCCGAAACATCTGCGGTGCTACCATTGAGATTGAAATGGTGAAACTGGAGTTCTTTAACAAATAGATGCTATTGGTGTGGCTTTACATTCCTCATTTATAATAAAACTTCAGTATATAGATTAATTTGATAAATATAATATGTATCTTGGCAAAGGAATATAAATAAATATTCGATAGCAGTATGTATTTTTTTCTTTCTTCTGTTTAGAAGATAGGTTTTCGAAGATACCTTTCTTTAACAGTAAGAAAAAACTCCTTTTAGCTAGCAATGCCAGCCAAAAGGAGTTATAAGAGTTAATCAAGGCGGTGTCGGGCAGCCCAGCTTCCAGCATCCAGACACGGACACTCTTTGGGAGTAGTCCCAGGCAAGTCCCGATGACCCACAATCTTCGCTTTCGGAAAGAGAATCTTCAGATTCCTAAAAAGATCAATGAGTCTCGTTTCCTGCTCAGTGGTCATGGTGTTTTGCCACCATTAAAGTTGCGCCCTGTCATATCCAAGCATTACATTGATACATGGTATCATGCTTCTCAGATGGTGCTGCGTGCAAGTAAGATCATCATTCTTGGCTATTCATTCTCTTCTGCCGACAACTATTTCTGTGATATGTTGCGAGAGAACCACGATGCACAAATCATCATTATCGACAAGAACATGGAAACTGCAAGTCGCAATGTGTGTCGTTGCCTCCAGTTGGATGCCAATCGCTACACCAGGCAAATAAAGGATGGGCATGAGATACGCAAATACAACAATCGAGTGACGATTATTGGAGCAGACTTGTCGGATGTTAATTTGGATGATGTGTGAGACATTAGGATATGAAGCAAAAACTCCCCCAAAAATTTGGTGGTTTCACAGAAAACCCTTATCTTTGCTGCGAATTAAATATAGAAGTTATGGCACAGTTAACATTACAGATAGATAGTCCATCTTTGTTGGAGCAATTAAAGAATGTCCTCTCTCTTATGAGAGGCGTTAAAATAGTTTCAGACTCCCCAGTTTCAAGGAGTGCTGCTTTGGAAGATGTTCCAAACGCAGAAACTTTGGCAGCAATGAAAGAGGCTGAGAGTGGTCATGATGCGGGAGTAGTTCGAGTAGATAGCTTAGAAAGTTTCATGGCATCAATGGAGGAATAGGGTTTATGAAAGAAATTCGAAAGACCTCGCAGTTCAAGAAAGATTATAAGCGTTTTAAGAATGATAAAGAATTTGTAGAAACGCTTATGGGGATAGTTAAGCTTTTGGCAGAAGGCAATCAGATACCGGAAGAATATAATCCTCATTCTTTGAAAGGCAACTGGAAGAACTATATGGAATGCCATATAGAAAATGATACACTTTTGATTTGGTTTGATAAGAACAATAATGCAATAGAATTAGTTCGTTTAGGTTCGCATTCTGAATTATTTGGTAAAGAACGTAAGCGCTGATCTCCATAACAGTCAGGCGGTCCCATCCCGCACAATATGGCGAAGACCGCTTTGGTCCGCCAACCTTAGAGCGTAGCGGTTCTGAGCACCGGAGGGCGGTTACATCCCTAATCCCTATGGTAGGGATT
>USSA01000278.1 GCA_900557255.1 uncultured Prevotella sp.
ACTCCTCAATCAGCGCCTCGTCAATCACCAGCCGCTGATTGCCGTCCCTTCTCGGTGCCTTGTATTCATGCTCGCCGATTCGCTCCTTCAGAAACTCCGTCATCATGAAATACGGATTGTCGAGCAGGGCAGGAATGCCCACCACCGGAGCCAGCATCTGGGCGAGGAAAGAGCCGCAGCTGTTGCCCAGAAGCAAGTCGGGCTGCTCCCGGTCGATGATGGAGCGAATCTCCTTCAGTGCCTCCTTTGGGTGCAATGGCAGGTCGGGAGTCAACACCACCGCCGTCCCCTCAAACGCCTCTTTCAAGGCTCTCGCCATCGGACAGCTGCCCGTGGCGAAGAATCCGTGTAGGAAAAGTATTTTCTTCATTCTTATAAATTATTGTCTGTACCTTTATGTAGCAAATTGGATGGATGCAGGATTAGTTTTTGTTTCATTCCTTTTTCCTTACTTCCCAATGACCGCTATAGCCGCTACCTACATACACAATATGAGGCATTTTTGCGATACGACGTTTAATAGTTTTAGATGTTACGCCTATTTGTAAAGCCAATTCTTCTGTTGTTATTTTAGGATAAACAGCTACTTGATACTCTATCCATTTATCTATATCATCGCCTTGAGTGCCACCTTGAGGGACATCTTGAGGGACATCTTGAGGGACATCTTGAGGGACATCTTGAGGGACATCTTGAGTATCACCTTCGTTTTCCACAAAGTTTACCTCAATGTCAGGATGAGATTCCTGCCATGCCATAATCATATTGGGGAATGTGACAGTAAACTGGGCACGATCGGAGAAGAAGGTTGGAAGCATCTTTTCTTCAAAATAGGGAAGGGCTTTGATTGGATTGATGATTTTGCCCATGCCCGAACCTTTACGCTCCATATAACCCAACTGAGCAAAGATATCTGCGATAACCGGATTGCGTCTGACAGAAGGAATGTCTTCTAAGTTCATCGTCTGGATAAGTCTTCCTTCTGGCATGGAACCTGGAGAATATATCACCATACGGTCATCGTACATATCTACATGAACCTCGCTACCCTGGATAAGATAGTCACGATGTGCCAAGGCATTCACTACAACTTCCATCACACAACGTTCCATATATTGAGGAATCTCGATGCGCTGCATCGGTTCTTTATACCAAAGGGTACGATTGTTGCGACGGATGAAGGACATGGTGTCTTCAAGAAGAGTTACAAGTCCGCCTGTAATCTCTGCGCTGTCGAGAGCATCGATGCTTCCTCCTGCTTTTGTCTTGCCGTTCCATCTTGTGCAGAACACACGGCTTTGGCGCAATGGACATTCGTCTGCCATCAACAGACCGGCATAGGTAAGTATTCCCTTATTGTCAACCAAGCCAAACGAACGGTAATGTTTTTTGTCGAAACTAAGCCCATTCCAGGCATAGTAGCGGCTGCGAAGTTTGGAAAATGCATAATCTTCAAACATTTCATCGCTTGAGCGTGCATCGAATGAAGAGTTGCGACCTCTTAATACCAGACGCTTATGTTCGGTACTATCAGCCACAACCGATTCGTTGCCAATGCGCACAAAGGTTTCAAGAACGCTGTCGCCTATATAATAATAAGGTGTATCTTCGCCTCCATGCACATGAAGAATGAGCAATTCCTTGTCTTCTACACGCTCTATCTTCAAGTCGATTTGCGGCATAGGATCAATGCGCTCCTTAATTTTCTGGCTGATAAATTCGGCATCAGTCTTGGCATCGGTCAACCCTATGATAGTATCGTCATCGGCAATACCAAACAATAGGCAACCGCCACTGCCATTGGCAAAGGCGCTGACGCTCTTCAGCCAATTTTTCACTTTACGGCGTTCCACTTCCTGCTTCTTATCGTATTCAGTAGTCTCACCTATATATTTTGCCATGTCCATATTTACTTAATTTTTGATTATTCATTATGCGCCTGTAATCTAGGAGGATAAACCATGCTCAACTCCCATATTAGCGCAATATATCTGCAAAAATACAAAAAATATTCAGAAAAGTGATTATATGGATGGA
>USSA01000279.1 GCA_900557255.1 uncultured Prevotella sp.
GGACACAGGGCGAAGTGATTGAAGTTGAGAACAATCCTTTCGTAGGAATTGTCATTTCCGCAAAAACCGCAGATGGAAACATCTTCTTTGGATATAAGGACTTATTTGAACCTGCAAAGGACGATGAATGATGATTTTGCATTTTCTTTGCAGATTGGAACAAACAATCTTCTATATGAAACAAGAAATTGAACAAAAAGAATTAGGCATGGGAAACTTCCAAGGTTATCCGTCTTTGTTGAGACAAATCAAGCATCGTGTTTCTTTTGCCCAACAAAAAGCCATGTACGCAGCAAACGAGGAGTTGCTCCGTATGAATTGGGACATCGGTGAAATGCTTACCAAAAGCCAAGAGGCTGATGGTTGGGGCAAGAAGACTCTACAGCGCCTAGCTGTAAATCTTAAGAATGAGTATCCTGAAAGGAAAGGATTCTCCGTAAGAAACATGCAGTGCATGATGCAGTTCTATAATGAGTACAACAAGGAGTTGACCATGGCTAAAGTTGGAAATATCCCAATTACGCAATCAATGATTGCGCAATTAGGAAACGCCCCGACCGAACTACCTATCAAGCACTTATCTTGGACTCACAATATAATTCTCATACAGCAAGTAAAAAATATTCAAGCAAGATATTGGTACATGATACAATGCATTATAGGGCATTGGCAGACAAGATACTTAACAGAAGCCATCAAGCTCGATTATTATGGCAAGCATGGCGCTCTCGCCAATAACTTCGACACAACGCTCCCTGCTACAGAAGCACTAGAGGTTAAATCATTATTGAAAGACCCTTATATTTTCGACATGCTCACTTTCACCGACCAATATGACGAAAGAGACATCGAGATTGGGCTCATCAAACATATCGAAAAATTCTTGGTCGAAATGGGAGCTGGCTTCGCTTTTATGGGAAGACAATATCACATTGAAGTCTCAGGTGATGACTATTATATCGATATGCTGATGTATAACACCTTTTTGCACAGGTATTTAGTTATAGAATTGAAAGCCACTGACTTCATGCCCGAATACATCGGTAAACTCAATTTCTATTGCTCTGCCATAGATGACACGCTTTGCAGAGAAGGCGACAACAAGACTATCGGCTTGCTTCTCTGCAAGACCAAAGACAGAATAAAAGCAGAATATGCACTTCGTGATATACAGAAGCCAATTGGTGTATCTGACTATGAATTAGGTCAAGCTCTGCCGAAAGATTTTCGCAGCAGCCTTCCTTCCATTGAAGAAATCGAAAAGGGACTCAACGAATGGAATCAAGAATAACATCCAATAGGCGGCTCTCGTTTCCGGGAGCCGTCTATTTTTTCTTTATCCCCCTCTCAACATTTTTCCCTAAAACCTTGGAAGTTACGAGGAAAAGGCGTATCTTTGCGGCAGCATTAAAAATAACATTAAAAGTAAAGCAATATGGATGTAGCTATAAATAATATAAAAACAACTATAACTGTTCCGCAAGTTGACTTCAACTTATTAAAGGAACTGGCAAAGAAGTTTGGCTGGGTTATTCAAACCGAAAAGAAAAGTGGTATTGAAGAAGCCCTAGAAGATGTTAAAGCAGGCAGAGTATATCATGCAAAAGATGCTCACGACTTAATCAAACAGTGCTTAGAATGAAATACTCTATTGACTTTACAAACAGATTTAAAAAGTCTTTGCGAAAAGGAGTGAAACGTGGGCTAGACCCTACTCTCATAGAAAAAGCTGTAGAGAAATTAGCTAATGAGGGTAAACTACCGCCATCATATAAATCGCATAAACTTCATGGAAACCTAGAAGGTATATGGGAATGTCACATAACCCCTGATTGGCTGATGCTGTGGGAACAAAACGATGAAAAATTAACTTTGCTGTTTCTCAACAATGGAACCCATAGCGATTTGTTTTGACTATAATGTAAATTCATATACAAACATTGTATTATAATTAATCTAACAGCCATTGTTCGACAAGCACACGGAGGCAGAGTGTATGGATATATTTGATTGTTGGATTTATATAGTGAAGAAT
>USSA01000280.1 GCA_900557255.1 uncultured Prevotella sp.
CTTTATCGCAATGTTCAATGGCGTGATATGAATAGAATTAATGATGACCCTTTAGAACAAAACGAAACATTAAACACTATGAATTGGCAATATGCAATATGGGGTCATGATTATTACAATGATTGCCGCTGGTCGGGAGAGTTAGGGGATGCTACTTCTAAAGCCAAGATAAAGAAAAAAGCAGGTAAATATCTAATAATTGGAGATATGGTTTTTATGAGAACAACAGAGCCTATCTATAATATAACTTGTTTCGGTTGCAATGATAGTGCAGGAATGTTTGTTGATTATGCGAATAAGGATTCTACGTATTGCTGTAATTATTCAGCCTTGCAGCGTGAAGAATGCCACGAGGAATTGAAAAGAATACTTTCTTATTGCCGTAACAAATATGATAATTCTGATAGTTATGATATAAAGGTTTTGGCTCCCGAATATGTGAAATTCAAGAGGGCAAAACATAAATAATAATGTTTCTTTGTAGCAAAATACCAAATAAAGAGCGAAGTATTACCTAATGCTTCTCTCTTTATATTTCCGGGCTGCTCCCTCATCGGTCGCAGCCATCAGGCGAACCATTCAGCTTCACCTGTAAAGCGGTATCTCCGATGGTTGTCCGATTTTCATTATGATATTCTTATCTAATCAAACGTGATCTTATTATCAATACCTTTTTGGATAGAAGGTGATTTCCATCTTCCACCAGAGCGTGGCTGATATATTCCTTACTATATCCTATTTCTTCTTCGCTGAACTTCTTGAAGATGGCAGCAACACTGCCAAAGTAGAAGTTCTTATGAGTGGTTAGGAAATGTACATGTATAATCTTACAACTTTTTCTTTCCATCTATATATCTATTCATTAATTAATAATACTATATATTCTATATAACGTGTATATGGAATATTTATTATGCTTTTCTTATTTTTATATCTATATTTCTGTTTCCGTTTCTTATGTTCAACCTCAATTTTTTTAGCATAGGTTGTGCCGTTAACCATCACCGCCAGCTTTTTAACGTGCAAAGGTATGGCAGCCCAGGCAGACACCAAACACCAGTCGATGCTCTCCCTATCGGCGAAGATTTTTTGCAGCAGACTTCCGCAATCAGAGATTGGGTATTCTACAAAAATTCTCTACCGATTGTTTGGCTTACTGCCTTATTGGGCTGCCATCTTCTAAAGCACGTAAAAAGGCTTAGGTGATGACGGTTATGCCGGAATGATTCTAAAAAAAATCTCGGATTGAACGAAACGGAAAGTCCTTAAAAAGGCAGATGAATCAGGAAATCCAGAATAATTTTATTGTTGAACCCTTTAAAGCAGATTTGATTATGGCAGATATTACTGACAAAAAAGGCAAAAAGTTAGAATGGTACAAGTATGTTGTGAAGAGATACCTTCGAGACATCTTGCAAGATTTGGCAAATTCCAAGAACCAAATGGAGCGTAGCTATTATGAAACTCGCTATGCTTGTCAGTTGGACGCTTTCGCCAAAGCATTGAATGTACGTCCTAAATTGTTGGAGAAGTACATCAAGAAGCAATGATAAAGATAAGTTGAACTTTAAACAAATTGATTATGTTAGTATATATTTTCTATCGAACAGACCAATGGAACACTCGTTCAAGTGAAGATTTGGTTTATATAGGCACAAACAAGGAAGCAAGCATCAAGAAACTTATGAAGTTGGAAGATGACCCTATAACAGAAGAACAAGCGGCTGATTTGCGAAGAATGAATCAAAGCCAGTGCAGCGGTTTATCTTACGAATGGGTTATAGAGCCTTGCAGAGTAAACCAACTACATTAAAAAGATGAAGAGCAATGATTACGGATTTACAAGATAAGATATGTAGAGGTTGCAAACATAATGTTTATCACTACTCTCCATTATCACAAGATTATGATTACTATACTTGCCGAATCGGCAGATGTCCGGGCAAGTGTAATCAAGGAATATACAATGATTAAATTATAAAAGATATGAAAGCAACAGATTTATCAAA